>JAZUII010000045.1:0-17069 GCA_045642105.1 Anaerovoracaceae bacterium | reverse complement strand
TGATATGGCTCAGGGTCTCATGGTAGTAACAAATATTCCTTCAATTGCTATTCTTGGCGGTGCAGCATGCAAGTGTCTTGCTGACTACAAGAAGCAGAAGGCTGAGGGCAAGGATCCGGTATTCCGTGCTGCAGATATCGGCATGGACCCAGAGAAACTCGACTGCTGGAAGTAATTTATAACTGATTAGTTCAACATATGGGGCTGTCGCTTCTAACGATTGATTTCGTTAGAAGCGGCAGCTCTTTGTTTTTTGCAACCATCGGCAGATGATAGATTGAATCCGGGCACAAGGATTTGTCGCTATAGGGCGACAGCCCTTGTTTTTGCAACAATCGACAGATGATAGATTGAATCTGGGCACAAAGATTTGTCGCTATAGGGCGACTGCCCTTGTTTTTGCAACAATTAACGGATCGTTTAGATGAAGAATTAGAGTGTGGATTTGATTGATTTGACGAGAAATTGTTGCAGAATTGAGGGTTACACTGTTATAGCGACAAAACATCTCGCCCAAAATCCTTCATAACCAGATACATGGTTGCAGAATCGAGGGTTATACCGCTATAGCGAAAAAAGCCTCGCCCTAACGAACCCAAGGTCGTCTGAGACGGAGCTGACACAACAAATCCACAGCTGGTTCTCAGAAAGAGCCGTTTTTTTACATGAAACACATCAATCCATGGCTCTATTCTGTTACAATATAAAAGTATGATTATGACTATTGAAGGATATTGCATAGATGTAGTTCGCAAGAATGTGAAGCGTCTCAATCTCAGGGTGCGAAAAGACGGAAGTCTTGCGATGAGCGTGCCGAGGTTCACAAGTGATGCGAGCATTCGGGCTTTTGTGCGCTCCAACGAAGCTTGGATTGAGAAAGCTCAGCAGAGAACCATTCAGCGTGCGACGACACATCGCGATATCGATGATTACACGGAGGCAGACAGGGCAGAGCTAAAAGCGCGCATCGCGCAACGCCTGTCTTATATCGAGGCGCAGACGGGGCTTCGCAGTAACGGATGGACTGTGCGAAAGATGCATACTCGCTGGGGAAGCTGCAATACGAGAACTCATCATCTGAATTTCAGCATCATGCTTGCTGATGAGCCGGACCGGCTGCTCGACTATGTAATCGTACACGAACTTGTACACACGAAAGTTTCTGACCACGGTCCGAATTTCAAGGCGTATATGGACAGACTTATGCCTGACTGGAGACAGCGTCAGAGAGAACTTAAGAAATAGATTGAAGGGAGACATATGGAAGTACCTCAGCTGATTGTTGATCTTGCGGTAATGCTCATGACGGCAGGTGTTGTAACACTTGTCTTCAAGAGACTTAGGCTGCCGGTAATTCTTGGATATATTGTTGCGGGTTTTCTGATAAGCCCGTATTTTCCACTGTTCCTTGATATTGGAAGCGAAGCTTCGATAGATACCTGGGGAGAGATTGGAGTAGTAATCATTCTCTTCCATATCGGACTTGAATTCGATCTGCACAAGATAGCCAATATCGGTTCAACAGCGGTGGTCAGCGCACTTGTAAAGATGTCAGGTGTAATGGCAGCGGGTTACGGACTTGGAGTTCTTCTTGGACTCTCCGCTATGGACAGTATTTTCCTCGGCTCGATGCTCTCAATAAGCTCGACCGTAGTAATACAGAAATGTTTTGAGGAGCAGGGCTTACAGAAGGAGAAATTCACATCAGTTGTCATGGGCTCGCTTGTAATGGAGGACGTTTTCGGCGTATTCATGATGGTTGTGCTTTTGACCATATCAGCCAGCAGCAGCGGAGACGAGAACTCAATTATCCTTACACTTACAACTATGGCCGGCTATCTTATTGTATGGCTGGTGCTCGGAATATTCATTGTTCCAACCCTGCTCGGCAAATTCACAGATAACTTAAATGACGAGACCCTTGCTGTGCTCTCGATAGGTTTCTGCTTCCTGATGGCGATAATCGCCAGTGAGCTCGGCTTCTCGATGGAGCTCGGAGCTTTCCTCGCAGGTTCACTTCTTGCGGGAACGAAGCAGGCTGAGAATATTGAAAGAGTAACAAAGGGAATCAAAGATCTCTTCGGTTCAGTGTTCTTCCTTTCTGTAGGAATGCTGGTTGACCCCTCAATAATCATTGAGAAATGGACAACTATCGTTCCTATCGCAATTGTTGCGGTAATAGCAAAGCTGATTTTCGCGCTGATTGGAATGCTCATCGCCGGACAGGATCTTGAGACTTCGATAAAAGGAGGCGTGTCACTTGCACCTATCGGAGAATTCTCTTTCATCATAGCGTCGCTCGGAATATCGCTCAGCGTGATAGACGGGTATCTCTATCCGGTTATAGTTGCTTCTTCAATAATTACTATAATCATCGCGCCGGTGATTATCAGCAAGTCAGATGCAATAGTGAATCTTCTCTACAGGATTCTGCCTGACAGACTCATAGAGAAGCTCGATGAATACACATCCGACGACCAGCTCGATGAGGATAAGGCTCAGGACTGGAACATAGTGCTCAAAGACTTTGCGGTCAAAACTCTGCTCTACGGAAGTATTATGATGATAACTTCTGTTGCCGGAATCAGACTGCTGGAGCCGTTGCTTGAAGGAAAAGCGGGCGTAAGACCCGCAGAATACATAACCTGTGCGATAGTATTCTTCATTATTGCGCTCTTTATCAAACCTATGCTTGGATTCCACAGCATAAGTTTTACACATCTGTGGCTGGAGAAAATGTCAAACAGACCTCCTCTGATGGCAACAGTTGTAATCAGAATTATGGTTATTGCCATTGCGGCATACTTCCCACTGAGAGCATTCTTCGGAACACAGGTTCTGCTTCCTCTTGCAGTAATCGTTGCTGCGATTATTCTGGTTGGCAGAACGGATGTCGTGCAGACCTACTATCTGCAGCTTGAGACACGATTCCTGAGGAACCTCAACGAGAAGACCCTCGACGACGAGGCTGCAGAATACGGAACAAAGAGATGGCTGGATGAAGACTACAGCATTTTCTCATTCTATGTTCCTGAAGATGCCGACTACATAGGAAGTACAATTCAGGAGCTCGACTGGGGACACAAATTCTCAGTATATATTGTCAAAATCAGAAGCGGCTCGAAGAATACAGTTACGCCTTCTGCGGATACAGTGATTCGAAAAGGCGATAAGGTTTTCGCCGTTGCTGACGAGGCTTCGCTTTTATCACTTTACAGAACACTTGGCCTTGGGGATCGTCCGGAGAACATAAGAACCCTTGACGAATTCATGAAATCAGACTATCCGGACACTGTATCTGCATTGGCATGCGCCCCTATCAAAGTAAGAGGAACAGAGAAATACGTTGGAAAAGCAATCAAGCACAGCGGCATTCTTACTAAGAACCGCTGCATGATTCTCGGCATTCAGAGAGACGGTTATACCATCACTATGCCGGATGCGAATATGCCTATACTCAAGGGTGATATACTCTGGGTAATGGGTTCAAATAACAGAGTCGGTAAACTGGCTTCCTATTCTATAGGCAAAAAAGGCCATCATGAGAAAGAGGGCAGACCGCAGAAGCCAGAGGCAAAAAAGCAGAACAGCTAGAGGAGAAATCTATATGAGCTATGTGGAATTCAGAAATGTCAGAAAGGTCTATCACGTAGGTGAGGTTGACATTGAAGCGTTAAGGGACGCGAGTTTCAGCTGCGAAAAAGGGGAGATGGTTGTTGTAGTAGGTGCTTCAGGCGCAGGCAAGACTACTCTTCTCAATATTCTCGGCGGTATGGACGCACTCACAAGCGGAAGTGTTACCCTTGGCGGAACGGATATATCGAAAATGAGCAGCAGGGAACTGACAAAGTACAGACGACATGATATCGGTTTTGTATTTCAGTTCTATAATCTGGTGCAGAATCTGACGGCACTTGAGAACGTTTCACTTGCAACACAGATATGCGAGAATCCGCTCGACTCCGAGGAGGTACTCAAGATGGTGGGCCTTGAAGAGAGAATGAGCAATTTCCCGGGACAGCTTTCCGGAGGTGAGCAGCAGAGAGTGGCGATTGCCAGGGCTATTGCTAAGAACCCTAAGCTCCTTCTGTGTGATGAGCCGACCGGAGCGCTTGACTATAACACAGGTAAACAGATTCTCAAACTCCTGCAGACTATGAGCAGGGAAGAAGGGATGACTGTAATAATAATCACTCATAACTCAGCGCTTACAGATATGGCGGACAGAGTAGTCAGAGTCAAATCCGGAACAATTATTGAGGAATATATGAATCCGGATCCAAAGCCTATTGAAGAGATTGAGTGGTAGAAGAAAAAAGAGAACTGCATGCGAAATGCTTAAAAGATCGACATTAAGAGAAATCCGAAATTCCAAAGAAAGATACCTGGCGATTCTTGCAATCGTCGCACTTGGCGTAGGCTTTTTTAGCGGCCTGAAGGTGACAAAGCAGGCAATGCTCTCGACTTGCCAGAACTATCTCGAGGACTGCGGCATGTATGACTACCAGATTGTCACATCCTACGGAATCGATGATAAAAGCGTAGAGACTGCCAAAAAGTATCCGGGTGTCAAATCTGCAGAGGCGGCTTTCGAGCAGGACTATGTAATAGATTCAAACAAGGGCGCGAAGCTCGTCTACAGGGCTATGAATCTGCCGGAAAGTGTCAACGTGCCTCAGCTTAAGGAAGGCAGACTGCCTGAAGCTGACAACGAGTGTGTGGTAGATGACTACGCCTCCTCATTTAAGGTGGGGGACACTGTTGTCCTGTCGGATGATAACGACAAGGATGCACTGAAGAATATCAGATACAGAGAGTTTAAAGTTGTAGGAACAGTTACAACTCCGATTTTCCTGGATTACCAGAGAGGATCGACAAGCCTCGGTGATGGAAGCCTTAGCAGTTTCTTTTTTGTCAGAGATGGTGCGTGGACTGCGGATTATTATACCAGTATGTATCTTAAACTGAAGGGCGGAAAAGAGTACTTCGGTGATGATGCGGATGATTTCCTCGATGAGCATCAGTCTGATATGGAGGCTCTTGCATCAAAGATTAACAGGCAGAGACGAAATGATGCCATTGAGAAAGCGAACGAGGCCCTTCAGGAAAAGGTCAATGAATATGAGAGTGGCCTTGCCGAGTACAACAGGCAGAGACAGAACACGCAGAGTCAGTTAAGCAGCGCATCAGATAAACTCGATACCAATGCGAATGAGCTCGCTTCAAAGAAGAAGAGTCTTAACAGTCAGCTTACAACTCTCCGAAATCAGAGACCGGAACTTGTAGGTGGAATAGAACAGCTGAAAGGGGCAATTGCCCAGCTTGAGGCGCTTGGCGACAATATTACAGATGAGCAGAGACAGATGCTTGGTGCATACAAGAAGCAGGAGAAGACATTAAACGGTCAGCTTGTGCAGCTTGATAAGGGCATAGCGCAGATTGAAGCAGGCCTCGAACAGATTGTATCAGGCGAGAAACAGATAGAGGATGGGCGAAAAGAGCTCGCGAATAATAGAAGCATGGCGGAGAGCGAGTTTGCGCGTGCCAAGAGCACTCTTGATGCTGCGAAAGCCAAGCTCGACGAGGCACAGGAGAAGATTGATGACATGGAGGCGGGAAACTCCTATGTTTTTACCAGAAATGACAACACCGGCTTCTCCGTATTTGATGAGAATGCGGGAATAGTTGAAGGAATAGCGAAAATTTTCCCACTGTTCTTCTTCCTTGTTGCGGCACTTGTGTGCATGACCACTATGACCAGAATGGTGGATGAGCACAGAACGCAGATAGGAATTCTCAAGGCTCTGGGTTACAGCAACTCGGCAATTCTCGGCAAGTATCTGTTCTATTCAGGCAGTGCTGCAGTAATCGGAGCAGTTGCCGGATTCTTTGCGGGATGTAAGATTTTCCCTGCTGTAATCTGGAACGCATACGGAATGATGTACGACTTCAATCCAAAGATTGAATATGTCATCAACTGGAGACTCGGATTAGTTACACTGGCGGTTGCTGTTATCTGTTCAATGGGAGCAACCTGGGCGAGCTGTGCGAGTGACTTCGGCGTTCAGGCTGCAGAGCTCATAAGGCCAAAGACACCAAAGGCCGGAAAGAGAATTCTTCTCGAGAGAATCCCGGCAATATGGAAGCGCATAGGCTTCCTGTATAAAGTTTCAATCAGAAACACATTCAGATATAAGAAGCGCTTCTTTATGATGGTTCTCGGTGTGAGCGGATGCACTGCTCTTCTTATTGCCGGATTCGGAATCAACACGACCATCAAGAACGTGGCCAAATTCCAGTTCGAAGAGGTGCTTAACTACGATTACCTGCTTGCTTTTAACGGCAATATGAGCGCTGACAGCCAGAAGGATTTCATAGAATATGCCGGTGAAAAGACGGATGACAAGGTCGGAGATATTCTTTTTCTGCACGAGGCGAGCGCGGATGTATCGCTGAAAGGCGAAAGCGTTCAGGTGATACTTGTCGCTACAGATGACAGCAGAATAAGCGATTTTATCAGCCTGCATGACGGAGGCAGGGATCTCGAATATCCAAAAGACGGCGAGGCCATAGTATGTCGCGAGATGCAGCAGCGACACAATGTTGATGTCGGCGACACGATTACAATCAAGGACGGATACAGGAAAGCTACGGTAAAAGTTACCGGTGTCTGCGATAACTATGTTAGAAATTATGTATATATCACAAAGTCGTGCTACGACAAGGCTTTCGGAAAGAAAGCAAGTATAAAGACCGCGCTGGTCAAAGCTCCGTCATCGGCTTCTGACGATGAGATAAGAGAGGCATCGACTGCACTTAAGAAGAACAGCAAGGTTGCAGCTGCGGCGGTTAATCTCGATACCATAGATATGGTTGAGAATATGATGAAGAGTCTTGACGCTGTGGTATTTGTTGTTATACTTTGTGCGGGGCTTCTGGCCTTCATCGTTCTGTATAATCTGACGAATATCAATATTACCGAGCGAATACGTGAGGTTGCGACAATCAAGGTACTCGGATTCTACGACAAAGAGACGCAGCAGTATGTGTTCAGAGAGAATTATTTCCTGACTGCCATAGCGGCGCTGGTTGGAATCTTCCTTGGTAAATGGCTTCTCGACTTCGTCATTTCCAAGATATGCGTGAACACGATCTTCTTTGTATCTAGAATCACAGTGATGGATTATGTATATTCTGTTATACTGACATTTGTGTTTGCCGTGGTGGTAAGTTTTGCGATGAGAAAGAGACTCAGAAATATTTCAATGACTGAGTCGTTAAAATCTATAGAATAACAAGACATAAGCAGGAGGAATATGATATGATGAAATTTGCAATTGAGATGGAGAATGGCGGCGTTATGCAGGGCGAGCTCTATCCGGAAATAGCACCGAAGACTGTTGAGAATTTCAAGAAGCTCTGCGATGCTGGTTTCTATGACGGACTTATTTTCCACAGAGTAATTCCGGGTTTCATGATTCAGGGCGGATGTCCTGACGGAACTGGTATGGGCGGTCCGGGATGGACTATTCCGGGAGAGTTCACTATGAACGGATTCAAGAATGATCTCAAGCACGAGAGAGGAGTTCTCTCAATGGCAAGAGCAATGGATCCGAACTCAGCAGGTTCACAGTTCTTCGTCATGACAACAACAAGCCCTCATCTGGACGGACAGTATGCTTCATTCGGAAGAGTAACAGAGGGTATGGAGGTTGCAGACGAGATTGTCAGCACGCCAAGAAGCATGTTCAATGACAAGCCAAAGACACCACAGGTGATCAAAACAATAAAAGTTATAGAAGAATAGTGAGGACAACAAAGAGATGAAACACAAGTTTATTGCTAAAAGACACTGGAATTTTGTTAATAAAGGTGCGGCTATGGCCAAATCTGATGTTGTTGCACAGTCCATGGATGACTGCATCAACCTCAGCATAGGTAACCCAGATTTTAACACAGACCAGAGAATTATCGATGCGGCATTTCAGGATGCAACTAACGGATATTGCGGATACAGCAATTTCCAGGGCGATCCTGAGCTTAGAGCAGAAATTCAGAAATTCTACAAAGAAGAGTATGACCTCGACATCGATGATGAGCAGATTCTGGTAACATCATCCGGAAGCCATGCGCTTTATACTATCATGTCGGTAATCTGCGATCCTGGTGACGAGATTATCGTACAGGCACCTTATTTCAGTTCATACTTCCTTCAGATTGATCTCAACGGAGCAAAGATTGTTGAGCTTCCAACATATGAGGAGGATGACTTCCAGGTTAGACCTGAGAAACTTGAAGAGCTCATCACTGACAGAACAAGAGCTATTCTTATCAATACACCAAGCAACCCTACAGGAAGCTGTCTCACGGTTGAGTCAATGGAGAAGATTGCAGCAATTGCCGAGAAGTACGACCTCATGGTAATTGCAGATGATATCTACACTGCATACAGCTTTGAGAACAAGTTTGTGCCATTCTGCTCACTGCCTGGTATGATGGAAAGAACTTTCACAATCAATGCAAGTTCAAAAGACTATATCATGTGCGGATGGAGAGTCAGCAATATCATCCTGCCAAAAGGACTTATGGAGATGTTCCTGACATCTTCTCAGGCTACAATGTTCTGTGCGCCAACAATCTCACAGAGAGCGTATCTGCACGGAATCAGAATGAGAAAAGAAGTTCAGCCTGCAGCTGTTGAGGAGTTCAAGAAGAGACTCAACTACGGAGCTGAGAGAGTAAACGCACTTAAGAACATGCACACACAGTATCCGCCAAAGGGTACATTCTACCTCTGGATTAATATCAAGGATACTGGAATGACTTCAGCAGAGTGCTGCGAGTATATTCTCGAGAACGCACATGTCCTCATGCTTCCTGGTAACGCATTCGGTGACTGCGGTGAAGGCTATATGAGAGCATCTCTGACAGTTTCTGTTGATGTTATTGCAGAGGCATTTGACAGAATCGGCAAGCTCGAAATGTTCAATCCGGAAATGCACAAGACAAAGATTTCGGATCGATAGAATAGATGTAGACAAAAGGGCTGTTGCACTAACGAAATTTAATCGTAAGTGCAACAGCCCTTTTTTATGTGTGAAAATTACTGTTTTGCTGTGCTGATGTGCTCGAGGCAGCCGTCTTCAATCGTCTTATCGATCTCAATCTGACGTCTGACTTTCTGAGTAGTTGTTTTTACCATTGGCTCAGTAGTCATAGCCAGGTGCTCGATGTGCTTGTATGAAGGAAGTGTAGCATTGAATGCCTTGATGTCCTTCCAGAGCTCATCCTTGAGCTTAGTCATTACCTCGTCCTCTGCCATGCCTGCGCACTCGCTTCTGATGTAATCCTTGTCGAGAACAACCTTGGTTGCAATCTCGAGTCCTGTATCGCCCTTAGGAACTGCGAAAACAATGCACTCATCTACATAAGGAAGGTTGTTGATTGAAGGCTCAAGCTCCTCAGGGAAAATGTTCTTGCCGTTAGGCAGTACGATTACGTTCTTCTTACGACCTGTGATGAAAATGTATCCATCCTTGTCGATTCTTGCATAGTCTCCTGTGTGGAACCAGCCGTCCTTAAGAACTTCGTCAGTGGCTTCCTGATTCTTGTAGTAACCGAGCATTACATTCTCGCCCTTTGCGCAGAGCTCACCGATACCGTCCTCGTCAGGATTGTCGAGCTTAATTTCAAGAACATCCATATGACGACCGATTGAGCCGGCACGACGGCACTTTGGACTTTCGGAAGCGATAACCGGTGAAGTCTCTGTCAGGCCGTAGCCGTTAACTGTGATGATACCCCAGTCATAGAAGTCATTCTGTACAACAGGATTAACAGGCGCGCCTCCGCTAATGAGCAGACGGAAGTTGCCGCCGATTCCCTCGTGTACCGACTTGAAGAAAGTTTTACGAAGGTCAATGCCGCACTTCATGAGAACACGGCTGACTTTCTGCATCTTCTTCATAAGTTCAAGCTTACCCTGCTTCTTGGCGTTCTGGAGTACTCTCTTGTGAATTGACTCGAGAACCAGCGGAACGCAGAAGAATGCGGTAACGTGGTATTCAGCAAAATTCTTCTGTATGTGCTTGAGCCCGTCGCAGAATGCGGTGGTTGCACCCTGGCACATGAAGATGAGCTGGCCGGTTGAACCGAATGTGTGATGATATGGAAGCAGCGCCAGACCTACATCGTTGATGTTGATATCCTCATGTCGCTGAAGTCCATAAATGTTGTTAGCGATATTGCGGTGCGAGAGCATAACTGCTTTCGCGTTGCTTGTGGTTCCTGAGGTAAAAAGCAGGATGCTCATCTCGTTGTCGTTAATCTCGGCATCGAGGTAGCTGCGGTCGCCATCCTCAAGAAGTCTGCTGCCCTCTTCGATGAGCGCAGGAATTTCGTCCCAGCAGATAAGGTTCTTAACAGCTGTTGTGCCGGCGGCCACGATTCCCTCAAGCTTCTCGCGGTGTGCAGGGTCAAACATTACAGTATCTGCTTCACTTACTATGAGGGATCTCTCAATCTCGGCTGTTGGAAGTGCGGTATCCAGTGGAATAACCAGACCGACTCCGTCAACTGTTGCATAGTATGAGAGTGTCCATTCATAACAGTTCTTTCCGATTACAGCAATTCTGTGACCTTTGAGACCACGAGCAATCATTGCTGTTCCGAGCGCGTCGAGGTGCTGACCCATATCCTTGAATCTGATGTGAGTGTACTTCTCATCTTCAGGAAGAGTGTCCCACTTTACGCCTTTTGGTGCCTTGTTCTTGATGATAAAAACATCCTTCTCAGCATATCTCTGTGTGCAGTCGCGAATAATCTCGCGGATGTTCTTAAAATCTGTAGGCGGACATGTTGTGTAATTCATATCGTTTTCCTTTTTTTATTAATAGTAAATTTGTGAACTATTACTGTCTTTCATAATATTTGAAAACTTTATCTTTTTCAAGTTGATTTATGCTTTGCACTCAAGTTCCGCTTATAGCAAGGAGTGTTTGAAGACGCCAAGTGGCTCATAGTTTTTGTTGTAAATTGTTGAGAACTTTCAGCGTGATTTTACATGTGTTTCTGAATTGTGATTACGCTATTAGTATCCTTTTGAAAGGGAGCATAATGGGGCGTATAATACCATTGAATAATGGGGCGTAAGAACCTATTTGTCGAAAAATGAGGAATAATCAATGAGAAAGTTCAAACAATTGACGGCGATAATATTGGCGTTTGTGATTACGGTAACAACTATGCCTGCATCAGCAGGCGTAGTTTTCGCTGAAGATGTAGACCCACAGACACAGCCACCTTCAACAGAGCCGACTGTACAGGCAGGTGAGTACATCAATCAGAATTTTGATCTGACGTGGAATGACAACAGCTTGAGTAACTGGTACGGTCTGCGTCCGGCGGCTGAGGATTATACCAATCCGGAGAACGGGGCGAAGCTGTATTTCAAGAACGGTGAAGGTGAGTTCGTAGAGCTTACAGAGAGCAATATGCAGGAAATTGGAATGGAGTCGATTCCTAATCTTCCTGATGATATTGGATTTACTGAAATAGATGAGAATCACTGGAGATTTACTATCAGTCTGCCGAATGAATATACCATTGACGATGAGACGCAGCCTATCGAATGGAAATATACAAGCGAAGCGGATGCGGAGCATTTTATCGCAACGGATGTTGAGAGCAGCGCAGCCAATCACGAGATAATGTATACCCTTGCATCCAACTACAAGGCGGATATGTTATGGTTCGATAACGGAAATATCTATTCATCCAGACCGTCAGCTGAGCAGATAGGATATAAGCTTTTCCGCTATGAGGATGGAAATCAGAATTCGACAACTGAGGAACTTTCGACAGAAGATGTAATTCTTGATACAGAAAGCGACGACAGCATGTGGGAAGCTGCACTTGACAGGATGCCCGCTTATGCTGAGTCGGGAAACCCTTATACATATTATATTGAACTTAATGATGAGAAGGTAAAAGCTCTCACTGACAATGATGATTATAAGCCTGTATACGAGAATGTTGGGAATTTCTCGAATGTGGACACTGCCCTTCACGAAGATGGAGAGGTGCAGCTGACTCTCGAGGGAATGACAAGCTATACCGCGCATACAATATGGGAAGACGGCGGTGACAGAGACGGCAGACCTGACTGCAGCCTCTATCTTTATCGTGTTGCAGAAGGTGAGTCCGGCGAAGTGACCGATAATCAGATTGAGCATGCGGGTCCTGTTCAGAACTACGATAAGGAAACAATCGACAAGCTGCAGGATGAGAGCGACATTCAGATTGGAGCAAAAGAAGATGAGTCAGGTGAAATGCAGGACATGCTTCCTAAATACGATCTGACTGGTAACAGATATCTGTATTTTGCACGAGAGATAGGTGTTTCAGGAGATTATCATACAGAGATTGTCAATGAAGAATCTGTATACGGCGAAGACGTTCAGGATAGATTTGATGGCAAGGGCCTCATTCTCAACGGTGCAACAGTTAAGAATACCCGTGAGGGAACATTCTCTGTAAAGGGTAACAAGCTTATCGAAGCGCTGGCACTTCAGAGCATGACTGCAGATGTTAAGCTCCAGCTTCAGAAGAAGACAGATAACGGCTGGGAGCCTGTAGTTGCAGATGATCTGGAGAATCCTGAAGAAGCAGATAAGGATGGCTATGTTACAGCTGTACTAAGCGGATTCCATGCGGAGACACCTGGAGCAAGCTGCAGCAGCCCTGAGATTAAGAAATACATTAAGGATGGCAATATAGGAGCGAAAATCGATTATCGCTGGGTTGAGGTTGGCGTAAGCGTAGACGGCGGCGATTTTGTGCCTGTCAGAATTATCGACGAAAAAGAAGACGGCACCCCTGTATATGACACCGTAAATCTTGGAGCTATCGGTCCTGGAATAGGAAATGAGAAGACAACTATATACTGTGAGCCAGAAGCCAGCAGCAAGACGGATACAGTTAACCGTGTTTCGGGTAAAACTGCGCTCAAGATCACAAAGAAGTGGTATATAAGAGAAGCAGACGGAAGTGTCAGAGATGTAACCGGAGATAGCGATATCGTCGGAGACGAGAAGGCAGAATTCGATGTCTACAGAAGTAATGGAATAACTACTGAGTTATATAAAGACATTACGGTGGATTACAGCTCATATTCTGAAGAGAAGAATATATGGGAGTATTTCTGCGGCGAGTACCCTAGATTCGATGAGCATGGAAGAGAGTGGGAATACCATGCAATTGAGAAGGAATCCTCAACCGGCTGGAGTTCCGGCTACGGAATGAAAAAGAGCGTTGTTTCATTAGACGGCAACAGCATTCCGCAGGTTAGCTATTCGTATTCCAATTTCCAGGGAGAGGGTGAAGGCCTCAGTTTCAGAGTTGTTAAAGAATGGCTTGACGAGAACGATGTAATCTCACGTAAGCCAATCACTTTCGGCATATATAACCGCGAGACCGGAAAACCGGCAAAAACAGCGGATGGCAAGGACGCAACAGGGATCCTTGACGAAGAAAACGGCTGGTTCACAGAGATTACCATTCCAAAGAATGGAGCTAATGACAGCAAAGATAATTATTATGTAATGGAAACAAAAGTCGGCAAGGCAGAAGTTTCCGAAATAAAAGGCAAAGACGCTATTATCGAGCATCTTACAGACGCAGGAAACAATCCATACAGAGACGAGAGAATTGTCGGAAGGATTGAAGAGGGCGATCTCTCCCATAATGTGGACTACAATTACGATGTATTTGTAGAGTCTCATAAGCGTACTGCTGATAATATGCAGTCAGATTACACAATCAGCAACAGACGTTACGGCGTGCTGACTCTTGAGATGACAAAGAGCTGGGTTGCGGGCGGAGCAGTGCCTGAGGCCGGATTTGTTGTTGAAAGAACACTTCTTACAGAAGGTGGAGATAAAGAGAAATGCAAAGAATTTGCTCTTCCTGATTTCAAATCTCAGGATAGCAGCATCGAAATTGACAATGGCAAGCTTAAGGAAGGCAAAGCAACTGTAACAATCAGTGATCTTGACAAATACGATGATCAAGGTCGTCAGTATGAATATTCAATCCGTGAGGTATGGCTCAGCAATGAGGATAATGAGTTCAAAGAAGTTGACGGAAAGAGAATCGCTGCAGTAGACGGAGACAGCTATATTGCCGGCACTTATGAGAGCCGCAAGGAGATCAAAGGAGCTGACAAGCACCATACAGGTGATAAATACATCTGGGAGGCAAACAATACCAGATCCGAGGAGATTAAACTCGATTGCTACAAAGTGTGGCGTGATGACGGAAGCAAGAAGATTGCAAGCGCACGTCCGGATATCTACTTTGATGTATATCGTATTTCAGTTGACGATGAGACCTTCTTCGGCAAAGAAGGAGAAGACGGTATAAGCGATGATCCTGCCAGGATTGCGGAATACTGCGCAGACAATCAGAAGAGGGCAGAAGTATACGCTGTACAGAAACTCTGGGACACAAAGTGGAACGACTGGTGCTGGTCCTGCGACCTTGGCACCGCAGCGCGCTACGACTCGGAAGGAAACAGATATATCTATTTCCTCGTTGAGGGTTATTCCGGTGACTCAGGTTTCTACAGAGCAAACTACTGCAACACTACAGATCATCCAGATAAATCATCAAGTGTAGAGGATACAAAAGATGTTCTCAGCGTTAAGGCTGCGAATATGAACGATACTGAAGCAGGACATGTACTTGTCCTTGCGGATGGATACAATCAAATCGACGAAGAGGGAACCGGCAATTACTATTCAAGAACAACAGTTAATTCAACGTACGGAACAAGAACTCTTCGCGGACGGAAAATCTGGGCAGCATCTGACGGGTTTAATATTCCTAAAGACAAGTGGCCTGAAGTTAGCATAGAGGCATATCGTACGACAAAGAAACTTCCTTCCGACATCGCCACTGACGCAGATAAGCTTCGCCAGGCAATCAGCAGCGGCGAATACGGCCTTAAGAAAGCACAGGAAGTGGATCTTAAGGACGGTCAGGATGAATTCAGATTCGACAAGGAATTAGATGGTACACCTCTCCAGCGTTATGATGAGTACGGACGTTCGTTCCATTACTACATGCTGGAGTCGTTAGAATCACAGCTTGATGAGTACAGGCAGACGCTTGAACAGGTATCTACGAACAATTTCCGCATTACAAATACCTTCGTCAGCGAACCGCAATCTCATGTAAAGATTAAAGTCGATAAGCAGTGGTTCAATGATGTAGACAGTAAGAAGATGTGTCCTGCGACATTTACCCTGTACGCACAGGTAGCTGAGAACGGAAAACCTATGAAGGATACAACTCCGGTTGTAATGGATGCATACACCCTGTATCCAGGCGAGGGAGAGAATCCAACAGGTTCATTCACTTTCTCGTCCTACAGAGATGACAACGGTGAACATCCGCTTCCATACTACGGGCCTAACCATGAGCCGCTCATCTACTATGTAAAGGAGAATATGGGCAGCGGATATGACGTTAAGCCTCTCAAGGGTTACAGCGTTGAGCATCCTGTTGTACTCAAGAAAGCAGCAGGTTCAACAACCGAGTATGAAGGTGAAGCGGCTTACGAGAACCACTACGTAGGTAAAACAAAGTCTGAGGCTATCGAGAAGGTATGGAAAGGTGAGGACAATAATCTCGGCCTCGACAATACTGTCTATAGACCTCAGAAAGTTCAGTTTACCCTGTACAGAAAATGGGCGGCGGGAAACGGCATGCCAGCCGGAGAAGAGATGGTTCCTGAAGATCAGAACCCGTCAAAATCAATAACAAATCCGGTTATTCTGGACGCAAACGGAGGCTGGAAGTGCACCTATGACAACCTGATTAAATATGCTCCTAACAGCAAGGAGTACGATTACTATTTAAAGGAAGAAGTAATGCTGCCTGAGGATGGCGAGTATCAGGACTTCTATGATTCGGCGGTAGACAGTAATAACAACAAGTACGACAATACGCTCAAGACAGTCAAAGTTGTAATCGACAAGAAGTGGTACAGCGACGAGAAGCCTGGAACAGCGCTCGGTTCGAGTGAGATACAGCGTCTCGTAAAAATGGGCGCTCTGCCTGAAGAGATGGCTTTTACCCTCGAGAGAAGCATCGACGGAGAAAAGTGGGAGTCATTCGGGGCTGACGGCAAGAACGTGATTACTGTAAAGGCTGCAGACTATGCAAATGTTATCAATGGCAAGTACAGCTTCTGCGGTCTGCCTAAATACGATCTCAATCACAACGAGTGGCAGTACCGTGTAACAGAGACTGTTAATGATTTTAGCGCTTCAAGTGCTGCAGAGGATGTTCATGTAACTGGAGCTATATACGAGGACAAGAACTTCAAGCCTGAGACAGCTGATGTCAGAACAACGGTAAGCAGCGACAAGAAGACTCAGACGGTTGCATTCAGGAACACAATCGATATGGCATCATTCAAGCTGGCAAAAGAGTGGGCAGATGCTGACAACTGCGATAACACACGACCTGCGAAGATATATGTCACAATAAGCCGAGAGAATTTCAGCGAAAAATACGAAATGAAATTCGCTGCAGGAACAAACGAGTGGACAATTGACAATATCATGCTTCCTGACTTAAAAGACGGCAAATGGGATACGACTTTCACAGTTGAAGAAGATGCAGTTGCCGGTTATGAGTTCAAGGGTAACGAATGGACTGAAACGGGTGTCAGAATGACAAATGAATACTCCGTCTTAGATAAGCGTGTAGTCCTTAATGTCAGTGGAACAAAGACTTTCAAAGGTGATGAGAAGTGGGCTGATGACGAAAGACCAGATGTAGAATTCACAGTATATTATCTGAAGCAGGGCGTGAAAGATAAGTCGAAGTCAGAAAACTGGGCAGTGGCAGACAGCAGTGTTTTCGCACCTGACACAGAAGCTGCGCCTTCAAAGACTGTTGCAATCGGCAGCGATGGAAAGGGTTCGGTAGAGTGGGATAATCTGCTCAAGTACTGGTCAAAGCCTTCTGTAAAAGGAGTGCCGGAACCAATTACCTACAAG
>JAZUII010000044.1:0-2427 GCA_045642105.1 Anaerovoracaceae bacterium | reverse complement strand
TATTATTGGTGCAGGACAGAGAGGCATGCTGTATGCTTCATATCTGGCAGACAAGGGCGTGGAAATCTGCGCAGTTGTTGAGCCTAATACTGAACGACGCAAAGCAGCCTGCCGCAAATACGCAATTGCAGAAGACAACGCTTACGCTGAACTCAGCGGTTTTATCGCGGAAGGTCATATTTGTGATGCCTGCGTAGTTGCAACACCTGACCGAAAACACTTCAAGCATGCGATGGCACTGCTCGACATAGGCTACGACCTGCTCCTCGAGAAACCGATTTCCCCAAGCTCGGAGGAGTGCATTCTCCTCAAAGAGAAGGCTGACAGCATGGGATGCGAGGTAGTCGTGTGCCATGTGCTCAGATATACGGCCTTTTTCTCAGAGATCAGGCGCATTGTGGATTCCGGCAGACTTGGTCGCATTGTTACAATAGAGTATGCGGAATATATGGGCAATTTCCACATGGCGCACTCATACGTGAGAGGCAAGTGGAATGACAGCGAGACATCAAGCCCGATAATCCTGCAGAAATCCTGCCACGACATGGATATACTCGTGTGGCTCACAGACAGTCCGGCCAGAAAGGTCTCGTCTTTCGGTGACCTGACTTTCTTCAAGGAGGCTAATGCTCCGGAGGGCAGCACAGCTTACTGCAGGGACTGCAAGTGTGCTGATGAGTGCCGCTTTGAGGCTCGAAAAGTATATCTTCCAATGATCGGTGAGTGGCGTTCAGTAGATGTTACTGACGACATGACGGAAGAGGGAATGCTTGCGGCTATCGAAGAGGGTCCATACGGCAGATGCGTCTTCCGATGCGACAACAATGTATGCGACCATCAGGTTACACTTATAGAATTTGAGAATGGAGTTACAGCCACTTTCCAGATGAGTGGTTTTAGTGATAAAATTCATCGTAGAATCAAGGTGATGTGTGAGCATGGTTCTATTGAAGGTGATGACAGTGAGAACTGCCTGACTGTGACAAGATACGGCTCATACAGTGAAGTTCCGACCGAGCCTGAAATCATACAGCTTCCTGAAGCTGTCGGCAGACACGGCGGCGGTGACTATGGCATTGTGTGCGAGTTCATCCGTGTGATGGAGCATGGAACTTCAGATGAGAGCATCTCTTCTATCACCAGATCAATTGAAAGTCATCTTATTGCGAATGCGGCTGAAGAATCAAGACTCAGCGGCAGGGTTGTAGATATGCTGTAACAGAGTGATGCGCCCCTGTGCAGGTGCGCTGCGGAAAGGAGAAGAATTATGGTAAATATTCCTTTTACACAAGAACTTATTAACGGCAAGGGAGAGCCAAAAACAGTTGTTTTCCGTAAGGCCACAGTAGAAGATATTGATAAGGTAATGAAACTTCAGGACGAGATTGTCGATGCCCTTCCTGACAAGGATCTGTTCCAGACTTCAACTCGCGAGGAGTATATCATTCAGCTCGAAGAGGACTGCTGCTTTATGGCAGAGTGCGACGGCGAGGTAGCCGGTTTCAGCGTTCTCGTTCCTAACGATGCAGACAATCCAAGAAACTACGGCAAGTACTTTGACTATGACCGCGAGCAGCTTGCAAAAACTGCATCCCTCGACCTGACAATTGTATCGCCAAAGTACAGAGGTTATGGCATTCAGCGTGATTTCAACAAGCTGCGTATCGGCAAAGCAGTTGAGATGGGCGCAGCAGAGGGTCTGGCAACAATCTCGCCGGATAATCCATACAGCTACCGCAACTTCACAGTGCTGAACTTCGACATCGTAGAGCAGCGAGAGATGTACGGCGGCAAGCAGAGATACCTTCTGCGCAAAGTGTTCTAGAATATTAGGTAAAACCAGGCTTCAACTCGAGCCTGGTTTTTTGATAGTTGGGTCCTTTCGTCAAGTTCGGTAAGTGTGATAATGAAGAAAGTTAAGGAATGGGAGCACCTGAGGCTCAAGTGTAAGCCATATCGTCCGGAGTACCTTACGCAGCTTACGATTGATGGGACTTATGTGAGGAGCAAGTCGGAGGCGCTGATCTACAATTATTTGTACACGCATGGCTATACTTTTATACATGAGTGTCCGGTTCGAACGATGAAGGGAATCGTGACGGGGCGTCGATCGAGCGGGGGCTGCGGCTTTCGGACTGGCTTAGTTATTGCTTGATAAATGGTAAGAATAAGAAATAAAAAAGACATCCATTCGGCTGCCTTTTGGCGTATAATATGATAATCGAAATGGACGGGATCCGTCCCCAAAGGAGAATAATTTGGATATTATAGAAGCAAATCAGTTACTCAAAGTCATACTGGACATAGGTGAGGAATTCATCAAAAGCGGTGCAGAGAACAAGCGCTCTGAGGATTCTCTGTACAGACTGTGTCACGCATATGGTTTCAAAAAAGTTAATATATGGCTGATTACGAGCAATATTCAGG
>JAZUII010000043.1:0-23883 GCA_045642105.1 Anaerovoracaceae bacterium | reverse complement strand
TCCATCACGAACAAACGCTGCACTTGAATAGTAGTCGGCAAGAGCGTCTAAATACGCTTGGTCTGGTCCAAATATTTCTTCTCCAAATGCAACAAACGCGCATACGCAAACCACCACAACGGCTGCAATAATATACAGTAGAGTCCTCGAGTTCTTCTTAGGCTTTTCAACTTTTACTTCGTCATCAGTATTGCCGATGATTGCAGCATCTTTATTTATATGCATTTGAGCAATCTTTGCCGCATACTCTTCTTCGGTTATTATTTTATCGTCAAGCAGTGCTTTTAAAGCGCTCAAATTATCATCCTTTTCTTTTTTTTCAGCATGATTAATCTGTGCACACTTTACTGCGTACTCTTCTTTTGTTAAAATGCCCGACTCACACAAAGCCGCTAGCTGGGAAAGCTGTTTTTTGCATTTGTCATTGCTATCACTCTGTATTAAGATGTTTTCATCATCTTCCAAAACTTCTGCATCAAGTGGCCCCTTTATCTCAGTGCTCTGGTCTGACTCAATAACCTCAACTATCTTATTGTCCTGTTTACTTGGAAAAATTTCCTCTACTTTGGCATTCGCAGTTTCAGGCTTTAATATTGGATTACAATTGACATCGTCTTCCAAAACCATACCATATGGGGGATTTTTTGCATCAAATCCATAAGGGCAGAAATACACCTCTCTTGTCGTTTCGTTCAGTTCCATCTCATATACATGAATCGCAACATCATCAACGCTATGTATTCCATCCATAAAATATGTTACAGTTTCTTTCCATCTAGGTGTTAAGCCATCTAAGCTTCTTATTTTTTTAATAAAAGATTTTTCATCCTCTAGACTAAAAGCAACAATCGGATTATCTATACTGTATCCAAAATTCTCCTCATCTGGTCTTTGCGAATCTGAAAGAAGTTTTCTGTTTTCTACGACATTATCCCACCATGAATTTCTCTGAGATTTATCTTGTTCCTTTTTTTCTGACTTAAAAAACATACTACCCCCATATATAAACAAATTTACAAAGTTTATTATATTTTATACCAACAATTGCTAACTCAATCAACAAAACAATATAGGTATATGAAAATATTGCAAATCGCTGGCTTCTCTCTATTATGATTTTCATCCTAGAATCAAGATAATAGTCACATCCTCACATGGCAGTGCCCACGTCGAAGGCCTATTCCGCTAAAAGTTGGGTTCTTTTTGCGTTTTTCTTGCATAAGTCCCCAACAGTAAATAATTGGTGTTGGGGACTTTTCGCTGATATAGCCCGGCCTTCACATCTCAGCACTTCCACACAATCTATATGCAAAAGAAAAAACAGGGCCGACGCCCTGTTTCTAATCTTTGGCGGAGAGAGGGGGATTTGAACCCCCGCGCCGCTATTAACGACCTACTGGTATTCGAAGCCAGACCCTTCAGCCACTTGGGTACCTCTCCATATTGCGCCGCCCGAAGACGGCGAATGTGATTATATCATAAGCAGTATTTCTATTCAACCTCGCTGCCATCCTGCAGGTCTGCCAGGACTTTCTCGAGGTCTGCTATTGCACCGGCAATAGCTTACTTCTTATTCTTCTTCCTGAGCAGATACACAGCAAGTGCCAGCAGAACTGCACCTGCGAGAATTGCAATTGCGCAACGGTTCGAGATGTACAGATTTGAAGTGAACCAGCCTGCTTTCAGGGCTTTGTGGACTACGAGTGGATGTGAAGCGCGGAGCTCCCCGTTGACGTAGACATCACACTTACCGACACGCTGGCCCTTCTTAAGCGGAGCTTTGAGATTCTTTCGAACCGAAGTCTTTATTCTGATTGCAGATTCTTTGCCGTTTGCCGGGTAAGCGTAGGCACGCTCGTTTACATAAACCGGAACACGGGTGAATTCACCGCCTTTTATCCAGAGCTTGCAGACCTCGGTTTTCGGCTTAGCAACGATGTAGCCTGGAACCATATCGTGCGCGGCTTTGGTGAGAGTTGCAACATCCTTCTCTCTGCCTTCTTCAGTATCGCCGAGGATGACGAGCGTAAGGCGCATGTCCTTCTTATAATACTGCAGGACAACCGAGCAGTCCTCCTCATTCCAGAAGCCGGTCTTGCCGCCGATGACACCGGATGTTTTGTCATTGACGAGGGTCGTGTGATTCAGGTAGATGCGCTTCTTGCTTTTGTTAGTGGCAGGAATCGTCACTTTTCTGGTCGTACAGATCTCCCGAAGTGTCTCGTCTTCGAGAACTTTGCGGGCGATAATCAGGTAGTCCGAAGCACAGGTGTAATGCTTCGGATGCTGCATGCCGCTCGCATTGTAGAAATTCGTGTTTTTGCAGCCCCACTTTCTGGCCTGTGCGGTCATCATCTCCGCGAACTTGCTTTCGCTGCCTGCGACCTCTTTGGCGAGAGCTCTTGCTGCGTCGTTGCCGGACTCGATAATCAGACCCTGTAGAAGCTGTTTCACGCTTAGAACCTCGCCCTCCTGGAGCTTCATCTGAGACTCCTCGATATCAGCGTCAATATTATGAATCGTCACTTCCTGGTCTAGATCCAGATTCTGAAGAACCACATAGGCAGTCATCAGCTTTGTGATGCTGTACGGGTTCAGCTTTTTGTCCGGGTCCTTCGAATAGATGATTTTGTCCAGGTCATCGCTGTAGACGATGGCTGATTTTGCTGTAATCTTTGGAATTTTATCACTCTGCGGCGTTTCATCGTAAGCAGCTGCGGTCTGCACAAAACTGCCGGCAGTCAGCACAATAACAAGCAGCGCTGCAATGAGCGCTGCTGCAATTCTCGATATAAGATTCTGATAATCAGTTCTCTCCATAACTAGTCCTCTGCAGGCAGGTTAACCCAGATTGCCTGCTTGAGCACCTCAATCTTGAGGGCTCCAGTCTCGTATATCTCGCCGTCGCCTGCAAATTTCATAGTATGCGCTTTCATTGGCTCGATTGTAATTTCCTTCGCCTGTCTGTACTTGATAAGCTTCTCTACACCGGGCACCTCAAAAATCTTTCCTGCCTTGTACTTTGGCGCGAGATTAAGGAATTCTCTTCTCTTAACATCCTTAACAAGAAGGAGCTCGAGCATTCCGTCATACAGGTCTGCGTATGGACAGCTGTTAAAACCGCCGCCGCAGAAGCCGCCGTTAGCTATTGTTGTAAGAAGCAGCGGACCCGCATGGAACTCCTCACCGTCAGCTGTAATTCTCAGGCACTCGCCCTTCTTTTTGATCATACAGGTCACAAGCGCTATGATATACGCAAGTGAGCCTGACTTGAAACGCTTCTTGAGATCATTAGCCAGAATTGCGGTATTGCCGTCGAAGCCGATATTGATGCCGTTGACAACATAGTTGATGTGTTCCTTGCTGTCTTTAATATATGTAAGCTTGATGATATCCATCTTAATCATCTCGCCGTTAATCTGTCTCTCGAGGTCGAGGAATTTGGCTCCCTCATTCATGCCTCCGCCGAGCTCTCTAACAAGATCGTTGCCGCTTCCAACCGGAACAACTCCGAGCACCGCGTTCTCGTGGCCGACAATTCCATTCGCCACCTCGTTAACCGTTCCGTCTCCACCACAGGCAAAAATCACTACCTGCTCATCGCCGGCTTCTTTTGCAATCATATCTGCAAGTACGGTAGCATCCTGCGTGCCTCTTGTGTGATATATAGCGACATCCTTGGATGAAGCCTCCATGATGTCTTCAATGTTCTTTACTATCTCATCTTTGCTTCCTTTACCTGAAGCAGGGTTCACTATAAATGCATATTTCATCTGTACCCCTCCATGAAATGCATATCCTCTCGGGTAAAACAAAACCCGATATGTAGATTATATCACACATCGGGTTTTTCGTATATGCACTTTGGTGCTGCGCCGAGGTAGTCGGACGACACCAGATTGTATTCGATACCGCGGTGCTGCCCCTTAGGTCCGCTTGCGTATGCCACTGCTCCGTGAAGGTGTCCGTACACGCACTGCTGTACGCCGTATTTCTCCATCATACCAGTGAACTCAGTGCGCTCGCACTTGAAGCCTGATGGCGGGTAGTGAAGCGCAACTATTATTAAAGCGGATGCCGATTTGCGCCTTGCCGCCTCGAGTCCCATCTCGAGTCTCATGAGCTCTCTTCTGTACATCTTCTCGTCGTGCTCCGAATACTCGTCCGAACCCGGGTATGGCCATCCGCGTGTGGCACATATCGCTATATCTTCGCTTTCGATGTAGTACGCGTCATTCTGCAGGAAAATCACGTCGTCATACAGCGAGTTGAGGTAGTTGATTCTGCTCCACCAGAGGTCATGGTTACCTTTTGAGATCAGCTTTTTTCCCGGAAGTTCATGAATCCACTCTATGTCCGGCATCGCTTCCTCAAGCTTGAGTCCCCATGAAATATCTCCCGGAATAATCACCACATCCTCGGGCTGAACTCTCTCAATCCAGGCAGCCTTAATACGCTCGGCGTGGTTCTCCCAACCTCCGCCAAACACATCCATTGGCTTGTTAATTTCATCATGGAATGAAAGGTGCGTATCACCTATTGCCCAGATTCTCAAAATCGTTACCTCTATATTTTTAGTATACTAAAATTTCTCTTACCTAATCATCGAGCAGTCTCTTCGTGTCTGTGTCGCTGAGCGCCACTACGTGCTTTAGCTTGCTCTGAATTTTACGTGTTCTAACGCCTACGAGTTTATCGAGATCAGCATTCGCCTGATTGATTCGATTCTGTGTCGATTCAAGTACGCTGCCAAAATTCTCGAATTCTGTCTTTACCGCACCGAGCAGTTCCCATACCTCGCTCGATTTCTTCTCAATCGCAAGAGTGTTGAAACCCATCTGCAGGCTGTTGAGCAAAGCTGACATAGTTGTCGGACCCGCGATTGTGACTTTGTACTTGCGCTGAAGCTGTTCTACCATTCCGCCGTTGACAGCCTCAGCATAGAGGCCCTCGAATGGCAGGAACATAATTGCAAAATCCGTTGTATATGGTGGATCGATATACTTTGTGTGTATATCTTTCGCTTCCGTCATCATTATCTGGAAAAGTCTCTTCTTGCAGGTTTCAACGATGGCCTTCTCGCCTGTCTCGTATGCATCCATCAGCGCGCCGTATGCGTCACCGGGGAATTTCGAGTCCACAGGCAGATATATGCTTTCATCTCCGTCACCCGGAAGTCTGATTGCAAATTCAACTCTGTCGCTGCTGCCTTTCTTTGTTGCAACATTCTCATCGTACTGATCGCTTGTGAGAATCTGCTCAAGAATCGCGGCAAGCTGCACCTCACCGAGGATACCCCTTGTTTTTACATTAGTGAGAATCTTCTTGAGGTCGCCTACATTTGCCGCAACGCTCTTCATCTCTCCGAGACCGCGGTACACTTCGTCAAGCTTGCCGTCCACCGTCTGCCTCATATCCTCGATGCGATTATCGACTGAACGTCTCATGCCCTCAAACTGCAGGTTGTTGTCGTTCCTCATTCGGCTCATGCTTTCTTCGAGCGCACGGAGTCTGATGTCCTGCTGCTCAGACATGTAGCGCTGGTTGCCAGCAATCATCTCGCCGTACGACTTGAAGTACGACTCCATGCGGTCTGCGTTGCTGCGGCTTCTGCTGAGTGAAATCACTGCCAGAACCATCGCGCCGATCATCAGCACTGCCAGAACTGCAATTGCTATAAGAATGTATGTTGTGTTCATATTTCTCCTTTTCTACTCGATGCCGGCCAGCTGTCTGATAACATAGCCGCCGAGCACCAGCCCTGCCGAACCCGGCACATAGCTCATCGTTCCAAGCTCGTCTGTCCTTGGGACAGGTTTTTCCTTCGAGAAAACAACCGGAAGATGCTCGATGCCGACTTCTCTGAGTCTCTTGCGCATTACTTTAGCGAGCGGACAGGTCATCGTGTCTGCAAGATCCGCCACCATGAAATCCGTACCGAATTTGCCGGCCGCGCCCATAGATGCAACAATAGGAACGCCTTTTTCGAGGCAGGTCCTGATGAGCAGCACTTTCGCGTCAACATCGTCAATCGCGTCGACCACGTAATCGTACGCAGTCACATCAATGTCATTTTCACTCTTGTAAAATGCGCATACTGCGCGCACTTCTGCGTCGGGATTTATGTCTCTCAGTCGCTCAGCTGCCACTTCGGCCTTAGGTCTTCCCACCGTCGAGCTCAGCGCAACGAGCTGCCTGTTCATATTGCTTTCTGCGACCTCATCGCCGTCCATTACAGTAATCGTGCCGATTCCCGCTCTGGCGATAGCCTCAGCCGCATATGAACCGACGCCGCCGACTCCCATGATGAGAACCTTTGCTTCGTTCAGTCTATTCTGTTTCTCTTCTCCGATAAGCGCTACTGTTCGTCTGTATCTTTCCATTATCTACTGTTCTTCACTTTTCCATTTTCTCATCTCTGCCAGCGCCTTGTAGATGTCTTCGCTGCGAAAGCCTCTGCTCTCCAGCTTTCGCGCGACCTTGGCACAGGTTCTGTCGTCTATTTCTATGCAAGGGTCACTGTCTGTCGCCTTGCCTGCAGCATAGCTTTCGCCAAAGCCTTCGCCTACTGTGCTTCGCGCGATTGCAAGTGCTTCCGCGTACTCATCCACGTGATTCTCATAGCAGTAATCTTCGTATGCGTTCTGCGCTGTAGAGCCGTCTATGCCTTTCTCCTCGAGTTCGCGCAGAATGCGTCTGCTGCCGCGGTGTTTGCCGTAACCGTACTCGATATATCTAAGGGCATATTCGTAGTCATCAATGTATCTGTGGCTCTTGAGACTATCGATAGCCTCATCGATTTCCTCTGTCTCGTAGTCCTTATCTTTAAGCCTGTTTCTGACCTCTGCCTCAGTTCTCATGCGGTGCGAAAGGTAATCTGCGGCTGATTCCAGTGCCGACTTCTGATACCTTTTGCCCTCAGTCCCAGCTCTCTCAGGCGATAATTCAGAGCAAGGTCCGGCACTTTTGTTCATCTTCGTCATTCAGCTCCGTCCCCCTTATACAAATTGCGCCATACGCGCCATGCACTTCCGTATCGAAGAGCCTATACTCCTGTCCTTCTAATTCTATCGTATCTCCACCGACCGCGGGTACACGGCTTAAGACTGTCGCCCCGATGGCTTTGATAGCTGCTTCTCTTCTTGCCCAGATGCGCCAGAATGCAGTCTCGCCTTCTTCCTCTATCAGTCTGCAGTCTTCAGGTGCATAGTATTTACTTGCTATGCTTTCCATTTTGCAAGGGCGCTCGAGCTGTATGTCGAAGCCGCATGGAGCATCTGCTATCAGCACTGCCCAGATGTTCTCTGTATCTGAGATTGAGAAATCTTTCCAGCCCGGAATTGAAGGCTTGCCTTGCTCACCAGTTATTATTGCTGCGACGAGTTCTTCACCGGATGCTGCATCGATGCCGTTCTCTGCATTATATACATCTATTGCTTTTGCGAGCAGTTTTCTGCTGGTCTCGCGCTTGCCGTCATAATCTGTACAGCTTAGAATATACATCTTATCTCCAATCCATGTGCGCAGTTTTTTGCCCATCTGCTTTTCGTTCCTCTGAACGGATATCCTGCTAACTAAGAAGAACCCTGACTGCCTCGCGGATGGCCTCATCGTCCTCTGCTTCTATATCAGGTTTGACACCTAGGCCCTGGATTTTGCTGCCATCAGCCGCATAATACTCTCCGATGGTGTACTTACAGGCACTTCCGTCTTCGAATTCGTGAAGTCTCTGAATAAGGCCCTTGCCGTAAGTTACTGTTCCGATGATGGTACCGCCTTTATTTGCTTTTACTGCGGATGTGATAATCTCGGAACTGCTTGCAGTATATTCATTGACAAGAAGAACGTATTTCATATCAATGCACTTCTCGTCAGAAGTTCTGACTTTTTCCTTGCCGCCGGCCTGCTTCTCTGTAATGATTGTGCACTTAGGAAGCAGCTGGTCAGCAACTTTGAGACCATCATACTCTCTGCCTCCGGTATTGTTGCGCAGATCGATAATGAGCTTGTCGCATCCCCTGTCCTCAAGGTCAGAAACTGCACCGGCAAAATCATTACAGGTTCCTTTTGCAAATGATGTAATCTGTATGTATCCTATAGAATCGTCACAATCAGCAACGCCGTATACAACAGTCTCTTCCTGAATCTCCTGAAGTTCAAGGTCGAAAGTTTTCTTGCTTCCGTCACGCTCGATTTCCACTTTGAAGCTGTCACCCTTCTCGCCGTCAAAAGCCTTCTCGGCATCCTTTTCGCTCTCAATCTTCTTGCCGTTGACGCTCAGAAGAACATCGCCTTCTTTTACCCCGGCCTTTGCGGCAGAGCTGTCGCTGATTACTCTTGCAACCACAAGTCGTCCGTCTTCCATAGTCATCGAAAGCCCTATGCCGACAAAAGAATAGTATCTTTTGCGGTATTCACTGTACTCTTCTGCAGTATAGTACTCAGCATATTTGTCGTCTTTAAGTCCTGACATTATCTCTGTTGCGAACTTTTTATCGTCCACGCCGTCGTACTGATATGAGAAAAGGGCCTGTTCCTCAATGAGCTCCTGCATCTGATAGTACTTGCCGTAGCTCTCGTCCAGCCCCTTGTAGTATTCATATGTTCTGCCACTTCCGGGCAACATTCCATCAAAGGCATAGACATATAAGCCGATAAAAGCCAGCACTGATACAGCTCCAAGTGCAAAGAATCTGACTTCGGTTCTCTTGAGCCATTCCGCAAATCTGCTTCTGCTGCTTTTATCTGCCATCTGCCTCTCCCTCAGGAAGGACCCATCTGACTATCATCTGCGCCTTCCTGTTGTCTCTCCATGTATTAATCTCTATATTTCCAACGACATCGACAGGTTCTCCGCCCGTTACAAGCGCCTCGTAATCGGCTGCATCGTGAAAAAGCAGGCAGTCGATCGTACGTCCGTCTTCCGCCCTGATTATGAACTTGGCATAGCGCCTGTCATTCTTCAGATACTTCCAGTTCTGCGGTACAACGCCCCTCATTATAAACTGCGGCACTTCGTTGTCCTTGCCGCAAGGCTCAAGCATTCTCACATCGTCCGCAAGTTCGAGGTTGAACTCGTCTGCAGTCACTTCTGCATCGTACTTGTATTCTATGTCGAAAAGAGTATTGTCTTCTGCATATTTCTCCGCAATGTCGCGGTTAAGTTTCTCTCTGAGCCCGGCTACTCTGCTTCCCTCTATGGTAAAACCGCAGGCAGCATTATGTCCGCCGAAGCTTATGAATTCATCGCGATACTTGTCAAGCATAGCGAAAAGGTCAACGGTCTCAATCGAACGTCCCGTGCCTTTATAATGCTCACCGCTCTGTGTAACGATGATGCACGGTCTGTTGACTGTCTCTCTGATCTTGCCGGCAACGATTCCAAGCACACCTTCATGCGCATCATTTACCTCGAGCACGAGGAAATCATCGTCAGCATGATTCTTCTCTGCAATCTCCATACTTCTGCTCAAAGCATCGTCCTGCAGTGATCTTCTCTCCTGGTTGGTTTCGATGAGCTGTGTGCAGTACTGTTCGATGAGATTGTCATCATCAGCAAGGAAAAGCTTAACGCCAAGTGTAGCATCGCCAAGTCTTCCCGCTGCATTGATTCTAGGTGATATGCCGAACGAAACATCTGAAGTCTTAAGTTTCCTATAGTCCAGTCCAGCAAGCTCTATGAGTCTTCTGAGACCCTTGTTCTGGCATCCGAGGTGCATGAACCTGAGTCCGAATTTGACTATTGTTCTGTTCTCGTCGAGCATAGGCATGATGTCCGCAATAGTACCTATTGTCGCAAGTTCGAGAATCTCCGACATAATGCGGCGAGGAACCTCACGTCGCCTCGATATTGCAAGTGCGAACTTATAGGCAACCCCGACACCGGCAAGGCCCTTGAACGGATACTCGTCCTCAGGCAGCATCGGGTTAATGATTATGCCCTCTGCCCTGATTGCCGATACATTATGGTGGTCGGTTACGATAGTCTCTATACCGAGTGAATGCGCATACTCAGTCTCCTCGCGCGATACTGAACCGCAGTCCACTGTAACAAGCAGTTCACAGCCCTGCTCGGCAATCGCATCGATCGACTCCTTGTGAAGGCCGTAGCCCTCCTCGAGTCTCGATGGAATATAGTAGCTAACATTATCTGTCAGAGAGCCGATTACTTTCATCATAAGAGAAGTAGATGTGATGCCGTCAACATCATAATCGCCATAGATTACAATGTTTCGACCTTCATCTACTGCTTTTAGCAGTAAATCCACTCCAGCCTGCATGTTTGCAAGCAGAAATGGATCGTATGCAAGCTTAGGCTTAGGCGAGAAAAACTCCTCGCGGATATCCTCGCCTATGCCTCGTGATTCAAGAATGCTGATAATAGCTTCGTGCACTCTGATATAACTCCTTAATTAGTAAAGTGAATGCGGATTGATTGTTACTCCATTTTTGTATACGGTAAAATGCAAGTGCGGACCAGTCGAGTTACCGGTGCTTCCCATGTATCCGATAAGCTGTCCCTTTGAGACACTCTGTCCACTGCTTACTGCGATGCTCTGAAGGTGTCCGTAAAGTGACATCATTGATCCACCGTGACTGATTGTTACACAGTTGCCGTAACCGCCTGACCATGATGCTGTTCCAACAACACCTGCTGCAATTGCATAAACAGGTGTGCCGGCAGGGTATCTCGCAATATCCAATCCGTTATGGAACTCCTGTCCGTGGAATGGACAGATACGGTATCCATACTCAGAAGTGATTGTTCCCTGTGTAGGCCATACATAGTTACCGCCTCCGCTTGAAGGTGGTGCAGAAGGAATGTTTGTTTTCTTTTTTGCCGCTTCTGCTGCTGCTATTGCAGCCATCTCCTTCTGATAGAGCGCAGCAGCTTCGTTCTCAAGCTGCTTCTGCATCTGTCTGTCCTTGTCGGCTTCTGCCTTCTTAGATGCGATATATGACTTGAGTTCTTCCATCTGCTTGTCGAGCTCCGCTTTTTCTTTCTCAAGCTGAGTCTTCAGTGCCTTTAACTCTTTGAGATCATCCTGCATTTTCTCAAGAAGTTCCTGATCGTTCTTCAGAATCTTCTGTACAAGACCGACATTCATCAGAAGGTCTGACACGCTGTCTGAACTTAGAACAACATCTACAAAACCTACTGTTCCGGTCTTATACATTACATTCAGTCTCTCGTTGAGGGCTTCTGTCTGGTCATCAATTTCCTTCTGCTTTGCAGCTACCTTAGCCTCGGTCTGCTTAATCTGAACCTTCTTTGCATCGACAGAGTCCTGCATCACTGCAGCTTTCTCCTCTGCATCCTTTGTAAGAGCCAAAGCATTCTCTGCCTTCTTACCCCAGACAGATGCTTCTTGCTTTTTCTGGGATGAAGTTGCGGCATATGCTCCTGCAACCGATGCAACAGTCATCGATATGCAGATAGCCATTACTATTAGAATATTTGTCTTTCTGCTGCGCATTTACCCCTCCTTCTACTTCATCAGGAAACGTCTGATTGAAATCATACTTCCGATGGCTCCAATACCAACGCCCAGTAAAACAAAGCTGGCAAGAACATACATGATGAGCTGATCAGCAGGAACCAGTGAAACAGAAAGAATTCTTGCTACATCTTTTCCGAGAATATCTATAATCTTTGAATAGATAAGATATACCAGACCGGTAGATGCTGCCGCTGCAATCAGTCCGATGAATATTCCTCCGAGCAGGAATGGTCCTCTGATGAACCAGTCTGTAGCTCCAAGGTACTTCATAATGCTGATTTCTTTCTCACGATTCATTACTGTAAGCTTGATAGTATTGGCTACAATTACGATTGAGATTACGATAAGGAATGCCATAACCACAACCGATCCTATCTCAATAAATCTGCTCACCTTAGCGAGCTTATCAATTGTCTCCTGATAATATGTGATGTCGTCGACACCTTTAATATCAACAGCAGTCTCAGCAACCTTTTCTGCGGCTGCCTCATCTGCTACATATACACTGTATGAGTCAGGAAGAGGGTTCTCCTGCAGATTGTCGAGGAGGTAGGCATTATCTCCCCATCTCTTCTTGAGAGTCTGGAGAGCCTCTTTCTTTGTAACCAGTTCAGCCTTCTCAACACCCTTAATATCTTCAATCTTCTTACCTATATTATCAGTAAGCTTGCTTGAATTGTCGTTATCCATATATACCTGGACAACGTTGTAATTATCCTGGATGGTTCTTGCGAAAAGGTTGACATTAACGAATGATACGAAGAACAGTCCGAGAATGAGCATCATCGCTGTAATAGCCATAATGGATGTGAAGTACATTCCCTTATTTCTTCCCATCTGGGAGAAGGACTGCTTGATTGAGTATCCCAGTCTAGAAAACATATGGATCAACCTCCTCTCCACTTATCTGGTATGGCTCCATGGATTCAAAGCCATACTGTCCATGCTCGTCTCTTACAATCTTTCCGTTCTCTATAGCAACCACTCTCTTATGCATCTGATCTACGATGTCCTTAGCGTGAGTTACCATAAGGATAGTTGTTCCGCGAACATTAATCTTCTCAAGGAGCTTCATAATCTCCATAGCTGTTACAGGGTCAAGGTTACCTGTAGGCTCGTCCGCAATCAGAACTCTCGGTCTGTTAACGATAGCTCTTGCTATACCTACTCTCTGCTGCTCACCTGCGGACAGCTCGTGCGGATATCTGTCAGCCTTATCGGCAATATCAACAAGATCGAGTACGTAAGGCACTCTCTCCTTAATTTCCTTCTTGCTTTTGTGGAGAACCTCCATCGCGAATGCAACATTCTCATATACAGTCTTCTTCTCAAGAAGTCTGAAATCCTGGAAAACCATTCCGATCTTCTGTCTTACTTTAGGAATTTCCCTTCTCTTGAGTGTAGTTATATCTTTACCGGCAAGAAAAATACTTCCTTTATCCGGTTCCAGTTCTTTAAGAATCAGTCTGATGAATGTTGTCTTTCCAGCACCGCTTGGTCCAACCAGGAAGACAAAATCTCCCTTATTGATATGAACTGAAGCTCTGCTTAATCCAACATTGCTGCCATAATTCTTTGATACATCCTTGAATTCTATCATAAGCCCTCCTACATATAATCATACATAGTTATTATACAGCACAAGCTTTTGAGAATAAAGTAAATCGCATAAAACTTCACATAAACGCCACTATATAAGGTGCTGAATTTTCGAATTGTGTCGATATTTAGTGAGTTCCTGCGAGATTTATCACAGCAAAGCAAAAGGCTGTCCCATTACGACAGCCCTTGTTTTTATCTCGATTGTTATTCAAATCGTCTTTTGGTCTACTAGATCAGCACCTTCGAGAGGAAATCCTGTGTTCTTGGCTCCTGTGGGTTGCCGATTACATCCTGTGGTGCGCCCTGCTCCACGATGTATCCGCCGTCCATGAAGATAACCTTGTCAGCTACTTCCTTGGCGAATCCCATCTCGTGTGTTACCACAATCATAGCCATTCCCTCTTTTGCAAGTGACTTCATTACGTCAAGTACTTCTCCTACCATCTCCGGGTCGAGAGCTGAAGTAGGTTCGTCGAAAAGCATGATTTCAGGATCCATAGCGAGGGCACGCGCGATTGCGACACGCTGCTGCTGACCGCCGGAGAGGGAACGAGGATACTCGTTGATTTTGTCAATGAGGCCTACTCGCTCAAGAAGCTCTGCAGCTTTTGCCTCTGCCTCTTCCTTGGATACGCCTTTAACATTCATTGGTGCGCATGTAAGATTCTCGAGCACTGACATGTGAGGGAAAAGATTGAACTGCTGGAATACCATGCCCATCTTTGTTCTCACCTGGTCGAGATTACTCTCTGTTACGAGCTCGCCGTCAATCCTAATCTCGCCTGATGAAGGCTCTTCGAGATGGTTGATGCAGCGAAGCATTGTTGACTTTCCGGAACCTGACGGTCCGATGATGCAGAGCACCTCATGCTGTTCTACGCTCTGATTGATTCCCTTGAGCACTTCGTTCTTTCCAAAGCTCTTCTTGAGGTCTTTGATTTCTATCATTGCCATAGTTATGCCTCCTTCTTAGCTCTGTTCTTCTCATATCTTCCGATGAGCTTAGTCAGTGGAATTGTGAGAATCATATATGCAATAGCTACTCCGATGTATGCAGGGAAAGTCTCGAAGCTCTGGGAGTTCCAGAGTGCTCCGCGACGTGTAATCTCGATTACTCCTACGAAACTGAGTACTGATGTCTCTTTGATGAGTGTTACGAACTCATTGCAGAATGCAGGCAGGATGATACGGATTGCCTGTGGAATGATGATGAGCTTCATAGCCATCTTCTTTGGCATTCCGAGGGATCTTGCTGCTTCCATCTGGCCCTTGTCTACAGCCTGAAGTCCGCTTCGAACAACCTCTGCCATGTAAGCTGCTGAGTTGAGTGCGCATACGAGCATAGCAGGAATTACCAGCTCAGGCCATGTAAATGATACGCCATTAGCCTTCATAAGCTGAGGTATACCATAAGCCATGATAAGAGCCTGAACAATCATTGGTGTTCCTCTTACAACGTCAACATATACAGAACCTACGCCTCTGAGCAGCTTACTCTTGCTCTGTCTTGCAAGTGCAAGAAGAAGGCCGAGTGCAGCACCCACTATAATAGCAAAAAGCGATACTCCAACAGTCGCCGGAATACCCTTGCACGCAATTAGAAAACCTTTTAAATACAGTGCCATTCTAATTCTCCCTATAACTCACAAATCGGAACTGCCGGTATTCCGACAGTTCCGTTCGCTTCCTTAAAATATTAAATGTATGTCTGATTAAGACTTAGAACCACTTAGCTACGAGCTTGTCGTATGTTCCGTTGTCAATCATGTTCTGAAGACCTGTGTTGATCTTCTCGAGGAGCTCTGCGTTGTCCTTCTGTACAGCGAATGCATAGCTCTCGAGCTCACCGATAGGACTGCCAACAATCTTAGCAACGCCTGGCTGCTTAGAGATGTATGACTCTGTTACAGGCTTGTCGAGGATGATTGCATCGATGTCTCCGTTCTGGAGCTGAAGCATAGCATCGCTTACTTTATCAAGGATAACTGCCTTAGCGATTTTTCCATCATCTGCAAGAGCGTTAGCCTCATCAGCACCTGTTGTACCAATCTGACCAGCAACCTTCATGTCACTTGTGAGGTCATCAATGCTGTTGATTGATGTGTTGTCATCAGCAACTACGAGAACGAGCTGGCTGTCAAAGTATGGTGTTGAGAAATCAACCTTCTTCTGACGATCTGGGTCGAGTGAGTTCATACCAGCAGCGATGATGTCAGCCTCGTCTGCCTCAAGTGCAGGAATGAGTGAGTCAAATCCGATGTCCTTATACTCTACTTCGAATCCCTGATCCTCAGCGATTGCGTTCATGAGGTCCATATCGAATCCTGCGATGTTTCCATCATCATCTGTTGTATCAAATGGAGGGAATGTAGCCTCTGTTACTACGAGAAGTGTATCTCCCTTTCCACATGATGTAAGTGCGAACATCATTACCATGATTGAAGCAACTGCAAGCAGCTTCATAATTGTCTTCTTCATTGTTCTTTCTCCTTATATATTATGTCTATTTCTTAGTTAAGTGTCTCTGACACGTTTTTCGTTCATTACATAATGTAACATTTGCGAAATGCAATTGCAAGTCTTTTATGCAAAAAAATGTATTTTTATGCATAAAATTTCTGTCGCGGCCTCTGGCGGGTGAATCAGGTCATTGGCTTATTGGGTGAAAGCAGCTGTTGTGGCTAATGTGAAGAAAACAGCAACTTTCTTCACATAACAAAATTAAGCCTGCTGCCGAAGCAGCAGGCTTTTTCACTATTGATTTACTTAACGCTCTTAACAGCAGCCACGATGTCTGCAGCTGTCATGCCATACTTCTCAAGAAGCTGAGCCGGTTTGCCTGACTCACCAAAGCAGTCCTTCTGTCCGACCATAGCGACTTTGACAGGGCAATTCTGAACAACTACCTCTGCAACAGCTCCGCCAAGTCCGCCAATAACTGAATGCTCCTCTGCAGTTACGATAGCGCCTGTCTCTTCTGCAGCCTTGATAATCGCAGCCTCATCGAGAGGCTTGATTGTGTGCATATCGATAACTCTTGCGTCGATTCCCTCAGCAGCGAGTTCCTCTGCAGCTGTCATTGCATCAGCAACCATAATTCCTGTAGCAATGATTGTCACATCCTTACCCTCGCGAACTGTGAGAGCCTTACCAATCTCGAACTTCTGATTCTCATCGTAGATTACAGGAACCCCTGATCTTCCGAGTCTTACATAAGCAGGTCCTACTGTATCAACAGCCTCAGCAAGGAGAGCTTTGGCACTTACAGCATCTGCAGGGTTGATAACCATCATGCCCGGAATAGTTCTCATAAGAGCGATATCTTCAAAAGTCTGGTGGCTGGCACCATCTTCTCCGACAGTGATACCGCCGTGAGTTGCGCAGACTTTTACATTTGCATTAGTGTAGCCGATTGAGTTTCTGATAATCTCAAAAGCTCTTCCTGCAGCAAACATTGCGAATGAACTTGCACATACAACCTTGCCTGAGTGTGCAAGGCCGGCTGCCTCAGCATACATATCCTGCTCAGAGATTCCGCACTCAACGAATCTTTCAGGATAAGCCTTCTCGAAACCATTGGTTTTGTTTGAACCGGAAAGGTCCGCACTCATTACAACAAGCTCAGGTCTCTTTGAGCCCTCTTCAACGAGGAACTCACCGTATGCCTGTCTGGTAGCAATCTTCTTAACATCTGCCATTACATCTCACCTCCGAGTTCCTTCATTGCTTCTGCCATCTGCTCTTCGTTAGGAGCCTTACCGTGCCATCCGGCCTGGTCGCACATGAATGATACGCCCTGGCCCTTATGAGTCTTGGCAACAATTGCTGTTGGCTTTCCGCTTCCTGCGTTAGCCTTTGCCTCATCAATAGCATTGAACAGGCTCTCGAAATCGTGTCCGTCACATACGATAGTATTGAATCCGAAAGCAGCGAATTTGTCATCGATAGGTGTCACCTTCTTGACATCATCAACATTTCCGTCAATCTGAAGTCCGTTCCAGTCAACGATGCAGATGAATCTGTCAAGCTTGTGCTTTGATGCAGCGAGAGCTGCCTCCCAGATAATTCCCTCCTGGAGTTCTCCGTCTCCCGTTACAGCGTATACATATGAATCCTTGCCATCCATCTTGTTGGCAATTGCCATACCTACAGCTGCGGAGAAACCCTGTCCGAGTGAACCGGTCGACATCTCAACGCCCGGGCATTTATGCATATTAGGGTGTCCCTGGAAATGGCTACCCACCTGTCTCAGGCTCATCATTTCTTCTACATTATAGAAGCCTCTCTCGCCGAGTACCGCATAGAGTGCAGGTACCGCATGTCCCTTTGACAGCACCAGCTTGTCGCGATTCTCCATCTTAGGATTCTCAGGATCGATGTTCATTTCATCGAAATACAGTGCAACCAGAATATCTGTTACAGAGAATGATCCGCCCGGATGACCGGAATTAGCCGCATAGATTGCCTTAAGCGCATTGATTCTGCATCTGCGCGCAATCTCTTTGAGCTCTTGGTAGTTTCTTTCTTTCACTTTGTCCTCCCTCGAAATAACATTAAATATTTTCTATTACTGATTATACTCCCTAGATATGAAGGAATAAACCCGCCATTGCAAAGTATGTGCAGAGAGAAATCATATCAGTAATTGAAGCCATCATTGGTCCTGACATAAGAGCAGGGTCCAGTCCGATCCTCTTCGCGAGCATAGGCAGAAGAGATCCTATGAGTTTTGCGATTATTACAACGAGCACCATTGCGCAGCATACTGTGAGTGCAACTCGAGGTTCCTCATGATCAAGGAAAACTATTCTCGCATAGTTAATTACACTCAAGGCTATACCGATAACTACGCCGACTCTGATTTCTTTCCATGCGACTCTGATAAAATCGCTGAGCTCGAGCTCACCGGTTGCCATTCCGCGAATGACGAGCGTGGATGCCTGAGTTCCCGAGTTGCCGCCGGTTCCCATCAGCATCGGCATATATGTTACAAGAACGATTACAGCGGAAAGCGCCTCCTCGAAACTTGCGATGATGCCGCCTGTTATGAAGTACGAACACATAAGGAGCAGAAGCCATGGAAGTCTCGCTTTTACATGAGCGAAAACAGTCATGTCCAGGTAGTCCTTGTCATTGCTGTCAATGACACCGCCCATACGCTCCATATCCTCGGTCGCCTCTTCTTCGATTACGTCCAGGATATCGTCGACTGTAACGATTCCGACAAGCCTGTTCTCATTATCTACAACAGGAATTGCCAGATAGCCGTACTTCTTGAACAGCTCTGATATCTCCTCCTGGTCATCATCAACTCTCGCAACGACGAAATCCTCGTGCATAAGCTCGGATACTTTTACCTGATCACCAGCGATAACCAGCGCTCTGAGAGAAACGATTCCCGTAAGCTTGCGGCCGCTGTCGAGCACGTAGCAGGTATAGATTGTCTCTGAATCCATGCCCACTTCCTTGATGTGTGCAAGCGCCTCCACTGATGTCCAGTTCTTGTTGAGGTTGATGTAATCCGGTGTCATGAGGGCGCCGGCACTGTCTTCATTATATTTGAGGAAAGTGTTAATCAGACGGCGCTCGCTCTTCGGAGTCTTGTCGAGAATTTTGTCAACGAGGTTGGCAGGAAGCTCCTCGAGGACGTCGATCATATCGTCGAAATCGAGTTCGTCTATGATGTATCTTATCTCGGGATCGGTGATGCAGTTGATAATCTCTACCTGATCGTCTACATCGAGGTAGGCGAAAACATCAACTGATATATCTTTAGGCAGTGTGCGGAAAAGCATGACCGCTTTCTGCATATCGAACTCCTCCATTACTTCCTCAAGGAGTTCTGCAATATCTACTTCGTTATGTTTAAGGAGTTCATCTCTGCACTGGAAGTACTTCTTCTCTTCGAGCAGTTCGAAAATTCTCTCTTTTGATTCCTCAACAGCTTTCTCGATGTCGTAGTTAAGGTTTTCCATCGGATTACTCCTCCTTTCTTCTAATTAGTCGTGACTCTTATCTCAGTTCATCGAGCATGTGCATCACTTCTTCCTCCGTGATAATCTTCACGCCCAGTTCTCTTGCCGCTTTGTTCTTAGACGAGCCGGATGACGGATTGTTGGTAATGAGATAGCTGGTGCTTGCGCTTACGCTTCCGGCAACCTTGCCGCCCTGAGCCTCAATCTCCGCCTTGAGTTCTTTACGATTGCTGTAATGCTCCAGGCTTCCTGTAATTACGAACACAAGTCCGTCCATTCCGGAGCCCAGTTCCTCAAAACTCTCGTCGAGCTCAACTCTTTCGAGGAGAGCCGCAACCATCGCCTTGTTGTCATCATTATCGAACCATTCTCTGATGCTTTTGGCCATAACATCGCCTACGCCCTCGATGCCGAGAAGGGCAGCCTCGTCAAGAGACTGAATTTCCTTCCAGCTGTTGCGGCAGGCTCTCGCGATGACATTAGCCATAGTCACACCTACACCGGCAATTCCAAGACTGTAGAGCAGTCTCGCCGGCGTCGTCGCTCTCGCCTTGTCTATTGATTCTATAAGCTTCTTATATGACTTCTCGCCAAAACCTTCCATAGCGACAATTTCATCCCTGTATTCTGTAAGGTCGAAAATGTCCGGCAGTGTCTTGAGCATTCCCTTTCCTATGAATTTGAGAAGGCCCTGTTCCGAAAGTCCTTCTATATTAAGAGCATCTCTCGAAACCATATGCGAAAAGCTTTTGACATGTTTTGCGATACATTCCGGATTCAGACATACGAGAGTCTTTGTTCCAAGCTCGTTTCTGATCTCGGTTACACCCCCGCAGACAGGACACGAGGGCGGTATCTCCATGCGGCCGCTTCGTGTCAGATTATCACTTAACTGCGGAATAATCATATTAGCCTTATATACGGTGATAGTGTCACCTATTCCAAGCTCGAGTTCCTCCATAATATTGATATTATGGACAGATGCTCTGCTTACTGTCGTTCCTTCAAGCTCAACCGGGTCAAAAATCGCCACCGGATTGAGAAGTCCTGTTCTCGACGGGCTCCATTCAATTTCTCTAAGCGTTGTCTCAGCCTGCTGATCCTGCCACTTGAACGCAAGGGCATCTTTAGGAAATTTTGCAGTGGTTCCGAGGGTCGATGCATGCTCGATATCCTCAAGTGTGAGCACCAGTCCGTCAGACGGAATGTCAAAATCAGGTATTCTCACCTCGTATTCTGCGATTGCATCCAGAAGGCTTGAGTCATCGACAAGCTTGTATTCTACTGTGTCAAACCCCTGAGCTTTCATCCACTCCATCTGCTCGGATCGTCTTGTGAACTCAAGTTCCTCTGCAGCAGTGAGTGTAAAAGCGTAGAAATACACTTTTCTCTCAGCTGTAATTCTCGAATCCAGCTGTCTTACGCTTCCGCTGCACAGGTTGCGCGGATTCTTGTACTTGGCATCCGCATCGCAGATTGCCTCGTTGATTATCTCGAAATCCGAGTATCTGATTACAGCCTCACCTCTTACCACAGCACCGCCCTTGTAAGGGATGCTGTACGGCACATTCTTAAAAGCCTTTGCATTATCGGTAATCAGCTCTCCGATAGTTCCGTTGCCTCTTGTAACAGCCTGAACCAGCTGTCCGCCTTCATAGGTGAGAACTACGGTCAGTCCGTCAAGCTTCCACGAAAGAAGAGCCTCGTGACCCGCAAGCCACGCACGCAGCGCCTCGCGGTCCTTGGTTTTGTCAAGTGAAAGCATCTTGCTCTCATGCTGAACCTTCGGAAGCTCGCTCTTCACTGTATATCCTACATTGACCGTCGGGCTGTTCGCCATGACAATACCGGTCTCTTTCTCAAGAGCCTCGAGCTCGTCGTACATCCTGTCATATTCATAATTAGTCATGATTTCACTGGCATCGTCGTAGTACGCCTTAGATGCCTTGTTCAGGATTTCAATCAGCTCCTGTATTCTCTCTGCAGCCTTCTTGTCGGTCATAGTACTGTCCTTTACTTTACTTTCTCTATCTTAACGTAGCCCTTGCCAATCTTCTTCATTCCGACTGAATCGAACATAATCGACATGGTCTTCTCATCCTGCGCAATCAGGAGACCCTCTCCGAACTTCGGATGTCTCAGAGTATCGCCGATTTCGAAATTCTGGGCCGGGATATTCTTTGTCGCCGCCTTGGCTTTTCCAAGACTGTCAAAAGGTTTGCTCTTTGGTGCGCCACTGTAACCGTCAGCCGTTCCAAATGATCCACCGCCGAAGAAGAACTCTCCGGCAAGTCCGCCGCCTCCGCTGACACCGCCGCCGGCTTTCTGCTTCTCCTTCATTGTTGAATCACCGTCCATGAACTCCTTGTCCATCTCATCAAGAAAAGGTGATTCCGTCTGATAATCTGTTCGTCCATAGAGCATACGTGTTCTCGCTCCCGTCAGGTAGAGCTTTTTCTTTGCTCTTGTAATTCCAACGTAGCAGAGTCTTCGCTCTTCTTCCATCTTTGACTCTTCATCATAGGCACTTGCGCCCGGGAAAACTCCCGCTTCCATGCCCGGCATGAATACGACAGGGAACTCAAGTCCCTTTGCACTGTGAAGAGTCATCAGAACAACCGCGTCCTCATCAGCATCGTGGTTATCCACTTCTGCCATCAGGGTGATCTGTTCGAGGAAGGTTCCAAGCAGTGATGGTTCATCTGCATTGAATCCCTCTCCCATGAGTTCTGCTCTGTCTGCTTCAATCTCCTTTCGGAGGGCTTCAACGCTTCCGTCCTCAACACCTTTCATGAATTCGCTGATTACGGATTTGAATTCCATTATATTCTCAATTCTCGCATCTGCCTCAACTGTATTGGCAAGTTCGAGCGCTCTCAGATATCCCGAGCGGTTGAGGATATTGTCATATATATCTGAAAGAGTCAGGTTCTCCTGTTCTCTTCTTATGTCCTGAATCATCTCTACCAGAGATTCCGCCTCAGCACCCGCTTTTCGCGAAAGGCCTGCTCTGACCTGCGGTTCACAAAGAGCCGCATACACGCTGATGCCGTAAGCCTGCGCATAAGCAGTGATGCCCGCCAGGGCTTTTGGCCCTATACCTCTCTTAGGCTCGTTGACAACTCTCAGCATCGCTCCGTCATCGTCAGGGTTCTCGATGAGTCTGAGATAGCACATCACATCTTTAATCTCTTTGCGGTCATAATATCTTGTACCGGCAAGCACTCTGTATGGAATGCCTCGCAGCGAAAATTTCTCTTCAAAAGGTCTCGACTGTGCATTCTTTCTGTACAGAACGGCCATATCTCCGTAGCGGAAGCCTTCACTGTGTTTCTTCTCAATCTCGGCACCGATATACCAGGCCTCGAATTTCTCGTCATCATAGCGTCTGTAGGTTACGAACTCACCCGCATCTTTGTCAGTCCAGAGGGTCTTGCGCTTGCGTCCCTTGTTATTCTTTATTACGGAATTGGCAAGCGAAAGAATATTCGCATCCGAACGGTAATTCTGCTCAAGCCTGATTGTGGCTGTATTCGGAAAATCTTCTTCGAAGTCGAGTATGTTCCTTATATCCGCTCCTCTCCACTGATAGATGCACTGGTCGTCATCTCCGACAACGCAGAGATTGCCGTGGCCTGAAGCGAGCAGCCTGATGAGCTTGTACTGCAGATAGTTGGTATCCTGATACTCATCGACCATTATGTACCTGAATCTGTCGCTGTAGTAGCGGAGAACTTCCGTATCCGCTTCGAGCAGCCTTACTCCGTTCCACAGCAGGTCGTCGAAATCCATCGCGTTGTTCTTGAGCATCTCCTCGCTGTAACGCTTGTAGACTTTGTATATCTGCTTCTCAATCGAGCCAAAAGCCTGTGCTGAATACATCTCCGGATCAGTCTCCTGCTCCTTGCACCTGCTGATGGTTCCTATTGCCTGTGCAACAGGAATCTGCTTCTCGTCAATCTCAAGCTCCTTGTATATTCTCTTGATGAGCGCCTTCTTGTCTGACTCGTCATATACGGTAAAACCGTCTCTGTATCCGAGTACCTCGCTCTGGTATCTCAGCATTCGCAGGCACATTGCATGGAAGGTCATTATCCACATTCCTCTTGCGATGCCTGTCAGATTCTCTACGCGAGAGCGCATTTCTGCAGCAGCTTTATTGGTAAAAGTGACAGCAAGAATCTCGCGAGGGTTAACACCCTGCTCCAGCATGTAAGCGATACGATGAGTCATAGTCGTGGTTTTGCCCGATCCCGCACCCGCAAGAATGAGGAGAGGTCCGTCGATATGCTTGACCGCTTTAACCTGTTCGCTGTTGAGATTACTTAAATCCATTTCCACCTTCCTAACGCATAGTCTTAGAAACTATATTTTAACACAAAAAAGCTTCAAATTGAACGGAATCGGGTGAATAGATGTGGCCTAAAACTGTACAAATACAGATTGTTTTTCGTGCTCTGTAGTAGTTGACAAATTTCCGTCAAGTGTTAATATTTATTTGGTGTCTATAGATATATAGGCAAATCACTATAGTGTTTTAATCAAAGGAGAAAAAACCAATGGCAAATTATGTTGAGAGAGTCATTGAACTCTGCAAGCAGAAGAACCCTGGTGAACTCGAATTCCACCAGACTGTAGAAGAAGTTCTTACTTCACTCGCTCCTGTTATGGATGCTCATCCAGAATATGAAGCTTGTGCACTTCTCGAAAGACTTACTGAACCTGAAAGAGGTATCACTTTCAGAGTAGTTTGGGTTGACGATGCTGGTAAGGTACAGGTTAACAAGGGTTACAGATACCAGTTC
>JAZUII010000042.1:0-2862 GCA_045642105.1 Anaerovoracaceae bacterium | reverse complement strand
GAGTCAATTCATTGCATAAACATACATGATTAGTATAGCTTATTAAACTTGGCAAGTCAAGAAAACCATGATTTTCTAGGCTTTCAATGGTTTTGTGACTCTGTGGTTTGCTGCTTTATAAGTGCTACGGAACCAGGGTTTCTGCTTCTCGATTAAGCCAGAACTCGGATTGTGGCTATTTGGTTATATGGAACCGGATTTGTGGCTATATGAATCAAATATCTACCTCTGCCACAAACTGCTGAAAATCAATCTCCAGCCGCCAAAAATACAAAAACAACAACAGGTGCGCCAGACTTGGCGCACCTGTTACCTATATTGTTCAATAATCTATTTCTAAGCTTTAAGTGCTTCGATTGCTACATCAGCATCTGAAGGTGTGTCGATATATTCGATACCTCTCTTCTGACGTGTTTCTCTGCCCTTTCCGGCAGCAATTACAATCACATTCTCGTCAGCTTCCGCAACTGCTTTTCTTATTGCTTCAACTCTATCGACAATTATCTCATAGTCTCCACCTGCAGCTGCAACATGCTCTGCAATCTCCTCACAGATTGAAAGGCAGTCTTCTTCCCCGCAGTCTTCCTCTGTGATATATGACTTAAGGCAGTACTTTCCAGACAGGGTTCCGAGCTCTTCTCTTCTCGCAAAAGCCTTGCCGCCAGGAGTTCCGAAGATGATTATAAGTTTTCTTGATGGAAATTCCTTGCTGATTGACTCGAAAAGTGCCTGGTAGCTGAGCTTGTTGTGTGCGTAGTCTACAAGCACTATTTTCTTGTTATCTTCACTTCTGAAAACTTCCATTCTGCCAGGTGCAACTGCCTTTGCAAGACCCGAACGTATATACTCGAAAGGCACGCCGCAGGCTGCAGCAACTGCTATTGATGCGACAGCATTCTCAACATTGATTGTTCCGAATGTTGCAAGCTTAACCTCTTCATCCACATCCGCATATCCTGCCACATCACTGATTCTAACCATGAAGCTGACTCTGCCCTCATCTGACTTGATGTCGTATGCATATACGTTGGCATTGCTGTCTTTCTGGCTGAAAGTAATAATCTCAGGTGCATTCTTTGCTGCTTCGAAGATTTCATTCTGGCCCTCGCAGTCAAGATTGATGCATGCCTTGCGGCACTGTTTGAAAATCAGCAGTTTTGAATGGAAATAGTCCTCATAATCAGGATGCTCGATTGCACTGATGTGGACAGTTCCGATGTTCAGGAAGGCTGCAACTTCGTAGTTGATGCCCTCTACTCTTCCGTACTTGAGTGCCTGGCTTGACACCTCCATAGTAAGGTGGCTTATTCCGCTGTCCAGAGCATTTCTCATGTGCTGATAGAGCTCCATAATCTCAGGTGTTGTGAGATGCGACTCCTCATCGATGACTCCGTCATAGTTGTTAATTCCGGAGCATACAGCGATTCTGGTGCCGTTCAGTGCTTCAAGGTAGTCATCAAAAATCTGTCTTATAAAATACGTAGTAGTTGATTTGCCCTTTGTTCCTGTTGTTCCGATCATCTTGAGTTCGTCGGAAAGTCTTCCGTAGAAACACTCCGCCAGAACAGGCATTGACGCTCTGATATCATCAACGATGATGCAGTCGCAATCTACAGCATATTCTTTTTCGCTGATATAAGCTACAGCACCCTTCTCTATCGCCTCTTTGAGATATGCATCCTTAAAATGAGCACCCTTGCAAATGAAAAGAGTTCCTTCTTTTACTTCTTTTGAGTTATAAGTCACGTACTTAATCTCTGCAAGTGATTCCGGCTCTCTGATTACTGTAATTCCTCTATCTGCGATAGCTTTACTGTATTCTCTGATATTCATATTTCTACTCCTTGGCAAGCAGTCTTTCTGCTATTCTGTCATAATTATCTGATATATAAGTATCTCTCTTTACTGTGATAGGTACACCTTGGTTTGTTGAAGCTTTTATGTTGAAATCATACATAACTATTCCAAGCATGGAACATCTGAGTCTGTTGTCGATTTCCTCAAGGTCAACTGCAGCACCCTTCTCTACGAGATCAAGTGCAAGTCCGTTGAGAATATAGCTTCTTTCCCAGATTCCGCTCCTTATGAGCTTGTCTTCGAGTGCATCAGCATCGCGAAGCGAAGCATAATCAGCGTTCAGAACAATCACAGCCTCATCTGAGAAAGATGTACATTCCTCAATAATCCGGCCAATTCCCGGCGGACAATCCAGAATAATATATTCATATTCTTCTCTGAGCTGTTCAATCAGCTTGTAAATGCTGTTCTCATCGAATTCCTCACTTATACTCCTCTGACTTCCGGGAAGAAGCATGAGATTGGAGTTCACGTCAGTTTCCAGAACTGCTCCATTAAGTTCACAGATTCCATCCAGAACATCGCCTATATCGAACAGGGCTCTGTTCTCAAGTCCGAGATAAAGATCAAGGGTTCTAAGTCCGGTATTCATATCAAGCAGAATAACCTTCTTGCCCTTGAGTGCGAGTGAAAGTCCCAGGTTTACAGCAACTGTTGACTTTCCTGTTCCTCCTTTTCCCGATGCAATCATTATTACTCTGCTCAATTTCTGCTCCTTAATCCTTGATTAAACCCTCAGCTCTAAGGCTGACAAATGAATCTCCGCCTATTATCAGATGATCTACCAGCTTTATGCCTATTATTTTTGACGCTTCTGAAAGCCTTTCTGTAGCTGCAATATCCTCTCTGCTTGGCGTCGGATCCCCGCTCGGATGATTGTGCGCAACGATTATTCCCGCAGCGCCCTTTCGAATTGCAGGGCTGAACACCTCTCGCGGATGAACCGATGTCGCCGACAATTCGCCAATAGATACCGTATGCTTGGCTTCAATCTCACCTTTTACA
>JAZUII010000041.1:0-3723 GCA_045642105.1 Anaerovoracaceae bacterium | reverse complement strand
GCATCAAGCTCAAGATCGGCGCAATTGAATGGGAGGAAGAGATTAGGTTGATCGGTTTTATCCGTTCGCGTTTCGGAAAAGACAAACTCGAACTCAGAGTCGATGCCAATGGTGCATTCTCTCCCGAAGAGGCAATGTCTAGACTCGAACAGCTTGCCAGTTACGATATCCATAGCATTGAACAGCCGGTCAAGCAAGGTCAATGGGAGACAATGGCAGAGCTGTGCAGAAAATCACCTTTGCCTATCGCGTTGGACGAAGAACTGATTGGCGTGAATACCCTCGAAGAGAAAAAGAGACTGCTTGACACTATCAGACCTCAGTATATAGTGGTCAAACCGACGCTTCATGGCGGAATGGCTGGTTCTCTCGAATGGGTGAAGGAAGCTCATGACCGAGGAATCGGCTCCTGGATGACAAGCGCCTTGGAGAGTAATGTCGGACTTAGGAATGTAGCTCTTCTTTCGGCTCGCGTCTATGGCGCACAGAACACCTTCGCACAGGGATTGGGCACAGGATTACTCTTCACCGATAATCTCGAAATGGATATCGAGCTGAGAGGAAACTCGCTCTGGAGAAATATTCGTAATTGATAATTGATAATTCATAATTGATAATTGATGAGCCTTCAGGAGTTTTTGGCAGAGTGGAACAACACTGACAGCTGCGTCTGTGTACACACAAGCGGAAGCACGGGGAAACCGAAAGAACTGCTTGTCGAAAAAACTCGTATGCTCACTTCGGCACGTATCACCTGCGATTTCCTTGGATTGAAGCCAGGCGACACCGCACTTCTCTGCATGCCGCTCGACTTTATAGCAGGCAAGATGATGGTGGTAAGGAGCATCGAGCGAAACCTGAATCTCGTTGAGGTGAAGCCTTCCAATCATCCGCTTCGCGACTTCCTCGCGTCAGGCACTCACTCATCAGTCAAGACAATCGACTTTGCCGCAATGGTTCCTTCTCAGGTCTTCGGTTCTCTTGAAGATCCCGACGAATGCGCACTGTTGAAACAGATCAGACACCTTATCATCGGCGGAGGGTTTATTCCGCCTGAAATGGAAAAGACACTGCGCAGCTTCCCTAATGCAGTGTGGAGCACCTACGGAATGACAGAGACACTTTCTCACATTGCGCTACGGCGCATCAGTGGAGAAGGTGCATCCCTTTGGTACACACCATTCCAGGGCGTAGGGATAAGCGTTGCCGACAGCGAACCGCAAAACCCAAATATCGGACAGCTGGTAATCTCTGCGCCACATGTCTGCCGGGATACACTCGTCACCAACGACATCGTCGAGATCGACCCTTCCGATAGTCGGAAGCGGTTCAGGATCATAGGCCGAAAAGACAATGTGATTTGCTCGGGCGGAATAAAACTTCACATCGAGGAGATAGAGGATAGGCTACGCCCATATATCAGACAGCCGTTCTGTGTCACCAAGCGCCCGGACAGGAAGTTCGGCGAGGTTGCCATATTGCTTGTCGAAGGCAGTGCGGAAGGTTATTCGGAAGTATGCGCCGACATTCTCCCTCCATATTCCCGACCTAAGGCGATCCTGACCGTCGACAGGATTCCTATGACCGATACAGGGAAGATAAATAGGGCACTTGCTGCAGAAATTGCAGAAAATTCATAAAAAAGTTATCATCTCATGCAGTATTTCCAATATTTGCGTGTTATAAATATAAAGGCGATAAAATGGGACTCTCGATCAAACAAAGAATAGCACTCGAAGCAGAAAGGCTGAAGCGTAACAACTTGAAGAAGCTTCACCCGCTCAGGCAGTTGTTCTGGGAATCGACACTACGCTGTAACCTCAGGTGTCTGCATTGCGGAAGCGACTGCAAGGTCGTAGCCGAGACACCAGACATGCCAGCCGAAGATTTCCTCCGTGCTGTCGATTCTATTCTTCCTCACGTCGATCGCCACAAGCTCATGATCATCGTGTCGGGTGGAGAGCCTCTGATGCGAAAGGATCTCGAACAGGTGGGTGCCGAACTGCTCAGGCGCGAAGTGTCGTGGGGCATGGTCACCAATGGTATGATGCTTACCGAAGAGCGACTTCGTGGCTTGCTCAAGGCAGGCATGCGCAGCGTGACAGTCAGCCTCGACGGCTTCGAGACCGAGCACAACTGGATGCGTGGACATATCGACAGCTTCCACAATGCCATGAGGGCAATTGGACTGCTCGCCCGCACCAATCTGAAATGGGACGTCGTGACATGCGTCAATGCCCGCACCATCGGCTATCTCCCAGAGCTCAAGGACATGCTCTATGAGGCAGGCGTAAGACATTGGCGACTGTTCTCCATCTTCCCTGTAGGCAGAGCCAAGCAGAATCCCGAGCTACAGCTTTCCAACGCACAGTTCCGCCAGCTCATGGAGTTTATCCGTGACGCGAGAAAAGAAGGCAGGATCCATGCGAGCTATGCGTGCGAAGGCTTCCTTGGCGAATACGAAGGCGAGGTGCGCGACTGGCTCTACCGCTGCAGCGCAGGCATCAGTGTAGCTTCGATCCTGATCGATGGCAGCATCTCGGCATGTACGAGCATCCGCAGCCATTTCTATCAAGGCAACATCTACCAGGACGACTTCTGGGATGTGTGGGAGAACCGCTTCCAGAACTACCGCAACCGCGATTGGGCGAAGCAGGGCGAATGTGCCGACTGCAAGGCGTTCCGCTATTGTGAGGGCAACGGCATGCATCTGCACGACGACGACGGCAACCTCCTTGTCTGCCACTTGAAACGCATTGAAAACAAATAATTATCAATTAGAAAGATATGAAAACCAGGACACTTCAATTTTTCAACTATCTGCTCACACTGGTACTCTCGGTATTAGGAATCCAGAGCTGTAAGAATGATGGTAATGATGATGAAATTCTGTGTATGTATGGCCAACCATATGCCGAATTTTCAATCGATGTATGCGTGATGAACGAATGGGGACAGGGCATTCCGAACGAAAAGGTGTTGCTCAGACCTTGTGACGAGAAGGGCGAAGCATTAACATATCAGTATGCCGACACAATTCACACTGACCTTTCAGGCGTTGCTAAACACAAATTCCATGCATTTCCAGGTAAGACAGTTAGAGCAGTCACCCTCAATGAATCTGGCACATATTTTAATGATTCTGTACAAATTAAGTTCGAGAAAGTCAAGGAGGGTGATGGAGACTGGTATTATGGTGAATATTCTGGTAAAGCAGAACTTACGCTGAAAGATATAGAGTTTCCAACATCAAATACAGAGAAAATAGAATAATAATTCTCTTTTACAAAGAAATGCAATAAATTATAACGAGGATGCTCACGCACCCTCGTTTTTGTTTTATAAGTACTAATTCCCGGGAGAATAAAAAAACTTAAGAAGATAAGGCTTCCTAAATAAGCGAGAGCCGCGCCAATTGGTACGTCTTTTGTTTTTGCTTTGCTTTGTTGTAATCTACAATCTACGACATCAACATCTGTTTACAAGTGTTGATGTCGTAGATCGTCGAAGACATTTCCGGAACTCCCGACATCCGATTGACGACCGTCGATCTGTCCTCGACGTTTTTCCAGCGCCAATCTATGTCCGTCGATGACTCCGATAAAATTGTTTAGTCGTTACTGCAGATAGTAGTCGATGCCGCCACTGATCTGGAGGAGAGAGATCTCGCAGAGTTTGGCATCGTACTGGACTTGCAGCACTCGTTCCTCGGCATCGAGAAGG
>JAZUII010000040.1:0-16068 GCA_045642105.1 Anaerovoracaceae bacterium | reverse complement strand
CCGTCAATCATTACAGATGTGAATCCGCCGTCGATGCATGACTTGCAAGTCTCGAAATCAGGACCGTGATCCAGGTGAAGTGCAATTGGGAGATCCGGATAGCTTATTGTTGCAGCCTCCACAAGCTTCATAAGATAGGTGTGATTGGCATAGGCTCTTGCGCCCTTTGACACCTGAAGAATTACAGGCGAATTGTTCTCGGCACACGCGCTTGTAATACCCTGAATAATCTCCATATTATTTACATTGAAAGCTCCGACAGCATAGCCGCCCTCATAAGCTTTCCTGAACATTTCAGTTGTTGTTACTAAAGGCATAATCTTCCTCCTCGTTATTCTTCCTCACGTTAAATATACCACATTCTTTAGGTGTATTGTGAACAATTTATGCACAGCAGCAGACAGTAATAGCGTCGTCTTCTATAATGGATAACAACATCAGGCATAATCCGGTACTTTATCAAAAGGAGTAACTAAATGGGACAGATTCATAAAACTGCCCTCATTCCTGAAGGCTCTATGGCTTTCGGCTCCCCTGCCAGAATACGCAGGAATCTGACCGAAGAGGAAATCGAACACAACAAGGGTTCCGCTCTTCAGTATGTAGACGAAGCAAAGAAAACTCTCAGTAAATAAAAAAATGGGCTGCTTCACAGCCCATTTTTTAGCGGATTTTTGCAACCACGCATCCGAATTTAATCCACTTGTCCATCTCTTCCTTGTCCCCGCTGTCAACGTAGAAAAGCTCTCCGTATCCATTAACCGGCTCGAGTATGCACGGCGAAGTCTGATAGAACTTCCTGATATATGCCCTTCCGGTCTCACGATTGATGAACACTCCGGTATCTCCGTCTCTAATTGCTCTTTTGGAAAGAAGAAGGATATCTCCTTTATTGTATACTGGATGAAGGTGATTGCTTGTTACACGAATACCGCAGCTTATGCTGCTGCCAAACCTTCTTCTGTAGGCTCCAATATTGACTTTCTCAACATTGGCAGAATCATACAGCATTCCATCCTCCATATTTCCGGTAGGGACATACACTGTGACATAGTCTTCTGCTCCCTCATGGATATCTGCGAACGCCCTCTCGAAATCTATCAGCGTGCCGATGTACGAAATCTGCGAAGGCGTAAGATTCATAATCTTTTTCTTAAGTTCAAGATATTCATCCGAAACTCCGGTGAACTCGTAAGCGAGCTTGCCGGTAAGCTGATAAAGCTTGTATATGACATATAAATCTATCTTGCTGGTCTCGCAGTTAATAATCCTCTTGTACGATGAAAGTGACATTTCAAGCTTGTCTGCCATCTCCTGCTGAGTAAGACCCCTTTCAACCCTTTCACGCTCCATATTCAGTGCAAACTGCTGATTCATCTCAAGTCTTGTCATCTCTTCAACCTCTTTCTCACAACACCTGTCCTTCACACAACAGGTCATAAATGAGCTGTTCACGATAAAAGAAACACCCGTACAGTTCACTTTTGGTCCAGCTATTCTGTTTTCTTAATCATATACTTTTCTTAGGCAGCAAATATGTTATTTGTGTGAGAAAGGGGTAATAGAGATGAAAAAAATGTTTTGTTTTCAATGTGAGCAGACCGCCAGAGGCAATGCCTGCACATACGTTTCCGGGATGTGCGGCAAGACAGCTGAATTATCGCGCCTGCAGGATGAACTGCTCTCATCACTTATAGGTCTTGCTGTTAATGTTTCAGAAAGCGACAAGGAGATTGGCTTGTATACGGACAATCTCATACTTGAAGGCCTGTACACAACTGCAACCGGAGTATGCTTTGATCCCGCACGCATCAGATTTCTCACCAGCAGTATTCGAGAAGAGAACCTGAAACTGAGCAGCAGATATCCAATGTACAACAAGGCTTACAGCAAATTTTTTGCAATGGATATATCGTCAATATGGTACGGAGATATTAATGAAAGATCTCTCAAATCAATGATTCTTTTCGGGTTAAAAGGAATGGCCTCATATGCTTATCAGGCAAAAGAGCTCGGATACTCTGACAGAGCAGTTACAGATTTCATTTACCGGGCACTTACAGCTGTCGCTACCGAAAGCAATCTCGAGAAGCTTATGCGAATAGCTATGGATACAGGCAAAATGAACTACAGGTGCATGGGTCTGCTTGATACTGCAAATGCAGAACTGTACGGAATTCCCGATGCTGTAGAACTCAGAAAAACAATCGAAAAGGGGCCTTTTATCATTGTAAGCGGTAATAATCTTCACGACCTCGAGGAGCTTCTGAAGCAGACAAGCGGAAAAGAAATTTCTGTCTATACCCACGGAGATATGCTGCCTGCACACGGATACCCGCAATTCCGCAAATACCCTCACTTAAAGGGTCACTACGGAACTTCCTGGCATAACCAGCAGAAAGAATTCAACGCGATTCCTGGAGTTATTCTTTTTACAGGTGCCTGCCTCATGCCGCCAAGAGAATCATACTCCGACAGAGTATTCACCACAGGCGCAGTGTACTGGCCTTCCGCTCCGCACATTGATGACAGAAAAGACTTCAGTCCTGTAATTGAGAAAGCCATCCAGCTGGGCGGATACAGTTACGATGTTTTTTTCGCCGGAGTCAATGGCGGAAGATCAATTACCACAGGGTATTCATACCGAATGCTGAATTCATACATCAGCAGAATTGCAGCCAAGCTCAAAACAGGAGAAATCAGACGAATATTCTTCGTAGGCGGATGCGACGGTGCGAAAACAGGCAGAAACTACTATACCGAATTCGTAAGTTCCTGCCCTCCAGACAGCATCATACTTACTATCGGATGCGGCAAATACCGCTTCAACGATCTGAATCTGGGAAGCATAGACGGCATCCCAAGGCTGATTGATCTGGGCCAGTGCAGTGATATATATGGAACAGTGCAGCTTCTCAGAGCACTGGCCATCGAGCTCGGCTGCAGCATAAGTGAGCTCCCGTTAAGCATCGCTCTGTCATGGTATGAGCAGAAAACAACAGCGATCCTTCTGACCCTGCTTTACCTGGGAGCTGGAGGAATTATTATCGGGCCATCCATACCTGCTTTTATCTCTCCAAGAATATGGCTTCTGCTTTCTGAGGTGTACGGCATCAGGCTGATTGGATCCCCGAAATCTGATATAGAGGAGGAATTATCGAAATGAATACATATAAATGGTTTAACACTGTCAGTTTTCTCGTGATGCTGTGTATAAATATGCTGGCCAATATTCTTCCGATTGCCGGCAATACAACCGGGCAGGTATCATCTGCTTACAACACACTGTTCACTCCCGCCCCGTATACTTTCTCGATATGGGGACTGATATATCTGCTGATGCTGATATTTGTGCTGAGAGGTTTCAGAAAAAAATCACCTGTTCCACGCACAGAACCGGCTCAGCTTATAGGATACTGGTTCGGCATCAGCTGTATTCTCAACTCAGTATGGATAATCTGTTGGCACTACAGGAGATTCGTACTTTCTTTCATCATTATTGTTCTGCTTCTCCTGGTACTCGTTCTCATTTGTATGAGTACGGATAAATTATCTAAGCTTGAACTTGGCGACAGACTGTCAGTAACAGGCTTCAGCATATATATGGGATGGCTTATCGCTGCATCAATTGCAAATCTGAGTGTATTACTCGCTTCAATGAATGCTGCAAACTTCCGTCCTATTGAGCACACATGGACACTTGTTGTAATTATTTGTGCAGCTATTGTCGGTACTGCTCTCAATATACTTTTCAACCACAGATGGGCAGCACTTGCTATCTGCTGGGCTCTCATCGGTATACTTGTCAAACACATGAGCAGCAGTGGTTTTAATCATGAATACAAAAGCATAATTATCGTACTTGCTGTATCAATTGCCATCATTCTCCTGACCTCTGTCTTGTCTCTGACGCGTGAACGCAAGGCTTAGACAGGTTTACATATATACTGCAGGAACTGTTCTTAATCCTGCGAAAGCAAAAGCACCCGCTGGAATCAGCGGGTGCTTTCACACGAAACTATTTTATTTATTGCCTGCTTTAGGAAGAACAACTGTCGACTTGAACATATCTCCGTCAATGCTTATCTCGAAGGCTCCACCCATAAGCTGCATAAGATCCTTTGATATTGCAAGTCCAAGACCTGAACCTTCTGTGTTACGGGATTCATCTCCCCTTGTGAACCTCTCCATCAGCTCATTCGGTGTGATATTAAGCTGCTCGCGTGAGATATTCTTTACTTCAAGCAGTACTCTATCTGCTACAGTTTCGCTTATATCAATGTATACTCGACTGTTATCCATTGCATATTTCGCTACATTGCTGAGGATATTCTCGATTACTCGGGCAAGCAGTTTGCCGTCCGCCATAACAGTAGTATCCGCAGCAGTATTGTTAAAGACTACCTGTAGATTATTCTTGCTCAGAACGTCATCCATCTCTGCAAGCTCCTGTGTCATAAGTTCACTTAATTTCAGTGGTACAAGATTACATGGAATGTTTCCGCTTGAAGCCTTTGCCGCTTCAAAGAGATTATCTGTAAGATCCTTCAGGCGTTTTGTTTTATCTTCAATAATCTGAAGATGTTCAGGGGCATCCGGACTGTCCAGCCCTTCCTTCTTAAGAATATCAATATATGAAATCATTGAAGTAAGCGGTGTTCTTAAGTCATGACTTACATTACTGATTAACTCAACCTTCATTCGCTCACTTTTCAGTTCATTCTGCACTGCCGCATCAGTCGCAACAGATATCGTGTTGATATCTGCAGCAAGCTTGTCAAGTTCTGTCTTTGGTCCATGAGCATCCTCATTAACCGGGATTCTGTAATTCAGATTACCGGATTTAACTTCTACCACACCCTTCTGTATCTCCAGAAGTTGTCTGGTCTTTGTAGGAACATATATCGCCAGAAGAACTATGTCGACAACTGTTCCGACGAACGGAAATATTTTTGCCAGCATTATCATGCCTATTAGTATCACCAGATAATACATGGTAAGTTTGAGATTTGCCTTCTCATCATTTTCATGAGGCACACTTATCTGACGACTGACTGAACCTGCACCGTTCTTGATAAATCTGAATGATTTGCCAAGGAGAGCCGTATCTATGAAATGTCCTGCTTTTAATTTCTTGATAAGGCTTACAAAGAGAACTGTTGCAATCTCAATGAATATAAACATGCCTATTGCACAGAGGGCAATCACTTCACTGTTGTTCAGGCCATACACATAATCGTTAGGAGTGGAAGGCGTGAAAAACCCAAACTCTTCCATACAAGGCATCAAATCTATTATCGGATGTGCCAGTATGATGGCAATCGCAGCTGCAGTTATACCTGCAAAGAGCTGTACTTCCGTCCATATCCTGTCAAAAGCGTTGAGCTGGATTCTGCCGTTCTCATCCTTATTGAATGATCCGCTGAATATAGACATCAGTATCAGACCCGCAAAAAATACAGCTGCCACCAGAAGTGCAATCCACACACAGGTGGTCATAAACTCACTCTGTGCATCTGAATAGGCAAATTCAACAACATACTTTGATGTATCATGAACATGTGATGCATCATTGAACAATTCGCTATATTGCTTCTGCGTATAAAGCGTTGACGCTCCTACCGCAAACGATGCCACTATTCCGCATACTGCTCCCGCGAGCGGTGTAAGCACCGCAGCCACAATATACAGAATTTTCTTAAATGAAATGTTTTTAACTTTTTCCATAACATCAACCTTCTTAGAATTTCTCTACCTTATATCCGACACCCCACACAACTTTGAGATATCTCGGATTCTTAGGATCAATTTCAATCTTCTCGCGTATACGTCTGATATGGACAGCCACTGTATTCTCCGAGTTAAAAGCGTCTTCGTTCCACACTGCCTCGTAGATCTGCTCTATGCTGTAGACACGGCCCGCATTCTTTGTAAGAAGCGCCAGGATGCCGTATTCAGTAGGTGTAAGAGATACTTCCTCACCATCTACCTTAACAGTCTTCGCATCATCATCGATTTCGAGTCCGCCGCTTCTGTACACAGCATCTGATTCTTCTTTTACCGCTCCCCCAAGACTGTTGTATCGTCTAAGCTGAGATTTGACCCTTGCAATAAGTTCAAGAGGATTGAAAGGCTTGGTAACATAATCATCCGCGCCGACATTGAGACCGATGATTTTGTCATAATCCTCAGACTTCGCACTCAGCATGATAACAGGAATGTTGAGTTCCTCTCTCAGCTTAAGCGTTGCCTGGATTCCGTCAAGATTAGGCATCATAACATCCATTATTATCATGCTGACATTATTCGCACGAGCCGCTTCGAGAGCCTCGAAACCGTCGTACGCTTTAATTACGCTATACCCTTCGTTATGAAGATAGAATTCCACTGCACCGGCTATCTCCCTGTCATCGTCAGCTACGAGAATTGTATAATCGCTGTTCTGTGCCATTTCTCTCTTCCTTTCAATCCTTAAGTTGATGTTAAACTAAATATATTACAGAATACTTCTTCTTATTATTACGACTTTCTTAATATCACAAAAGGGACAGCATTACAGCCGTCCCTCCTCATTATTTCTTTAGTTCTTCTGCATCTGTCTTGAGTCTCTTATAGTAGAAATCCGCCTGATAGATTGCCGCTACCGGATTATGTCCGAGCACTCTGTCTTTAGCAACCAAAGTTGTCACAGGAGCGTCAGCATGCTTATAGAAGAGGCTGTCGTGACCTACGCAGAGTCCCATCACAATGTTAAAATCAGTCTTCTCTTCGTTGAGAAGCTTAGCCTGCAGAACCGGATTGCAGATGTTAACGCCGAGCTCATTACAGTTCTCGTTGCATCCCATATCATCCTTAGTCTGGGTGCCGCATTTGCACGCTACTCCGTACACCTCAAAACCATGTTTTCTTAGAACCTGAGCAAGCTTGCGCGACTCAGCCAGCAGTCCTACACATGTCGCAATACCGAGCTTTTTATAGCCCATACGTCTTGCGAAAACAATTATCTCTTCAAGTCTGCACCACTGCATATATCCGTCATGCTCAACGGATGCACTCACCTGCGAAATCTTTCTATCCTCACTTCCCTCTGCATAACATGACATTGCATCAGCCAGCACGTCAGGATTCATATTAGTTGTCAGGCAGAAGTCAGGATACTGCTTGTCCATATTGTTACAGTTAGCTACACCGCAATCGATGCATGAGAACTTCTTATCAGTCATTTGTGTCACCTCATTGCTTAAGATGAGATGATTATAACATATTATTTATCACCTCCATACACCTCAATACAGAAGTCTTTGTGGTGACCGCCCTGGCATGTGAGCTTACATGTAGTTGGAGTATGATCCGCTTCGCAAACGGTCAAGAAAACATATGTAAATTGTATTTTTGAATGCAAATTGTTTTTGAAAACAAAAATTGTTTCTATTATATGTGATTGTTCTTTGTTTTGTAGATTGTTCTTTCGTGTGCAATCCGATTGACTCAGAATGCTTTACTTTGATAAAGTGGTGTCACTTGATTAAGAAAATCAATTTGTAAAAGAAATAATATAATAAGAAAAGGGGAAACAAAACAATGTCAATGATGGAAATTCTGGATTGGTTAGACGGTATTTTCTATTATCCAATCCTCGTAGTAGTTCTGGTTGCTGCCGGTTTATGGTTCACAATCAAAACTAAAGGAGTGAACTTTACAATGATCGGTGAGTCGATTCGCGTTGTAAAGGAGAAGCCAAGTGAGGAAGGAGCTCTTTCATCCTTCAAGGCACTCATGGTATCAACAGCTTCAAGAGTAGGAACAGGAAATATCGTAGGTGTTGCTACTGCTGTATGTATCGGTGGATTCGGTGCTGTATTCTGGATGTGGATTATCGCTCTTATCGGAATGGCTTCAGCATTCGTTGAGTCAACACTCGCACAGATCTATAAGAAGAAGAATCCTGAAGACGGAAGCTCATACGGTGGTCCTGCTTACTACATCCAGGACGCTCTGCACAGCAGAACACTCGGAGTTATCTTTGCTATCTTCCTGATTCTCACATATGCAGGCGGATTCAACATGCTCGCTTCATATAACCTGCAGTCATCATTCTCAGCATTCGGCTTCTACAAGGAAGGCGTTACATGCTGGATCATCGGAGCAATCCTTGCTGTTCTCGTAGGTTACTGCATCTTCGGAGGCGGCAAGAGAATCACAGCTGTTACTGGTGTACTCGTTCCTATCATGGGCGTACTCTATGTAGTTGTAGCACTCGTTATCGTACTTTCACACATCACTCTTATTCCTGGAGTATTCAAGGCAATCTTCGTAAGTGCATTTGACTTCAACTCAGCTGCAGGCGGTATTGCAGGATCAGCAATGATGTTCGGTGTTAAGCGAGGTCTCTTCTCAAACGAGGCCGGTGTTGGATCAGCTCCTAACGCTGCCGCTGCTGCTTCAGTAAGCCACCCAGTAAAGCAGGGACTCGTTCAGATGTTCTCAGTATTCCTTGATACAATCGTTCTCTGTACATGTACTGCATTCATGTGCATGAGCTCAGGAATTCCTTGCACAGAAGATGTTGCTGGTGTAGCTATCGTTCAGGCTTCAATCGGAACTGTTTTCGGACAGAGCTTCGGAAACATCTTCGTAACAGTATGCATGGCACTCTTCGCATTCACAACTCTGCTTGGAAACTTCTTCTATGTTGATAACAACCTTGCATTCATCAACAAGAAGATGCCAAGCAAGAGCTTCATGATTGGATTCAGAGTACTTGCTGCAGTAGTTATCTTCCTTGGAGCTGGACTCTCAATGGCAGCTGCATGGGATATCGCTGATATACTCATGGCTCTCATGTGCCTCATCAACCTCCCAGCATGTGTAGTTCTCGGTAAGGTTGCATACGCTGCACTCGATGACTACAAGAAGCAGAAGGCTGAGGGCAAGAACCCTACATTCAAGGCTGCAGATATCGGTCTTGACACAGCAGATCTCGATTACTGGAAGTAATTGAAATACTGATTCATTTCTCATAGAATCATTAAGGGCGAGTTTTGTCTCGCCCTTTTCTTTTAGGAGGTCGATTACAATGTATCCAAGAGTCAGAATTAACCTTGAGCATATTACTCACAACGTCAGAACAGTCAAAAGCATCTGCGACAAGCACGGCATCAGAATCGTAGGCATAACGAAGGTTTTCGGTGCAGATCCTAATATTGCGCAGTGCTATGTCGACGGCGGACTTGAAATGATTGGAGATGCCAGAGTGGCAAATCTCGCAAAGCTTGCTGATATTAAAGCCGAAAAATGGCTTATCAGGCCCCCAATGCTTTCCGAGGTAAAAGAAGTTGTTAAGGTAGCAGACGCGTCTTTAAACAGCGAAATATCGCTGATAAGAGCTATAAGCGATGAGTGCGTGAGACAGGGACTCCCTCCTCACAAGATTGTGCTCATGGCTGATCTCGGAGATATTCGTGAAGGCTATGTAGATTATGACGAGATGGTAGAAGTTGCAAAAGAAACAGAAGCTCTACCCGGCGTATACCTTTACGGCATCGGAGTTAACCTCACCTGCTTCTCTTTTATCACTCCGGATTCCGACAAAATGAACGAGCTGGCTGCTCTCAAGAAGAGAATCAGCGATGCAATAGGCAGACCGCTGGATATTGTCAGCGGCGGCAACTCGGGCACAATTGATCTGATGATGAATGACGGAATCAACCCTGAAGTTGACAGCCTTCGTCTCGGAGAGTCTCTCCTCTTCGGAAAAGAACGTGCGAAATACAGCTATCTGCCGGACACATATAAAGATGGTTTTATACTCGAAGCAGAGATAGTTGAGCTTAAAGAAAAACCATCTCTCCCATGGGGAAACATCGGTTGCGACTCTTACGGCAATTATCCGGAATTTATTGATCGCGGCGAACACAGAATCAAAGCAATTCTCGCCCTCGGCAAGCAGGATTTCGACCCTGAAATCTGCAAACCGCTTGATGACGGCATCATCATACTCGGAGCAAGTTCAGACCATCTGATGCTCGACATCACAGACTCAAAGCGTGAATACAAAGTCGGTGATGCTGTTCAGATTGAACTCGGATATTTCTCAGTAATGCGTGCATTTACATCCAGCTATGTAAACCGCGTATACGAATAGAACACAAAAGGAGATGCTGCACTATTCAGATATGTACCCTCTTTACTGGACAGAACCAGTAAGGAGGGTTTTTGTATTGCGAATTATCATGAGGAGGGTGCGGCGGAAATACATGTTTGTGGCTATTTGAGAAAAACCTTAAGTTAATCTGTAAAAATGTTGCAGGTAGAGGTTTTAGGTTGTTGCTGACACACAGCTGCTTCTACCTTTAAAGAAAATGACCTGAATTTGTGGCATATGAACTTTAGCTTCAGTTTATGCCACAGTGGCTGAGCAAGATTACAGTTTTTTCTAAAGTAAAATCCATATAGCCACAATTTTGTGTATAGGAAATAGCGAACCTGCTTGTGCCACAAACCCAGGAAATCCACTTTCCTGTAAGCAAAAAAGGGCTCTGCACTCGATATGCGTCCGGAATTTCGGATACATATCATAGTGCAGCAGCCCCTTTCTCCATTCATGTTTCTTACTTATAAAAGTCTGAAGCAATCATGAGCTTATCGCCGCTCTCAATCATAGCGTCAACTGATGAAACGAAATCATCAGGCTCAACTTCCTTAACAGAAACTGAAAGAGCTGATGCAGGAATGCTTTCAGCAAGTGCAGCCTGAACCTTCTCAGCCATGCCCTTCAGAGTCTCCTCATCACGGCCCTTGTAAAGTGTAATGCTGATATGTGGCATAATGGTTTTCTCCTCTCACATATATAATAATCTTCACTTCGAAATATACCACTTGCACTGTTTTTTTCAAGTACTTCGTGTCCGCCTCAAGCATTCGTAAAAAACGGCGATAAGAAATCGCCTGAGACGCGATGTCGAAGTCGAATCAAACGGCGCAGAGAATTTGTTCAAGAACGAGAAAACGCAAGCACGAGTGCACAGAACGTACTTTGCCGTACGTGAGTACACGAGTGCTTGCGTTGACGATGTTATTGACAAATTGTCCAGCCGTTAGCCGTTATAAGTTAGAGGTGAGTATCCCTCTTAACCATATTATCATACCACTTCATCATCATCGGCTCCATTGCTGCGGTAAGCTTCATGTCAAGATTGAAGATATATACTGTGAAGGTAACTCCGACGAAACCTACGGCTGCACCGGCAACGCCTAATAACGCTTTCTGATATCCTTTCATACTAATCCTCCTTTACCATGAATTACCGTCTGGAAGAACTTCGAGTGTTGGATCGAGTGGCTCTTCCTGGAATACTGTTCTCATATATGAGTTAATCTGGTCTCTTACACCCTGACGTGATACTACTCTAGGATCAAAGAGGTCGTGGTCTACCCACACGAGGTTAACGCCCTTTTCTCTTGCACGATCTTCGAACATTCCGTGCATTCCATCGAGAGCCTTGCAGGATGTGTGCTCCCAGAGAATTACCATGTCGGCATTGAACTGGTCAACATAATCCCAGAGCTCGTCGAGGAGAACCTTGTATCCGCCGTGTGTACGGTTACGCATAATCATGTTCTCTGTGAGCCATGCCATATCATAGTATGCCTGCTCACGGTTCTGTGGTGTATCCTCTTCTGCAATAACTCTTGTTGAAACCATTGAAAGCATATCTGTCAGCGGAACAATGCCCCAGCAGTTAAGCAGCCAGAGAAGGAAATCGAAATAGTAGTGTGACTGAACACCCCATACTATAGCTCTGTGGCGATACTCAGGAACTGCCATGCGCTTTGCCTCAAACGCCTTCTCAGCAAGCTTAGTGATTCTGCGGTCTGCACGCTCAAATGCAGGAATCTTACCGCAGATAGCCATATAGTTGGTCTCTGTGTAGAGAGCAAGGTTTGAACCGAATACCTGTGGGTAGTCAGTTCTGTTCATATCAAGCCACTCCTGGCGGCATTTCGTAGCTACATTTACTCTTCTTGCACACTCGAAGTAAGTCTTCCAGTCCCACTTCTCGCCTGTGTGCTCTTCGATAAAAGCAATTGCATTGCGGATTTCCTGTGCGGCATACTCCTGCACGTCGTCCTCTCTGTGACGAAGCGGTGCTGCAAGCTGGAATACAGGAATGCCCTCTTCTTCGAGTCTCTTGCTGATGATACCGTTACTCAGGAGAGAGCCATCACAGGTTGTATTGCACTGTACAGCACATGCTCCGATAATTGGTGCATCATCATCAATTACAACTCCGGCCTCTGCAGCAGGCATAGGACATACATCCGGCGCCATACCGAACTCCTCAATCTTGTCGAGATAATACTCCATTGAATGCTGATTCAGGAGAACCGGAACATATGTTGAAGGAGTCTCACGGCTGAGACACTTGAGTGTAGGGAATCCCATCATAACTGCAGTCATCTCATTCTCATCAACGAGTACTACCTTCTTTGAGAATTCCTCATCGTTTCCGATTCTGCGGTCTCCCTTGAAAAGATTATCCAGAAGCTTTGCAACGTCCTTGATAATCAGATCCTGCTCCTCGTGGCACATACGCAGGTACTCATCTCTGAGACCCTGAGTGTGTCTGTCAACCATCATTGGAACAGCGAGATAGTTTGCCATCCATCTGTAGCGGAACATCGCTTTAATATTTCTTGGTTTTGCGATAAAACCTGCAAGTGTGCCCATAATTCCGAGCCATCTTACATAGTCATATGCTGTATCCTTGAAACCTCTCCACTCACGGCGGTTTCTTACTTTACCCTCGGTGTAGAAGCGACCAAGGTTATCTGCTCCGATTTTCTTAGTCATTACTTGTCACCTCTCTGAATCTTCTTAATCTCAATGCTCTCTACGAAAGCCTGCACTCTTGTTCTCATCTGACCTGCTCCGGAACTGATGGAATATGGTCTGTCTACAGTAAGTACCGGATAGCCGTAACCCTCCATTGATACTCCGCCCATCATTTTCTCGTAAGCCCATGGGTCACAGAACTTTATCTGCTCGTATATAACTCCGTCAGCCTTGTACTCTTCTACAAGAGACTTTACATACTTCTTTCTTTCTTTGATCTTTCCTGTATCCATATATCTTGGACACTGGCCATGCTCAAGATAGTGGCGGCAGATCTGTGTAAGCACATCCTCTTCATCATTGAGTACAATAGGAACTCTGCCCGGATATGAGCCAAGACAGAATCTGTCTGCACATACATATGCACCGCATGATTCAACCAGCTTAACATAATCCATGTCATCAACTTCTGAGCCAACAAGAACAACTCTCGCTCTCCACTGGTTATCTTCATCAGGCTCACGAGTCTTGAGCTCTTCAAGTGTCTCTTCCAGTTTGTCGATAATCAGATATGTAGGGCAAACATAGGTTGCGAGTGTAAGGATATGGAATTCATATCCTGTAATACGAGGATTCTCCTCTTTACGATAATCTCCGATAGCACGGATTACCTCGCACATACGGTTGTGCTCAGCTACGGCTTTTCGCAGAGACTCATCGGATATATCGATTCCGAAGTTCTCAGCAAGGGGCTTCAGTATGTGATTTCTGCACTGAAGCACGTAGAGATTGAGGCCGTTATCGTCAGCCTTCATTGGAATCTCCATATACTCATAGAAGAATTTGTTCTTGCCCTCATCCATTGTATGGAGAAGTTCCATATTCTCCACGCAACGATTCATCATTGAACAGCCGTCAGGTGTAATTACACAGTCAGCGAAATTAAAGCCGCCTTCCATCGCTCTCTCAAGAAGCGAGCGAGTGTACTCGCAGAGAAGGCTGGTCATATAGTATGTGCTCATATCCATTGACCCCGAGCGTGGTGCACGAAGTCTTACGGAAAAAGCATTCCCAAGGTTAAGAAGTGGCTCCGGCACATTCTCGCAGGTATAAGCTACGCAGACATTACCCTCCTTCTTAGCCTTTGTAATCAGCTCGTTGTTCGCTTCCAAGAGCAGATTCTCAAAGTAAATCAGATGCTTAAGGTCCTTCATATAGTCCTCCAAAATACTCTAAACAGCTGCCATACGGCAACACTACTTCGTTATTTGTTTATCATTATAACACAGCGCGTCATATATGTTACTTTTTTCGCCTTTTTTGACGGAGTTTTTGCGTATGAAAAAAGGCCCTCAGCGGGCCATTTCAACAGCTTACAGAAACTCGACTCTTCCATCCTCAAGATGATATACAGCTCCTGCTACTTTAAGTCCATCTTCCTCCAGGTGCTGGATATCTACATTCTCCTCAATCACCTTTACGCTGTGCTCAACATTGAGACAGCACGCTTTAAACTCATTAGTCTCACCCTGAATTGCAAGGTTGATTTCATCAGTGATGAACTTTATATGTCCATCAGGATCATGATTCATTGCTGCATCAACTGCACCACAGCAATCGTGTCCAAGAACCACAACCAGTCTGCATCCAAGGTGATCGGCCGCATACTCAATACTTCCGAGCTGGTGGGCATCAACCACATTTCCCGCAACACGGATTACAAAAAGCTCACCGATTCCCGCACTGAAAATCGCCTCCGGAATCTCTCTCGAGTCCGAACATGCGAGGATGATTGCATAAGGATTCTGTCCGTTTGCATATGTAAATCTGCGGATTGCAGGTGAAATATCTCCCGGATTCATCACCGCATCAATATACTTCCTGTTGCCTTCAATAAGGCGATTCATCGCTTCCTGAGCAGAAATATTATCTTTCATCTTCGTCCTCCTTCAGGGGTATGATTCTGTTTCCATCCTTATCAAAAGTGTTTCTCAATGCTTTTTCAACCTGGGCAATGCTCAGCAGGATTACCGCCACCTGTACCCCTTCTACGCAGAGTGTCATGATTCCAACAGCTTCATCTGAAGCATATCTGAATAGAATCTGAACTATAAGGCTTGGAATAAACAGCAGTGTTCCCCAGCGAATCCAGAGCCATCCGCATGTCTCATGAGCAAAAGCCCATGTATCGGCATTCATTTTTGACATTCTTGTTCTATAGCCGATTGTGTCGTTAATGCAACCGTGCTGGTTCCTGACCATGTATTTTCCACCCATAATCATCACGAGCGGAATCAGAAGATTACATATAAAAGCGACCGGAAACATTAATTACTCCTCAATTGAAACATCTACGCCGTTAACAGTCATACTTCCTGCCGGTATAAGAAGATAGTTTCTTCCTTCTATCTTCTGTGTCTTGATTGAGCCGGCAAATTCCGGGTCAACAGTAATAGTTGCCTCCGGTGTCTCGATGACAAACTTCTTCGTCTCCATGATGTTAGCCGGATTAAGACAGGAATTATCATCAAATTCCTTCTCGCAGCGGTCGCTGAAAACATTCGCCTTCTCAGCAGACACTCCGCTCTCAGAGAGAATATCTTTTACATCGCTTATATAGATCTCCGGTACTTCCGGATCATTGTTCTCCTTGTGAACAGCTACAGCCTCACGCAGGTTGCTGTATACGGATTTAACAACATCCAGACTGCATTCCTCCTCGAGAGAATCGCTCAGCACAGTGCCGAAAGTGTTCTTCTGGAGCTCTGCCGGCATAGGAATATGTGCAGCCTTGAAAATCGCTGTGACAAAGTTGTCCTGCTTTTCGCTAGGCACTCTCGTATAGTAAAGCGCATTATAGATATTGACTGCTCTGTCATCGAAGGCAGGGAACATGAAACCGAGCTGAGGATTCGAGAGAATGCTGCCTGTCGAAATACCGCGGAAAATCTGCTCTCTGGTATTGTACTGAAGCGCAGCTTTTGAGTCCTTAACCGGGCAGATGCTGCAGATAAAATAATCAAGCTGCTCACTCGACTCATCCGCCTGCATGATACCGTCTTTTCCCTTGTATGGAATATCATAGCTGTCAGCAGCAAGAAGGATTACATAACTGGTCTCCTCGAGTTGTACAGACTCAATAATTCTCGAATAAAGAAGCGAACGCATTCCTACGTCATCTCCGTGACTCATTCTAATTGCCTGCAGCAGTTTGTGTTCATCCGATACACCAA
>JAZUII010000039.1:0-4910 GCA_045642105.1 Anaerovoracaceae bacterium | reverse complement strand
GAGGCGGCGATGTATGAGCTTGGAGGCAATGTGCTCGGTTTCTCCGACGCAGGAAGCAGCAGCTCATCAAAGGGTGAAAGCGTATCCGATACAGTTCGTGCCGTATCCTGCTACGCGGACATCATCGCAATGAGACACCCTAAGGAGGGTGCCCCTCTTGTAGCAAGCAGAGCGGCAAGCGTTCCTGTAATCAATGCGGGAGACGGCGGACACAACCACCCTACACAGACACTCGCAGACCTGCTGACCATCTACAGAGAGAAAGGCGGTTTTGACAATCTCACCATAGGCCTCTGTGGGGACCTCAAGTTCGGAAGAACTGTACACTCACTTATCAGCGCAATGTCAAGATATGAGGGTATCAGATTCGTGCTTATCTCACCGGAAGAGCTGAAAGTGCCTAAATACATTCTCACAGATGTTCTCGATGCAAACGGCATTCCTTACGAAGAAGTCACAAGTCTTGAAGAGTCAATGCCTGAGCTCGACATTCTCTATATGACAAGAGTTCAGCGTGAGCGCTTCTTCAACGAGGCTGACTATCTCAGACTGAAGGATTCATACATACTCACACCGCAGAAGCTGATTCCTGCAAAAAAAGATCTTACTATTATGCATCCGCTTCCACGTGTCAATGAAATCTCAGTCAGCGTGGATGAGGATCCTAGAGCCTGCTACTTCAAGCAAGTGCTCAATGGTAAATATATGAGAATGGCTCTTATTCTCAAACTTCTGGAGGTGAACTGCTAATGATTATCGGACAGATTAAAGACGGAATCGTTCTCGACCACATCTCAGTGGACAAGGGAATTGAAATTTACAACACTCTCGGACTTGAGAAGCTCGACTGCACTGTTGCAATGATTCAGAATGCTGAAAGCCAGAAAAAAGGCAAAAAGGATATTATCAAAATCGCCAAGGATATTGAGCTCGACCTCGATGTGCTCGGATACATCGATCCGGGCATCACAGTCAATATCATCAAGAACGGCGAGCTTGCAAAACGTGAGCACCTCACCCTTCCTGAGCGTCTCACTGACATCATCAAGTGCAAGAATCCTCGCTGCATAACATCTGTAGAGCAGGAGCTCCCTCAGGAATTCAAGCTCACAGACCGCACTAACAAAATCTACAGATGCGTGTACTGTGACGCAGAGGCACCAAAAAAACTGTAGCCGCAAGTCGCTGAACAGCGGATATCAAAACAAGAAAAAACGGGGACGACAGCATATGCTGTCATCCCCGTTTTTTTACCTCTGTTATGCCATTATGCCGAGGGCATTTATCCTATCGTGTCTTCGTATACAGAACCTTTGACCACTTGGAATAAAGGCTTCCCTTGTAAGCTCTCACCTTCACATAATACTTTCTTTCGGAGCTCAGCTTCTTTATGCTGTAGCTTGCCGCATCAGGATTCTTTACCTTTATGGTGGAGTAAGATGAGAAACTCTTTGATTTCGAGTAGCGAATCTGGTATCCGTCGATCTGATCGCGCTCTATTTCTGAAGGTCGATTCCATTTGACCAGTATGCCGCCTTTCTTTCCGCTTGGCGTTCTCTGGCTGACAGTATTCGGAATTATCTTGTATGTGCAGGTCTTTTTGCCCTGATAATCACCATGCAGCGAAACTGTGCACTTATAGCTTCCTATTTCGTCAGAATATCTGTCATCATAGCGCAGTCTGTATGGAATATCCGTACGCTTTTTTCCGGCGCTATCTGTAAATGATACAAGCTTCGGCAGATGAACGTTCTTGTCATATTTGTATTCCGTCTCGCTCATATTTGCAGACTTTAATCCGCTGAGGCGCTTATTCTCCCTCAAGGTGCAGGTGTCACACACCCTGCTCTTCATACCATCTCCGTCAAAACCCGGTTTGGACGCCAGCTCCCACTCACTATAGTTATGTCCATCGGTGCAGGTAAGGAGCTCTCCAATCACAGCTGCATAATTCACTATTCCCCAGCCATACAACTTGTCATATCCGAAAGTGCCGTAATCCTCGGATGTTTTTTTCAGCAGGGCATGGAACTCCTTTGATGTCAGCTCAGGGCGAATAGTCTTGGCCATAGCTGCCAGCGCAGAAACCTGTGGCGCTGCAAAAGATGTTCCGTCACCTTTCATATAACCCTTTCTGATTACTCCAATCCTTTGAATATCTTCAGGAATCGTCGAAACTATACCGTCACCGGGAGCTGCCACCGTCACCTGATCATTTCTGTTGGAGTAATATGCCAGATCCATGTCTGAATCAACGGATCCAACCGCAACAACATCATCATACGCTGCTGGATAGTTGTAAGTGCTGTTTCCATCATTGCCCGCAGCCGCTACAAGAATCACACCCTTTGCAGCAGCTGCTTTTATTGCGTTCTCCAGTGTTCTGGATTTGTATGGCGAACCCAAACTGAGATTTATTACATCAGCTCTATTCTCAACAGCGTCATTTATTGCCAGAGTAACATCACCCAAATCTGCATAGGCTTTTGACTTGAGTTTCTGGAAGACATTTATCGGATAAATTTCTACAGCAGGCATTAATCCTGTTACACCAAGATGGTTGTTGCTTTCTGCTCCGATGATGCCGGCAACAAAGGTGCCGTGAAAGTCCATATCATCCGAGTCGAAGGTCTCCTCGCCGTTGATAAAGCCTGTTCCTTCCATGACATTGTTCAGATCCGGATGTTCACTTACGCCTGTATCAATTACAGCAACTCTTGCCGTTTTGCCATTGTAGCTGCCGTAAAGACCTTTCCCCCACGCATAGTCAACATTCATTGCGTCAAAGACCCACTTCTGGTCATCATAGTATTCATCATCAGGCTCAATACTGTAATCGAACAGTTCAAAACGATAGTTCGGCTCGACATACTCAAGATTGTCTGCTGAAACAACCTCGTCTATTATCTCCAGGCTGTCTGCCCTATACAGTCCATCCTCTGAAAGCTTCTCGATGCTCTCCTCTCCGTCCAGCTTCCTGATCTCGCTGTTCATCTCGCGAATATCACTTCGAGAGATATCTTCATCTATCTTGTAGATAAAACCGTCGTACTCATCGTCTGAGAGTTCATCCATCGTGTAGCTTCGATCTTCCGAGTCCTGAATCTGCAGCAGATCCTCAGCTGTCGCTCCTGCAGCAGGCTCCGAAGAAGCCTTTGATTCTTCATTCTCTGCATACGAAAACTGTGTGCCTGCGCTCAGGCTGACACACATTGATATAATCGTAATCCATGCAAGTAATTTATTGTTCTTCATAGTTTATCTAATATGCAAGGAAACACAGGAATAGTTCCCTGTGTCCCCTCCGAGTTCCATCTGTCTGTTATTATACTACTTTACTGTTCCGCTTCTCTTCGCAGTTGAGTATGCGCCGTATATTGTGCCGCGGCTTGTTCTTACAGCCTTAACCTTATAGTAGTATCTCTTACCCTTCTTAAGGCCCGTGTTGGTGTATGACTTGCTTGTAGTTGTCTTTACGAGCTTGTATCCGCTGCTCTTGCTGAGGCTGCGATATACCTTGTACTTCTGAGCACCTGATACACCTGACCACTTAACAGTAACCTTGCCCTTTCCTGCTGTTGCAGATACGCTTGCAGGTCTTCCGAGACTTTTGACCTTAATCTGAACTATATCACAAGGAACATCAAATGCATCCTCACTGTCATCAAACAGGATCTCATCAATCGACTTTCCAGCAGGATAGTTGAGATTCTCATCTACAGGCATTGCAAAGAACCCTACATAATAATTACCAGGATTCTGAAGCATGGTTTTGCTGAGCTTCCATGTATACGTCCAGTTCTCCCAGTCTGCCTCAGGATCAGCATAATCACCGCCAAAAGCTATATCGCAGGGTTCAAAATCCGAGTTAAAGAAAACTACTGCAGGCTCAGTGTACCAGTCCTCCCATGTATCACGAACAGTATACTTTGCGGTAAACTTCTCCCCGAAATAATATGTTGTGTTATTTAAGGGTGAAGTAGCCTTGATGTAAATCAGCTCAAGATTCTTTGTTCCCGCCATCTTCATCAGTTTCTCAAAGGCCTTCTTCTCTGCTGCCGTACCCTTACGATAAGTGCAGTTGCTCTTATCTATATGATTTCCATCACTTGCAACTGCAGGCTTTGTTGCTGAACTATATGCAGAATCAGCAAACGAAGCTGCTGCAGTCATCGAAAAAATCATTGCAAACGACATCATAATCGCTAAAAACTTTTTTCTCATGATATTCCCCTTCCAATATTTGTATACAAATTTCAAGCCGATTATATCATACAGAAATGAATTCTTATACTAATTTATATCTATATAATGCGACATAATGCGACAATTTTTTTAATTTCACAAAAATGCGGTGCAGGCAGTACGTTTCTGCAGTGCGACAGCTAATTGTTCGGTTTTGCGACAGCGTGTCGATTGCTTGTGCGGCAGCAGTCTTTGTGTGAAAAAAGCATTTTGCCTGCTTCTCACATAAGTTTCAGTCGTAATTTCTGAATTTTTTAGTATTTCTGCTGAACGGCAGGTGGTGTTTCGACATTATTCGTGACTTTTCGACATCCTTCGCGACTTTTCGTGAAATCCCGTTATGCGTTTTAATCCTGTTCGAAGAAATTTTCTGTTAAAACAACAGCTTCCTTCCATCTCACATAAAATGACCTGTCATAACTATTCCCCTTCATCAATTTCTTAAGGACTGCTTGAATACCCCGGCTCGCATAGCCTTGCCCGGGCTTCTTCTGCCAGCCCTTGAAGCTGCGGATTTTTTCGCACACGAAAAAACAGCAAGAGCCGAAGCTCCTGCTGTTTATCATTTCAAGCCGAATTATTCGATAATCTCTGTAACTACGCCTGATCCTACTGTTCTTCCGCCCTCTCTGATAGCGAATCTCAGTCCCTCCTCGATAGCGATT
>JAZUII010000038.1:0-5209 GCA_045642105.1 Anaerovoracaceae bacterium | reverse complement strand
TATGCTTTTGCCGCTTTTGCAGATGGTCGGAAAGGGCAAAGAATAATATGAAAAAGGTGCGAATAGCGGTTTTGGTATCGGGCGGCGGCACTAATCTGCAGGCTGTTCTGGACGCACAGAAGTCCGGAGTAATCACAAGCGGAGAGGTATGCCTGGTGGTCAGCAACAGAGCGGATGCCTATGCTCTTCAGAGAGCTTCGGATGCAGGAGTTGAGACAATGCATATCAGCAGAAAAGAAGGCAGAGAGGTTTTCGAGAACGAGTTAATCAGGGCAATTGACGAAAGAGATATTGACCTCATCGTGCTGGCGGGATTCATGTGCATACTGAGCGAGGATTTCATCAGACATTATGAGGAGAGAATAATAAATGTTCATCCGAGCCTTATCCCTTCCTTCTGCGGTGAGGGCTTCTACGGACTTCACGTTCACGAGGCTGCACTTGAGAAGGGGGTAAAAGTAACGGGTGCGACTGTGCACTATGTTAACGAGATTCCTGACGGAGGTCGTATCATAGCGCAGAAAGCCGTGAGTGTCGAGGAAGGAGACACTCCGGAAATTTTACAGAGAAGAGTTATGGAACAGGCCGAATGGATAATTCTGCCGGAGTCAATAGAAAGGATTTGTTATGAGCGTATACACAACTAAGAGATTTGCGGATATTGTTGCAGGCAATTCGTATCCGGGCAGAGGTATCATCGTCGGCAAGACACCGGACGGAGAGTATGCTGTAAGTGCCTACTTCATCATGGGAAGAAGCGCCAACAGCAGAAACAGGGTTTTCAGAGAGAGAGACGGCGCGATTTTTACTGAGCCGTTCGATCCTTCGAAGCTCGAGGACCCAAGCCTCATCATATATGCGGCTGTAAGGGAGTATGCCAACAAGCTGATTGTAACTAACGGCAACCAGACAGACACAATCTATGAGGCACTGCTTCGTGACGGATCTGGCCACGACGCTCTTCTCACAAGACAGTTCGAGCCGGATGCTCCTAACCTGACACCAAGAATCAGTGCAGAGATCACATTCGACGAGCAGGCGGATTTCAGATACACGATGAGCATACTGAAGAGTGCCGATGCAGAGGGAACAGCCTGCAACCGATACTTCTACGAGTATGAGCCTGTCAGCGGTGTGGGACATTTTATCCACACATATGAGTCAGACGGCAATCCGCTTCCAACATTCCAGGGAGAGCCAAGAAGAGTCGAGATGAATGACGATATAGACTCTTTTACAGATGAGATATGGAATGCGCTTGATCAGGACAACAAGATTTCACTCTATGTAAGATATACAGAGCTTGCAAGCGGCAAGGCGGTTACAAGAATGATTAACAAGAATGAGGAGGCATAAGGCATGAAGGAATTCGAACTCAAATACGGATGCAACCCTAACCAGAAGCCTGCAAAAATCTATATGCATGATGGCTCAGAGCTCCCAATCGAGATTATGAACGGTCGTCCGGGATACATCAATTTCCTGGATGCACTCAATTCATGGCAGCTTGTTAAAGAGCTAAAAGAAGCTCTCGGTATGCCGGCAGCTGCTTCTTTCAAACACGTAAGCCCTACATCGGCGGCTGTAGGAACAGTGCTCCCTGAGAAGCTCAAGAAGGCATGCTTTGTAGACGATATCGATGGATTGGATGAGAGCCCGCTCGCATGTGCGTACGCAAGAGCGAGAGGAACAGACAGAATGTGTTCATTCGGAGACTGGATTGCTCTTTCAGACGAGTGCGATGTAACAACAGCTCTTCTCATCAAGAGAGAGGTTTCCGACGGAGTTATCGCACCGGGCTACAGCGAAGAGGCACTCGAGATTCTCAGAGCCAAGAAGGGCGGCAAGTACAATGTAATCAAGATCGACGCCGACTTCGTTCCTGCAGAGCAGGAGCACAAGCAGGTGTTCGGCATCACATTCGAGCAGGGAAGGAACAATTTCAAGATTGGCAGAGAACTCCTCACAAATGTTGTGACTGAGATTAAGGACATTCCGGAGACAGCAATCAGAGATATGATTGTTGCACTCATCACATTAAAGTACACACAGTCGAACTCAGTATGCTACGCAATCGACGGTCAGGCTATAGGTGTCGGAGCAGGACAGCAGTCAAGAGTTCACTGCACAAGACTCGCAGGCGGCAAGGCTGACACATGGTTCCTCCGCCAGCATGAGAAGGTTCTGAACCTTCCATTCAAGCCTGAGATGAAGCGTCCGGACAGAGACAATGTAATCGACGCTTATATCAACAAGAACGAAGAAGACTGCTGTGCAGACGGCGTATGGGAGAAATATTTTACCGAGAAGCCTGAGCGTTTCACAGACGAAGAGCAGAGAGCATATCTCGACGGCATCAGCGACGTGGTATGTGCATCCGATGCATTTTTCCCATTCTACGACAATGTACAGAGAGCATATAAGAGCGGAGTAAAGTATATCGCTCAGCCTGGCGGTTCAATCAGAGACGATGCAGTTATCGACTGTTGCAACGAGCTTGGAATCGCAATGGCATTTACAGGAATGAGACTTTTCCACCACTAGTAACAAGGAGGAGAGCACAATGAGAGTATTAGTAGTTGGCGGTGGCGGCAGAGAGCATGCCATAGTCAAAAGCATTCTTAAGAATCGCAGCATCGAGATGATATACGTGCTTCCGGGCAACAGCGGAATCGCAAGAGATGCAGTTACAGTATCGATACCTGCAACAGACATCCCTGCAATCGTGGATTTTGCAAGAGATAACGAGATCGACTACGCAATCGTTGCACCGGATGATCCTCTGGTTCTCGGCTGTGTGGATGCGCTTAACGAGATAGGAATCCCTTGCTTCGGACCGGATGCTGCCGCAGCAATCATCGAGGGCAGCAAGGTTTTCTCGAAGAATCTTATGAAGAAGTACGGCATTCCGACAGCAAAGTATGAGACTTTCGACGATATGGACAAAGCCATCGAATATCTTGAGACAGCTCCGATTCCGACGGTAATCAAGGCTGACGGCCTGGCTCTCGGAAAGGGAGTAATCATCGCTGAGACACGCGAGGAGGCGGTTTCAGCGGTAAAAGAAATGATGCAGGACCACAAGTTCGGCAAGAGCGGCGACCACATTGTTATCGAGGAGTTCCTCGAAGGCCCTGAGGTATCAGTCCTTTCATTCACAGACGGCAAGACTGTAGTTCCTATGGTAAGCTCCATGGACCACAAGAGAGCCGGCGACGGGGACACCGGCCTCAACACAGGCGGAATGGGAACAATCGCTCCTAACCCTTACTACACAGAAGAGATTGCTGAGCGCTGCATGAAGGAGATTTTCGTTCCGACAATAGAGGCTATGAAGGCTGAAGGCAGAACCTTCAAAGGATGTCTCTACTTCGGACTCATGATTACTGCAGATGGACCTAAGGTTATCGAGTACAACTGCCGCTTCGGCGACCCTGAGACACAGGTGGTGCTTCCGCTACTGAAGACAGACCTTCTCAGCATCATGCAGGCGGTTACAGAAGAGAGACTTTCAGACATCGAAGTTGAGTGGCTGGATGCTTCGGCATGCTGCGTAATAGCTGCATCTGAGGGATATCCGGTTTCCTACGAGAAGGGCTTTGAGATAAAAATTCCTTCGAATATTTGGGCTAACACCTTCGTGGCAGGCGCGAAGTCTGATGGAGACAGACTGCTTACCGGCGGCGGAAGAGTCCTCGGTGTTACGGCAGTTGAGCCGACATTGGAGAAAGCCGTCGAGAAAGCGTATAATATGGTAGACAGTATTGAGTTCGACAACAAATACACACGCCGCGATATAGGTGCGAAAGCACTCAAGGCGCTTGAGAGATAGAGAGGGAGATATGGTTTACAGAATATATGTAGAGAAAAAGAAGGGACTCGAGAACGAGGCTAAGGCTCTCCTTTCCGACATCAGAACGCTGCTCGGAATCGATAGAGTTACTGCTGTCAGAGTTATCAACAGATATGATGCAGACAACATAGATAAAGAGCTTTTCGACTACTGCGTCGGAACAGTTTTCTCAGAGCCTCAGCTCGACAATACAGCAGAGACTCTCGAAGGACTTAACTGCAGAGGCTACAAATCGGTTTTCGCCGTTGAGCCGCTTCCGGGACAGTTCGATCAGAGAGCAGACTCAGCTGCACAGTGCATACAGATTATCTCACAGGGCGAGAAGCCTCTTGTAAGATGCGCAAAGGTATATGCACTCTACGGAGATATCCTGCCTCAGGACGTTGATGCGGTAAAATCATACATCATCAATCCGGTGGAGACTCGCGAGGCGGACCTCCGCATGCCTGAGTCACTCGAGATGGAGTACGAAGTGCCTTCAGACGTGGCAACAGTTGATGGTTTCCGCAATCTGGACGAAGAGGGAAGAGCACAGTTCATCAGGGACTACGGTCTCGCAATGGATGCAGCTGATCTCGAGGTGTGTCAGGATTATTTTATCAGCGAGAAGAGAAATCCGACTATCACAGAAATCCGCATGATTGACACTTATTGGTCAGATCACTGCAGACATACAACTTTCGGAACGGTTATCGACGATGTAACATTCGAAGATAAGCTGCTCGAGAAAGCATATAACGACTATCTTGCAGTTAGAGAAAAGCTTGGAAGAACCAAGCCAATCTGCATGATGGACCTCGCAACTCTGTCAGTTAAGTACCTGAAAACTCAGGGCAAACTCGACAAGCTTGACGAATCAGAAGAGATTAACGCCTGCACAGTCAAAATCACTGTAACTGTTGACGGTGAGCGTCAGCCTTGGCTGCTTCTTTTCAAGAACGAGACTCACAACCACCCAACAGAGATCGAGCCTTTCGGTGGTGCGGCAACATGCATCGGCGGATGCATCAGAGATCCGCTCTCAGGCAGAGCTTACGTATACGCAGCTATGAGACTTACAGGCGCAGCTGACCCGCTTCAGCCGGTAAGCGAGACACTTACGGGCAAGCTGCCTCAGCGTTCAATCGTAACAACGGCTGCAGCAGGTTATTCTTCATACGGTAACCAGATTGGTCTCGCAACTGGAATGGTAGACGAGCTCTATCACCCTGGCTATGTTGCTAAAAGAATGGAGGTAGGCGCTGTTATCGCGGCTGCTCCTGCAGTTAATGTTCGTCGTGAGAGACCTGAACCATCAGATGTAGTTCTTCTTTTAGGTGGAAGTACCGGCCGTGACGGTATCGGCGGAGCTACAGG
>JAZUII010000037.1:0-24530 GCA_045642105.1 Anaerovoracaceae bacterium | reverse complement strand
CACAATAGAAAAGAGAAATCCGGTGACAATAGCGAAGAGGATACACCTGTTCCCATCCCGAACACAGAAGTTAAGCTCTTTAGCGCTGAAGATACTTGGAGGGGAGCCTCCTGGGAAATTAGGACGTCGCCGGTTTTTTCTCTATATATGGCCCCATGGTCAAGCGGTTAAGACATCGCCCTTTCACGGCGGTAACACGGGTTCGAGTCCCGTTGGGGTCACCACTTAGGGGAATCGTAAGATTCCCTTTTTATAAATATGCAAATATGCGCGAATGGCGGAACTGGTAGACGCACCAGATTTAGGTTCTGGCGGGCGACCGTGGGGGTTCGAGTCCCTCTTCGCGCACCATAAGAGCGTTGGAAATAGGCAATTCCAACGCTCTTTTGTATTTTTATGGCCTAATTTGAATTATGCTTGTATATTTTTTAGTTCAATTCATCTGCCTGATTTACTAAGCTTATATATGATGTATAATATTCTTAGTTATCGTTAAATACACTCTGGGGGGGTTATATGAGTGCGTTAATCGCTGGAATCTGTATTGCATATTTTGCATATAAATTCTTCAAGTGGCTTTTCAGATCAGAACCACCTGTTTCAAAAGAACAGATGGATATGTGGATTGCCGATGATTATATTGATGACGATAAGTAAGGCCTGGTCTTTAGACCAGGTCTTTTTTTATGCATTTTTTTCACGAGCAAGTGTGTGCTGAAGGGAAATTCAAAGAGTGGTAGAGTTCTATCAGAAAGGAGGGTTAGGCTTTGGAAATTAAGATGCTCATCGGAGACACAGAATATCTTCAGTCTTTCGCGGAGATGCTTATGAACAGCAGCTCTTCTGTCCTTGCTGAACGTGTTGAGTCATTTGATGTTTTAGATGCGGACAGCAAATCTATTCTTCTTACTGACAGGCTTATTCCGACTGATTGCTGCGGACCTGACAGAATTGAAAGAATTGTATATCTGACAAGTGACAAGACAGAAATTAATACTGATATTCAGAGAGGGAAGCTCAGCATTTTCAAGTATGACAGCGTTTCAAATATCATTTCTCAGCTCAGTATGATTCAGGGTGATATAACAGAGCGTGATAGTAGGAACATTTGCCGAGAAGGCGAAATAATCAGTGTCTGCGGTGTCTCTGACTCGGATTGCACATATACAGATATTGCCAGATTTGCAGCTCGTCATATTTCATATCAGACAAGGAAATCAGTACTTCTTATTTCGGCAAGGTATATCAATCCATACAGACTTGCTACGTGCACCGATTCATTTATCCGTCTTATATATGCACTGCAGAAAGGAAGACCAATCACGAAAGATGCGTATTTCTATGAAGATGAATACGGGGTAAGTTATCTGCGTACATCTTCTCTTGTCAATCGACTGACTGAATTATCTGCTGAGGAGCTGAGGCGGTTTGCCGATAATTTGCTGGCGACTTTTGACTTTATCGTATTCGACATGGGTTCATCACTGACTGATGCAAATATATCACTAATCGATATGAGCAGCCTGGTGATTTTTGCTGCTGACGGAGTGGGAGACAAAGAAGAGATTTTGCCCGAACTGTCTGATGAGAGAACTATAACTATTCGACAGAGGAACGGAAGGGAGAATCTGGAGATGATGCTTGATGCTGAATTGAACAGGAGATATGCGGTTAGAACAGATGCATAACAGAAATATTGTAAAAAGATATGCAGATCTGCTTGCCTGCCTTTCGAAGCAGATCAGGCGAGAGCTGACAGATAGTGATAAGGGATATCTTTCAGCGGATGAAGAAGAAATACTTAAGATATGTGAAGATACTTTCTTTAAATCTGAATTATCTGAGGCGGTTGCTGTTAAAGATGTTGATGCAGTAATCGGAAATCTTTTCAGACGTGTGAGGAACAAGTACGGCATTTTATATGACCTGCTTGAAGATGAGTCTGTCAACGAGATTATGATTAATGGTCCGGATAGGATTTTTGTTGAGAAGAACAGACAGCTGACGGAAGTGGATGATTCTTTTATCAGTGCTGACGAATTGGAGGAGACAATAAGGATGCTGGCGGCAGATGTACACAGAGAGGTGAATGATGCCAGTCCGATTGTTGATGCAAGACTTCCCAATGGTTACAGGGTTAACGGGGTGCTGCAGGCAGTTGCCCTTAATGGCCCGATTCTTACAATTCGAAAGTTTGCTGATGAGGAGATTACACTAAGACAGCTTGAGGCCTATGGGAGTGTTACCTGTGAATGTGCTGATGTACTTAGGTCACTTGTCAGAGCCGGATACAATATTTTCATAAGCGGGGGGACTTCATCAGGCAAAACAACTTTCCTGAATGCGCTTGCTATGGAGATTGAACACGATGAACGCGTAATCATAATAGAGGATTCAGCGGAATTAAAGATAAGCAGCATAGACAATAAGGTTCATATGGAGTGTAGAAGTGCAAATTCTGTTGGAAAGGGTGAAGTTAATATGCAGAACCTCATCAAGACCAGTCTGAGAATGAGACCTGACAGAATAATTGTCGGAGAAGTAAGAGGACGCGAAGTTGTGGATATGATTCAGGCAATGAATACCGGTCACGATGGAAGTATGTCTACCGGACATGGTAACTCAATCAAGGGTATGCTCAACAGACTTGAAACAATGTACCTGATGGATGCTCAGATTCCTGTTTATTCAATCAAAAGTCAGATTGCGAATGCTATTGATATTTTTGTGCATCTCAAAAGGGACTCCGCGAGTCGCAGAAGTGTGGTAGAGGTTGCAGAGCTGTCGGGATTTGATGGGACCGACTATGTGCTGAATTATCTTTTTGAAGAGAATGAGGAGGGAAAGCTTGTAAGAACATCTAATAAGCTGATTGATGACGCAAGACTGAGGAGGTTGATTGAAAATGACAGATCTAAGCAAATATGAATTCAGCAGAAATGAAAAGGCTTTGTTCTACTCAGGCATAATTGCTGCTGCGGCTTTTATAGCGCTGCTGTTCTACAGGAATCTGCTGTTCGCTGTTGTAATTCTTCCTTTTGTCAAAAAGATTGAGGAATATGTGACGGAAGAGCTCAAGCTACGAAGAAAGCGCGACTTCATGGTGCAGTTCAAGGACGAACTTTTTATTTTATCAACTGCGATCGGTGCTGGACGCTCGATGAAAGATGCAATCGGAGAATCCATATCAGGACTGAAAGAGATTCATGGAGACGCCTGCATTCTGGGTCAGCAGCTCGAAACGGTGTATGAGCGAATGGAGAAAGGAGGAGAGAATGACATAGAGGTATTGAACGAGCTTGGGATAATGAGCGGCGTTGAGGATGTACTGGATTTCGTTGCAGTATACAGTATCTGCAAGAAGAGCGGAGCAAATCTGATTCTGGCGATTAACAGGGCGGCAAGCGTGATTATAGACAAGATGACAATAGATAATGAGATTAGAGAAATAGTCAGACGAAAGGAACATGAAGGCTTGCTCATACTTGTAATGCCGGTCATTATTATCGTTTTTCTGAATATCTGTTCGCCGGATTATATTGATCCGCTTTACAGAAGTTTTGCCGGTCGGCTGATAATGACAGCTGTTATTGCCGGAATTGTTGGAATATATGGACTTGTACAGAGGATAACGGAAATTGAAATATAAGATAAGGCAAAGTATTCAGGACAAGAAAACTATGCAGCGCCTGTATATGGTAAGCGTAGGAGCTGCTCTGCTTGTTCTCGCTCTGGTGGTGCGTGATATAGGTGCGGCTGATACATACATCAAAGATGAAAAGGGAAGGATTACTGCTATCCAGTGGTCTGAGGATGAAGCGGTGAATGAGTGCAGACTGAAGCTGACTGTTGAGTCTGAGAATGATACTTCTGAGCGTGAGTTAACAATAAGAAAGCGAAGTGACAGACGTGATAATGCATCAGATATGGACGATGAAGAAATGGCTGATGCAAAGCGAGAAACTGAAATCAGCAATATGATTTCCGATATTGAGCTTTCAGATAGAAAGAAGATTGTGCTGCCTGTCAAGCTTTCTGACGGAAGCAGACTGAGATGGGAGGCGCAGAAGAAAGACAGAACGGATTATTTCCTCATTCCGCTGATATATATTGTGCTGGTTCTATGTATTGTTAAAAGCAACATTGATAAACCGAAACAGCAGACTGCGGCGAAGCGAAGCAGCATAATAAGCGGTCTTCCGCGCTTCTGCAATCAGATTCTGCTGACGCTGAATGCGGGTATGATACTAAGCGATGCTTTCGATAGTATATGCAGCAGCTATTCGAAGATCCCTGTGGAAAAAAGAAATTTCTTTGAACAGTCGATGATAGAAATCGAAGAGAAGAACCGGGATCACAGGACAAGTACCGCACAGCTGCTTGCTGATTATGCTAATGAATACAATGTCAAAGAGATGATAAGAATTGCGACAATTCTGACAGAGAATGAGAAACGCGGAAGTGATATTGTGGAGAGCCTTCAACGTGAAAGCAGTTTCCTTTGGGAGAATCGAAAAATAATTGCTACAGAAAGAGGTAAAGCACTCGATGCGAAGATGGCTTATCCGCTGGGACTTTTGCTGATTATACTGGTCGTTATTACCATAGCACCGGCGTTTCTTAATATGTGAAAAGAAAGGAGATTGAAATGAGAATATTAAAAGCTCTGAGAAATAAGAGAGGAATGGAGATGGTTCAGGTTGCTATTCTGGTAGCAATTGCGGTTGGAGTGGGAATTATCTTCAAGACACAGATTACAGGATTCGTTAATGCTGTATTTAGCAACCTTGATGCCGGAAATTTCTAATGAGACCATTAGTTCGTACAGTTTCCAATAAGAGGGGAAGCCAGATGGTTGAGGCAGCAATCGCGGTTCCTGTGATAATACTTGCGGCTATGCTCATGCTGAGAATGTTTGTTTTCTGCCTCGATGTGCTTTCTTCTTCTGTGAAACTGCATCTTGAAGCATTGAAGGAAAGTGATGCATATCAGGGGAAACTGGTTTCGGATTTTTCTGTACAGAAGGAAGTGGTTCTTGCAAGGAGCGGACTGCTTAATGCTGCAGCAGAAAAGACGATTAAAGTTGAAATGCCTCTGTATAACGAAGATTATCTGGTGAGAACAAATGAAGTTGTTGAGAAATAAGAAGGGATCATCAACGGTTCTTCTGGCAATAATAATAACGACTTTTGCAGGTTGTATATCCGGCGCCATAGTTCTTTCAAGACATCTGTCAGTCAGGAGTGAGTGCGAATCTTTTAGCAGACTCTGGTCGAAAGCGATTCTTTCTGAGTACGACAGGCATCTTCTTGATGACTACGGAATTATGGCTTTCTGGGGTAGTGAGCGAGAAGTCAATCGCAAACTGGATTATTATATGGACTATTCGTGCGCCGGAAAGCTTGATGCGAGAATTGGCGAAGCTTCGTCTTATCTTGGATCATACACTCTTTCTGATCCTGACAATTTCATTCATTCAATTAGTAACAGTTTCGTATCAGACAGTGCAGAAAAGGTGATAAAAGGAAGCAAGAGAATTCGAAGGAGTGGTGTAAAAGACGATAGTAATCATGTAATAGGCAATGAAGTCGTACTTGATACGCTGCCTTCTGCCGGAATAAGAAACAGCATTGATGCTTCCGCTTTAGGAAAAAGTCTGGAGGAGAACTCATTTGAGGACGCGACAGCGGCTGTCGGAGATTCTGCGGTAGAACTTGCTTTTATATGCAGGCATATGGGAAACCATATGTACATGGCAGATCACAAGAAAACGTATTTTGATAATGAATGGGAATATATTATCGCAGGAAAGAAAGATGATGATGAGAATTACAGAAGGTGCAGAACTTATATTTTTGCAATTCGAAATGTGCTGAATCTGGCATCGCTGTATCAGGACAAAGCAAAGATGGCAGCGATTGCTGAGGTTTCTGAACTTATCACCCCGGGTCCTGCAGCTTTGCTGACGCAGGCTGCTGCAGCAGAAGTGTGGGCAGCAATGGAAAGTGAAGCGGATATAGATACTCTGATTGAAGGGGGAAGAGTTCCTTTCCTCAAGAAGGCTGGCGAATGGAAGGTATCGCTCAGGAGTGTGTTTGAATCAGAAGATATCCAGTCTGAACTGGATGAAGAGTCTTTACAGATGATGGATGAGAACAGTGAAGAAATTGATTCATGCCTGGATAAGGTTGACGAAGCAAAAGAGGAAATAACAGAAGGACAGAATTACGAGGATTATCTCAAGGTGATGATGCTGGCATTAAATGAGAAAGTAAGGCTGCTCAGAATTATGGATATTGTTCAGATAGATATGAAATATAGATACTATGATGATTTCAATATGGATGAGTATTACATAGGAACAGAAATATCAATAGAAGCAAACGGAAGAGAGTATGAATCGGAAGGAAAGTACAGATAATAAAGTTTCGAATATCAGGACAAAGAGGGGAAGTTATATTGTAGAAGCTGCAATTACCCTGCCGGTCTTTGTAATTGTTCTTATAGTGCTCAATTCGATAATACTCATGTATGTGTGTATCGAAGACTCGAATTTCATTACTGCGAAGGAACTTAGAAAAGCAGCTGCTGAAGCTGTCTTAACTGACATATCTCCAGCTGTTCCGTATGGTATTACAAAAGAGATTAAGGATAATAATTCAGTTGCAAAAAATCTGACAATTACAGATTACATTTACCGGCAAAGTACTCCGGTAAATGATGAACTGATAGGAATAAGCCTTAGAATGCAGATGAAAGCTCCCAATCCTATGGGCTTGGCATCGGAGGCTGAATACAATGTGTCCTGCATTACCAGAGCATATGTTGGCAAGACGAGACCGCTATGCCCGATGACGGACGCGGCGATGTCAGGAGAAGACAGTGAGCCTGTATTTATTTTCCCGAATCGGGGAGAACGTTATCATAACAAAGGATGTAATACGCTTACGGCACACAGCACAGCTGCAATACTCGGAAGTGCAGTCAGAAGCAGTTACAGATCATGCCCTAAATGTGGGAGCAGAAAATTGCCGGATGGTGCGCTTGTATATGTTTTTCCGGATGAAGGAGAGGCTTTCCACGCCGGGGGATGTGAAACTCTGGAAAGGAACTATATTGAAGTCGAGAAGAGAATAGCAGTAGACAGGGGATACACGCCGTGTCTTAAATGCGGAGGATAAACAGGAGGTGAATCATACAGAATGAAGAAAACATTGAGACAGAGTATATGCAATTATCATATGCCAAGATATATGTGCGAGATACTGGCAAATAACTATTGCCCGTGTTTTCTGAGCATGACGATTGTTAAAGAAAATGATTCGTATATGTTCAGCTATGATACCGGATACAACAGAAGACTCGACTATTCAGCTATGAGTACGCTGGATAAACTGATACTTCTCAGGAGTATCATCAAGCTGAACGGTATGAGCGAAGAGTGGCTGATCAAAGCCGATAATTATCTGCTAGAACCGGAACTGATATACAGTTACAACAACAGTGTATATTCTGATGAAATGAAATTCCTGTTTTACCCGGATTTCAAGAAAATGGATTTCTCGACGAAGCTGATTCTGTTTATGGATAAGATAAAAGATGCGCGTAACAGGCATGAGTGTGAGATTTTTGAGAAGCTTAAAGCTGCGATTGAAGAGGGAGATTATATCAGATTTGACCGCCTGGCTGAAAAGAGCATTGTGCGCATGAGAGCTGAGAACTCAGGCTGTGCGGTATAGCATAATACTTGTTGCATATCTGGCTGTGGTGTATAATTAACTGATTGAAATATGATATAACTTGTTTCAAGAAACAGCAAAGGAGATATACAAATGTCAACAAAGATTGTAAGAGTTCTTGGACGTGAGATTCTCGATTCAAGAGGTAATCCAACAGTTGAAGTAGAAGTTGAGCTTGCAGACGGAACTGTCGCATATGGAGATGCACCAAGTGGAGCATCAACCGGTATCTATGAGGCTCTTGAGCTCAGAGATGGTGATAAAGCACGTTACGGAGGCAAGGGCGTAACAAAGGCTGTTGAGAATGTTAACGCAAAAATCAGAGATCTCGTTATCGGTCAGGATGCAGCTGACATCTATGCAATAGAGAAGATAATGATGGATGCAGACGGAACAAAGGGCAAGAACAATTTTGGAGCAAATGCTATTCTTGCTACTTCACTTGCATGTGCTAGAGCGGCTGCTATGTCAATGAAGATGCCTCTTTTCAAATTCTTCGGTGGCATTAACGGTTATACACTTCCTGTTCCAATGATGAACATTCTGAATGGTGGAGCTCACGCTTCAAATACTGTAGATGTACAGGAGTTTATGATTATGCCAGTAGGAGCACCTTCATTCAAGGAGTGCCTGAGATGGTGTTCAGAGGTATATCATCAGCTTGCTAAGGACCTCAAGAAAGAGGGGTATGCAGTTTCTGTAGGTGATGAGGGCGGTTTTGCTCCTAACCTCAAGGATGAGTTTGAAGTAATGGACTATATCATGGCAGCAATTGAGAATGCCGGATATAAGCCAGGTGAAGATTTCGTCATTGCTATCGACGCAGCGGCAAGTGAGTGGAAGACTGACAAGGTTGGAGAGTACAAGATGCCTAAGTCTGGAAGAACATTCACTTCAGAAGAGCTCGTTGCAAACTGGGAAGAGTTCTGCAGCAAGTATCCTGTTAAGTCAATCGAGGATGGTCTTGATGAGGACGACTGGGATGGCTGGAAGCTTATGACTGAGAAGCTTGGTGACAAGATCCAGATTGTAGGAGACGATCTCTTTGTAACAAATCCGGAGAAGCTTGCAAAGGGAATTGAGCTTGGATGTGCTAATGCTATTCTTATCAAGCTTAACCAGATTGGAAGCATTTCAGAGACTCTCGATGCTATTGCTCTTGCAAAGAAGAATGGTTACAATACAATCATTTCCCACAGATCAGGAGAGACTGAGGATACAACAATCGCAGATCTCGTTGTTGGAATCAATGCACTTCAGATTAAGACCGGTGCACCTGCAAGAACTGACAGAGTTGCGAAGTACAATCAGCTCCTCAGAATCGAGGATGCACTTGGCGATAACGCAAAGTACATTGGAAAGGAACTTTTCAAATAGACAATGATAGTACAAATTGCTGAACATTCCGGATTCTGTTTTGGAGTGCAGAGAGCAATTGATATGGCATTTGCGGAGGCAGATAAAGATAGAGAGGGCTACAGACTGTATACATGTGGCCCTCTTATACATAATCGTTCTGTAACTGATTACCTTGAATCACATGGGGTAGGCAATATCGATAATCTCTCACAGGCAAAAGCCGGGGATACCGTTATCGTAAGATCACATGGAGAACCGCGTGAGTTCTATATCGAAGCGGAAGAGAAGGGTATCACACTTGTGGATACTACCTGTGTTTTCGTTGCAAAAATTCATTCACTGGTTGAAGAGGCACATTCTCAGGGCAGAGATGTGGTTATAGTCGGAAGTGCTGTACATCCTGAGGTAACAGCAACAAACGGCTGGTGCAATTATTCAGCAGCGATTCTGGAAAGCTGCGAAGATGCAGTGGAATATCTGAAGACAGAACACAACAATCCTATCGTGGTGGCACAGACAACCTTTAAAGAAGATGTGCTGCAATCAATTATTGATATTTTTGATCAGGCCGACTGCAGATATGAGCTTAGAAATACAATATGCAATGCGACTAGAGATAGACAGGAAAGTTGCGCTAATCTGGCATCAACTGTCGATGCAATGATTGTAATTGGCGATGAAAAAAGCTCAAATTCAAGAAAGTTGTTCGAAATTGCAAAAAACAGCAACAAAAACTCAATTTTTGTGCAGGATAAGTTTGATAATCGGTTGAAAGATTTCAAAAAATATAATAAAATAGGCGTGATTGCAGGTGCATCGACACCTGAGTGGATTATCAAGGAGGTTATTGCTAGTATGAGCGAAAATGTCACAAAGAATATTGAAAAGAATCCAATGATGGATTTCATGGATGACATTGAGAAATCTTTACGTCTGCCAAAGCCGGGCGATATCGTTGACGGTAAGGTAGAGCAGGTTCGTGACGAGGAAGTTATCGTTAACATGGGCTGCAAGAAGGACGGTATTCTGCGTAAGGATGAAGTAGTGTTAGAAGATGGTCAGACTCTCAAGGATGTCTTCAAGGAAGGCGATGAGATTCAGGCTAAGGTAATTAAGTCCGACGAGGGAGAGGGCGGAATCCTTCTTTCAAAGAAGAGACTTGTTGTAGTTGAGAACTACAAGGAGCTTGAGGACGCAATGGAGAGCAAGGAGATCATCAATGTTAAGCTTACAAGAGCTGTTAACGGTGGTGTTATTGCTGCTTACAAGGAAATTACCGGATTCATCCCTATGTCACAGCTGTCAGACAGATATGTTGAGAATGCAGACGAGTTCCTCGGTCAGAATGTTGAAGTAAGAGTTATCAGAGTTGATACAAAGCGCAACAGAGCCGTTTTCTCAAGAAAGGTTGTACTGGTAGAGGAGAAGCATAAGCAGGTTGCTGAGGTTTGGAGCAACCTTAACGTTGGCGATGTAGTTGAGGGTAAGGTAATGAGATTTACTGACTACGGCGCTTTCGTAGATATCGGTGGGGTTGATGGACTTCTTCACATCTCTGAGATTTCTTGGGGCAAGCTTAAGCACCCACAGGAGATTCTCAAGATTGGTGATATCATCAATGTAAAGATTCTTTCACTCAATGAGGAGAAAGGAAAGATTTCACTTGGTCTTAAGCAGACTCAGCCAGAGCCATGGTCACTTGTTGGTACAAAGTATCAGATCGGTCAGACTCTCGAAGGAAAGGTTGTTCAGCTCAAGGAGTACGGTGCATTCGTAGAGCTTGAGGCAGGCCTTGACGGTCTTGTTCACATCTCGGAGATTGCTAACAAGAGAGTTGAGAACGTTTTCGATGAGCTTAAGCTTGGAGAAACTGTTGAGGTTAAGATCATGGAGATCGATCCAGAGAGAAAGAGAATCAGCCTCAGCATCAAGGCTAACCTTCCAGAGGAAGAGGTAGCTGAAGAGGCAGAGGAGAACGAGGAGGCATAAGCCGACTTATCAGATTCTGACTACTGAAGATTCAGAGCTGCGATTATATCGCAGCTCTTTTCTTTTACCTTTTTGCAAAAAAAGAACTCCTCACAGCGAGGAGTTCGTATATTCTGTTATTCGCTGCGGTTGTCCCAGAAGCCCTTTGTGAATACAAGCAGAACAGGATAGATTTCCAGTCGTCCGCACAACATCAGAAAAGCGAGAATGCATTTTGTAAACGAGCTGATATTGTCGACATTTCCGGGATCTGCAAGGCTTGTTACGGATGTTCCGGAATTGGTAAGCATTGCCTGTGACAGCGATAATGCATCCATTATGGATGTGCCGTCCAGTGTAATCAGAAGTGCTCCAAAGAAATATACACACATGAACAGAAGTATGTATACATTGACTCTTGCCAGATCAGCGGGCTGAGATTCTTCTTTATTATACATAACCGGACGGAAGCCGTGCGGATGTATGCTCGTGTATATTATTGATCTTATATTCATAAGTCCAAGCGATATACGTGATACTTTGATTCCGCCACCTGATGATATAGCACATGAACCGGTGAACATCAGAATAATAATAATCGAGAAACATGCTGTCGGCCAGAAACTGCAGTCTGTAACAATGAATCCTGATGTTGATGTAAATGATACTGTCTGCATCAGTACTTCACCGAATTGTACAGATCTGCTATTTGACGGGTCAAAATGAACTATTGCTGTTATTATTACGCTGGCAAGAACAATATATGTCAGATAGAATTTGAGTTCAGTATTGCGGAGAACTGCTGACAGTTTACCGTATACAAGAAGAACATATATAGATATGTTAATTGAACTCAGGAATGCGAAAAGCGAAAGTATCACACGAATTGCAAGCGGATAAGCTGTTATTATGCCGCCGCTCAGATGTTGTACACCTGATGTGCTGGTGTTGCTCATAGTGGTGAGCAGGGCTGTCAATCTGTTAAAACCAGAGAACCTCAGCGCAATGTACTGGCATATAGTGATACTGAGATAAATGAAGATGATTCGTCTGTATGCTTTTCTAAAGGTTAGATTCGACATAAGGAATCCAGGACCTCTGATCTCGGTTGATACCAGACGCTGCCCAACATTCTGCCATTCAGGCAGGAAGGTTATTACGAGAAGAACGATGCCGATTCCGCCAATCCAGTTGCAGGTGCATTTCCAGAGTAGAAGACCTATAGGCATGGTATCTATAGGAATGGCTGATGTTCCGCAGGTTGTCCAGCTCGCTGTTGCAGTATAAAGGCAGTCGATGAATGAATATCCTTCACCTGAAGCAAGGTACGGAATCGTACTCATTGCTACTGCACAAACCCATATTGTTACAGTTGTAATGTAGCATACGCGAAAACTTACCTGAGACAGATTATTTGAAAGCAGATAATGCCCGATTAAGCCTGCAAGAATGCTGCATCCACTGATGATTAACATAGACTCAGCTACACCTTTTTCTGCGTAGAGTATTGCCATGAAAAGAGAGGGGAGCATAACAACTCCGTATATTACCATGGCAATAGCCATAATATTCAGGATGAATCTACTGTTGTCTTTGTTCATTTTCGATTAGTTGAATACCTTGTCCGGCTGCCAGAAGTGTCTAGAGAACAGCACAAGAATCGTTGTGATTTCTAATCTTCCGGCAATCATAATAAAGTTATATGTCAGTATGCACACTGGTGACGACAGATGGTACTCACATACCAGTCCAAGCGTGTCGAGACCTGGGCCAAGACTGCTTATACAGGACAGTATAGTAAGGAAGTTGGTTTCTGCGGAGCCTCCGCCGAAAATGCTTACTATCATAGTGCCGAGTATTACTGTTGCGAAAAACAATGTTGAATATGAATAAATATATGAGAGCGTGCTTCCTTGAAGAGGCTGTCTGTTCAATTTGATATCATCTACCAGATTGCTGTGCGTTCTTTGTTTCAGTTCGATTTTGACAATCTTTCCTGCAATAAGCATTCTTGACATCTTGATTCCACCTGCAGTGGAAGAAGAACAGCCGCCCATAGCCATAAGAAAGACAAGCAGAAGAACACAGAATGGCGGCCATGCGGCATCACCTGTCATAAATCCGGTTGTAGAAAGAGTGTTGACTGTCTGAAACAGAGCGTGCATAAAGGATTCTGATATAGAAGAGAAGCTTCGATTGAACCATAGAGCAAGCCCGATAAAGAGAGTGCTGAAGAAAATAATACCGAGATATGTGTTGTATTCTTCATCTCTGATGATTTTGCTGACTCTACCGGCAAGAAACTCGAAGAACAGTATGAAGTTTGTTCCGGCTGTCATTGCAAAGAATCCAATTACCATATATATATATCCGCTGTCATAATAGGCGAGACCGGTGTTATGCGTTGAAAGACCGCCGGTTGCCATCGTTGAAAAGGCATGTGCAAGTGCATCGAACAGGTTCATTTTGCTGAAAGCAAGCAGTATGAACAGAATCGATGTAAGTGTGAAATATGCAATGTAGAAATATCTGGATGAATCGGAAGATTTGGCTGCAATCTTGGACTTGATAGGTCCTGGTGTCTCTGTGTTAGAAATAGATGACACTTTTGCTCCGATTCTTGGAAGTAGTGCGACGAAAAGAACAATGATTCCCATTCCGCCAAGCCACTGTGAGAAGCAGCGCCAGATAAGAATAGAGTGCGGAAGATTCTCTATATCAGTGAATACTGAAGCACCTGTTGTTGTGAATCCGGAACAGGATTCGAATAATGCCTGGAAGAAATTATCTATTGTGCCTGAGAGCATGTATGGCACAGCACCGATTACTGAAGCAATGATCCATGAAAAACTTACAATAAGGTAGCTGTCTCTGCGATTGGCATATTCAAGAGTGATATTCTTCCTGAAGAAAACATTGATTATTATGCCCGCTGCAATACAAGAGAGTATACAGATAAGAAAAACCTTGATCTCGGTTTTCTCACCGTAGATCAGGGCAATAAGAAGAGGGAGGCACATACATCCTCCCAGAATGATTAGAAAGTCTCCTGTAAAATGAATAAGTTTTTTGAGCATAATTTCAATTACTACTTAAAGAAACTCAATTTGCTGCTAGGTTTGAGCAGCTTCTCCACATATCCGATGTTAGAGAGAAGGCACACGACGATTACGTGATCGCCCGGCTTGATTACAGTATTACCGTTCGGAATGATAGTTTCACCACCGCGATTGATAGCTGCAATAATGAAGAAATCAGGCAGATTAAGATTCTTAAGAGGGGTACCAAGCATACCCATCTTCTCGTCGGTATATATTTCCATGAGCTCTGCCTGTCCCTGCAGGAGAACCGTTGATAGAACTCTCTTTTCTCCACTTATCATACGTAGAATTGTACCTGCACTAAGATCCATAGGGTTAAGAACCATATCAATTCCAAGTGTTGAAATCAGGTCATCGTAACTCTCGTGGCTGATCTTTGAAATAACATCCTTGACTCCATGATTCTTTGCAGTAAGAGCAAGAAGCAGATTCTCCTCATCAAAGCCCGTACATGTAACAAATGCATCCATTGATGAAAGATTCTCTGATAAAAGAAGGTCGATGTTAGTTCCGTTTCCGTGAAGAACCATTACGTTAGGCAGGTGGTTGGTCAGGTAGTGGCAGCGCTTCTTATCATTCTCGATAATCTTTACATGAGCACCGAACTGGGACAGCTTCTTTGCGAGGTAATAGCCTGTTCTTCCTCCGCCGACTATCATGACTTTCTGAGTCTTCTGAACACGCTGATGCTTCTTGAAAAGCTTACGTGAGAACTCTTGCATAACATCTTTATCTCCCAGAACGTAGAGCAGATCTCCTGCGCGAATTACATCATCTCCGTGAGGAATGAGCAGTTTGCCGTGTCTTGATATTCCGACAATAAGCATCTCAGGGTGGTTGGCTCTGAAATCTTTCATATCCTCGCCGATAAACTGAGGCTCTTTATCTGCCTCGAATTCAATCATCGTAATGCGCTTGGTAGTATATATTCCGTTAGTAAGAGAATACTGTTCTATGAGATATCTGTATATCTCTCCGGTTATAAGCATATCCGGATTAATAATTGCATCTATATTAAAATGATCACAGATGAAGTTCATCTGATTCATGTGCTCCGGCTCGGTAACTCTTGCTACAACTTTAGGGCAGCCGAGAACTTTAGCACATGATGCACACAGAATATTCGTATCATCAGAAGATGTGCAGCTGAGAAGAAAATCATATGACTTGATATTGATCTGCTTCAGCACATCAACGGATTTGGCGTCGCCAACAAAAGTGAGGACATCATACTGCTGTCCAATCTGATTGAGCTTATTCTCGTTTGTATCTACAAGAGTGATGTCATAATCACCCTCAACAAGGGCTTCTGTTACTCGAAGACCGAGCTTACCGGCACCGAAAATTGCAATTTTCATTTTCGCTCCTCATCTTTGTGGTGGATTACTGCATTAAGATGTATAATAACAACATAATATATCATCCAATTATAATCCCTGGAGAAGCGCAATGCAATGCTTTGGGGGTGTATAGGAGCAGAACAAAATGACGATTAGAATGGTAGCTCTTGACCTTGACGGAACGACGCTTAACAGCAAGGGCAGACTGAGCGATTTTACAAAAGAAACCCTTGAAAGAGCGGCAGCGGCGGGAATACAGGTGGTAATATCAACCGGAAGAGTTTTCTCGTCTCTCCCTGATTCGATACTGTCGGTTCAAGGCATTAATTATGCGGTTTCATCCAATGGAGCGATAATTACCGATCTGCAGAAAAAAGAAATAATATACGGCGATTATCTGGCGAGCGAAGCAGTGCTTCGTTCGATTGATATTGCCAGAGAGAATAATATAATGCTTGAGGCTTTCTGGAAGGGGAATGCCTATATGGACAGAACTTTCTACGAGATGGTGGAGCGCGAGGGCTGCATGAACAGGAGCAAAGAATATGTACTCAAGACAAGAATACCGCTGGACTCTTTATTTGACGGAATAATGGAGAATATAGACTGCATTGAGAATCTGAATTTCTATTTTCCTGATCTGGATATTATGGAGAAGCTCAGATCGCAGATTGAAGCGATTCCGAATGCGATGATTACGTCTTCTTTTTCGAACAACCTCGAAGCGGGAGGTCCGGATACATGTAAGCGCAAAGCACTGCAGGCTCTCTGCGAGAAGCTCGGTATAGACAGAACTGAGCTGATGTGCTGCGGCGATGCTCCAAATGATATAGAAATGATAAGATATGCCGGAACCGGTGTAGCTATGGGCAATGCCTGGGGCGGTACGAAAAATTATGCGGATTATGTAACGGATACGAACGACGAAGACGGAGTTGCAAAAGCGATAATACGCTTCTGCGAACTGTAGAATAAGAGTGTAAAAGCGCCTCAGGGCGCTTTTTTGCTGCGCGAAAAGCTGCGACTTCGAGAATTTTTCACGAGAAAGTGTGTGCTGAAGGGAAATGTGAAATGTGTTATCAATTGAAGAGCGGAGGTTGCTGTTATGACAAATGAGAGACATAAAGGGAAGCTTGGCGAAGAACTGGCAGCATATGTTCTTGAAGGAAAAGGGTATCAGATTATTGAACGCAATTACAGCACGAAATTTGGTGAGATAGACATAATTGCTGTGAAGGGAGGCTGTATTCATTTTGCGGAGGTTAAGACACGCACCGGTGATGAATACGGGTATCCGGCAGAGGCCGTTGATAAGACCAAGCGCAGAAGAATACGTATGATTTCAGATATGTATCTCGGCTCCAGGCATATGGAGCACTACGATATCAGCTTTGATGTGATAGAAATTGAAATCAGTCATATCGAGAATTGTTTCTGAAACAGGATTCAGTGAAAGGGGGATAATCAGTATTTGATAAGTGTAATTAGGACTTCTGTGTGCAGCGGTATTGAAGGAAATGCTGTATGCGTGGAGACGGATATTTCAAAAGGCCTTCCATGTGTCAATATAGTAGGGCTGGCATCAACGACGGTAAAGGAATCAAAAGAACGAATCAAGTCGGCTATCATCAATTCAGGCTATGACTACCCGCGAAAAAGGGTGACGGTTAACCTTTCGCCGGCAGGATTGAGAAAGAATGGCAGCGGACTTGATCTTCCTATGGCTATCGGTATGCTGGCATCGAGTTTCTATGTTGATGTAAGGCGTGCTTCAGAATACGGCATAATCGGTGAGTTGTCGCTGGACGGACATGTTCTGGCAGTTACAGGAATTCTTCCTATGGTTATATGCCTTATGAAATCAGGTATTGATAAGATTATTATTCCTGCTGCGAACATGCATGAAGCATCTATCATTGACGGTGTTGAACTGTATCCGGTTGAAACACTCGCGGAATGTGTAGATGCAATCAATGATGACGATTCAAGACCGATAATAGAAAGGCGCGAATATCGCAGCAGCTGCAGATATAGCGTAGACTATTCAGAAATAATGGGGCAGGAGAATGCTAAGCGTGCTGCAAGTATAGCGGTAACAGGAGGACACGGCCTTCTTATGATAGGACCTCCGGGATGCGGCAAGACCATGATTGCAAGACGCATTCCGACAATAATGCCTGAGATGACAAGAGAGGAGATGCTGGAGACGGCAGTTATATATTCGGTTTCATCAGAACAGACCAGGCAGGAATTGAAACTGGGAGAAAGACCTTTCAGAAGTCCGATTTCATCAATCGGCAGAGCCGGACTCCTCGGTGGCGGCACTTATCCGGTGCCAGGAGAACTTACGCTTGCAAGTAAAGGCGTGCTGTTTCTTGATGAAGTATGCGAGTTCGGAAGGGACAAGATTGACGCATTGAGACTGCCACTGGAGGAGGGACAGATTACTCACTTCAGGCAGGGTACGCCTTTTGTTTTCCCTGCTGACTTCCAGCTTGTGTTGGCGAGCAATCCCTGTCCCTGCGGCTTTTACGGAGATGACACGCATCTTTGCACCTGCACGACATCGCAGCTTGAAGCTTACAGAAGACGTCTGAGCGGGCCGATAATGGACAGAATTGATATGAGAATATCGATGGAGAAAGTGAGCTTTGAGCAGATGCGCGGAAAGAACGCAAAAGCTTTGTCATCCGCAGAGTTGTCGGCAGATGTGAAGAGAGGAAGAGATTATGCTAGAAGCCAGGGGCGTCAACTTCCTAATTCAAAGATAAAAGATGATGAGATAGGCGAAGTTTGCCGCCTGGGTGAAGAGGAATCGCGCCTTATGAAGGACGCATATAATAATCTGTCACTGTCACCGAGATCATATAACAAGGTTCTGAAGGTTGCGCGTACTATTGCTGATATGGATGAATCGGAGAACATTCGCTGTGAACATATCGCCGAGGCACTAAGTTACCGTATTATCAGTGAAGTTAACGGGGGTGCCAAGTGAAGAAATCAGATATTGTGATAATTGATGATAGATCCGAACTTTATCCGGAGAAACTTAAACTTATTCAGAACAGACCACACAGATTGTACTGTGCGGGCAATCTGGAACTGCTTAATACTGACAGCATCGCAGTGGTTGGGTCGCGGCGCTACACTTTATATGGTAAAAGTGTTGCTCAGATGGTAGGACACAGGCTTGGGCAGGCTGGAGTGCCTGTTGTGTCTGGGCTAGCGAGCGGCATTGATACATTTGCTCATGAAGGAACTCTGGAAGCAGGGGGCAAACCTATTGCAGTTCTCGGAACAGGCATAGAGAGTCCTTATCCAAAGAAGAACAAAGCTTTATATGAGAGTGTCTTTGAGGAAGGTCTGCTTGTCAGTGAGTATGAGCCTGAGTTCGAGGGAAAGCCGTACAGCTTCCCTGCAAGAAACAGGATAATTGCAGGTCTTTGCTCGTCACTCGTGGTTATAGAGGCGAATTTCAAAAGCGGAGCTCTGATTACATGCCAGTTTGCAATGGATCAGGGTAAGACTGTATATGCAGTTCCGGGGAATATCAACAGCCAGTTCAGCATGGGGACTAATCTGCTTCTCAGAGATGGAGCAACGCCACTGGTTGTAATAGATGATCTTTTATCAGAAATAGGCGTGGATGTATTAGATGATGATTCTTCTTCCGAATTGAATCTCGGAGAGGAAGAAATTGAAATACTGCAGATTATTAGAGAGAAAGGCTCGTGCTCGGTCGACGAAATATCTCACATTCTCAACAAAAAAGCATCAAATGTAAATGCTATACTGACCGTACTGGAGATAAAAGGCAGGATTACAACCTTCTCCGGAAAAGCATACCTTGCAAAATAGGACTTGCAAAAAATTTTGAATGGGGTTATATTATCACCTCGTGGGGTTATATAGGATTTTTCCTGCATATATAAAGAAGAAAAGAGGAAAGCAAATAATGGCAACGGCCAAAACAGCTGCAAAGAAAACAACAAAAAAAGCAAGTCCCAAGACACTTCTGATTGTCGAGTCTCCATCGAAGGCGAAGATTATCAGCAAGTATCTTGGCACCAGATATAAAGTAGTCGCTTCAGTCGGACATGTAAGAGATCTGCCAAAGAGCAGACTCGCTGTTGACGTAGATAATAATTTCGAGCCTGAGTATATCAACATCAGAGGTAAAGGCGACATTATCAAAGAACTTAAGAAGGAAGCTGCGAATGCAAGCAGTGTCCTTCTCGCAACTGACCCGGATCGTGAAGGAGAAGCTATTTCCTGGCACCTCGCCAATCTGCTCGACATTGATCCTGCTGATGCATGCAGAGTCAAGTTCAACGAGATTAATAAAGAGACGGTAAAAGAATGTGTCAAGGAAGCGGCACCAATTGATATGAAGCTTGTTGATGCTCAGCAGGCGAGACGTGTTCTGGATAGACTGGTTGGCTATCAGATTAGTCCGCTCCTCTGGAAGAAGGTAAGCAGAGGCCTTTCGGGAGGAAGAGTTCAGTCAGCTGCACTCAAACTCATCTGTGACAGAGAGAATGAGATTAACGCATTCATACCGGAGGAATACTGGGATATAATCGCGGATTTCGGAAATGATTTCAATGCTGAGTTATCTAAGATTGCAGGACGCAAAGCCAAGGTTGAGTCTGCAGATAAAGCAAATGCTATTGAGGAAGAGCTAAAGCTTAACGATTATATTGTAAAAGAACTCAAGGAAGGAAAACGCAACACGAAAGCCTATCCTCCTTTTACCACCAGCAGCCTGCAGCAGGACGCAGCTAACAAGCTCGGATTCCAGACCGGAAAGACTATGCAGATTGCACAGCAGCTCTATGAGGGAGTCAATATCAAGGGTGTTGGCGCAAGAGGTCTTATAACATATCTGAGAACAGACTCTGTAAGAATCTCTGACCAGGCCAAGGCAGCAGCTTCTCAGTATATCAAAGCGAACTACGGAGAGAAGTATTCTGCAAACAATAATTTTGCCAACAAGAACAAGGCAATGCAGGATGCCCATGAGGCAATCAGACCTTCCGATATCAAGCTTGAGCCAAATGCAATAAAGGATTCGCTTACACCGGATCAGTTTAAGCTGTATGACCTCATATGGAAGAGATTTACAGCTTCGCAGATGGCTGCAGCTGTATATGATACAGCAGCTGTACTGATTGAGAATGGCAAGTATGAATTCAAGGCTACCGGTTCCAGAATAGTATTTGACGGATGGAAGAAAGTATATAATACAGGAACAAAGGAGAAGGAAGCGAAGATTCCGGTACTCACAAAAGGTGAGGTTCTTGAACTTATACAGCTGATAAAGAATCAGAAGTTCACTCAGCCGCCTGCAAGATATACGGAAGCATCCCTTGTAAAGGAGATGGAAGATAAGAATATCGGCCGTCCAAGTACATATGCTTCGATTATCACTACGCTTACATCAAGAAGATATGTTAAGAGGGAGAAGAAGAACCTGCTTCCAACTAAACTCGGTTTTGACGTAATAGGCATTCTTCAGGACTACTTCACTGACATCGTTGATGTAAAGTTCACCGGAGAGATGGAGGATAATCTGGACAGGGTTGAGCTCGGTGAAGTTGAGTGGAAGAAAGTAATTGCAGATTTCTATGAGGGATTCAGAGAAGAACTCAAGATTGCGGATGCTGAGGTTGAGCGTATCGAGAGAGAGGTTGTACTGACTGATGAGGTATGTGAGCTCTGCGGACGTCCTATGGCAATCAAGGAGGGCAGATTTGGACAGTTCCTTGCATGCAGCGGTTATCCGGAGTGCCAGAATACAAGACCAATCATTAAGAAGACGGGCATTAAATGTCCTGAATGCGGCAAAGATATCATCGAGAAAAAGAGCAGAAGAGGAAAGATTTTCTACGGATGCAGCGGTTATCCGGAATGTACGGTATCCTACTGGGATAAGCCTACCGGAGACAACTGTCCGAAGTGTGGCTCTATGCTGGTAATGTCAAAGGGCAGGAATCCGGGCAAGAAGTGTTCTAATCCGGAGTGTGATTATAAGGAGAAATAGAAATGGTAGAATTTCATGCTACAACAATCTGTGCGGTAAAGAGACCGAACGGAGATATATGCATCGGTGGAGACGGCCAGGTTACGATGGGCGAGTCTACAATCATGAAAAACGGGGCAAAGAAAGTAAAGAAGATATACAGGGAAACTGTACTTACAGGATTTGCCGGATCTGTAGCTGATGCTTTCTCACTTACAGACAAATTCGAGAGCAAACTTCAGGAGCACGACGGCAACCTCAAGAGGGCTGCAGTTGATCTTGCTCAGTACTGGAGACAAGACAAGGCTGTCAGAAGTCTTGAAGCTCTTATGATAGTTGCAGATGAGGAGAACCTGCTTGTAATATCCGGAAACGGAGAAGTAATTGTTCCTGATAAGGATGTTGTAGCCATCGGTTCAGGCGGCAATTATGCATATTCAGCAGCAGTTGCTCTTTTCGAGAATACAGAACTTGATGCCGAGAGTATCGTTAGAAAATCACTTGAAATAGCATCAAATATCTGTGTATACACAAATAACCACATTTCTGTTGAGAAACTGTAAGGAGGCGGAGATGTCAGACAATATCAAGAATATGACTCCGAAGGAAATCGTAGCGGAGCTCGACAAATATATAATCGGACAGGATGAGGCGAAGAAGTCAGTGGCAATCGCGCTCAGAAACCGTTACAGAAGAAGTATGCTTGATGAGAAGATGAGGGAGGAGGTTACACCTAAGAACATCCTCATGATGGGCCCTACCGGTGTAGGTAAGACTGAGATTGCACGTCGTCTTGCGAAAATCATGGATGCGCCTTTTGTTAAGGTTGAAGCTACGAAGTTCACTGAGGTCGGCTATGTCGGAAGAGATGTTGACTCGATGATCAGAGACCTCGTGGAAGCATCTGTCAGACTCACAAAGCAGAACAAACTTAATGATAAATATGAGGTAGCCGAGCAGCTTGCTGAAGACAAGATTGTTGAGGCTATTATTCCTGATCCTATGCAGACCGCACCTCAGAACAATATTCTCGGCAATATTTTCGGTAATGCGAGCTATAAGACACAGAAGCAGGAGTATGAGGAGAAGCAGAGACAGGAAGCTCAGCAGAGCGAAAATTATCAGGATATACAGATGGCAAGAGAGCAGGTTAGAAGCCAGCTTAAAGCCGGTATGCTTGAGGACCAGCTGATTGAGATTGAGGTTGCTGATAATCCGAATATGAACGCCCTTGATATGCAGAATGAGGGGGCGAGCATTGTGATAGGCAATATTTTCGACAATATGATGCCTAAGAAGACCAAGCGTAGAAAGGTAACTGTGAAGGAAGCTAGAAAGATTCTGCGTGAGCAGGAGGCTGCCAACCTTATCGACATGGATCAGGTTGTTGACGAAGCCTTGGACAATGCCGAGCAGAACGGAATTGTTTTTATCGATGAGATAGACAAGATTGCTTCGGGTAATTCGATGCGCTCAGGTGCTGATGTATCAAGAGAGGGTGTACAGAGAGACATTCTGCCGATTGTAGAAGGCAGTGTTGTTAATACGAAGTACGGCCCGGTCAAAACAGACCACATGCTCTTTATCGGAGCAGGTGCTTTTCATGTGTCAAAGCCTTCAGATCTTATTCCGGAGCTGCAGGGAAGATTCCCTATTAATGTGGCACTCAAGAATCTGGATAAAGATGATTTCAAGAAGATACTGACAGTGCCTGAGAATGCCATTACAAAGCAACAGAAGGCTCTCCTGGAGACGGAAGGGGTAAGTGTCGACTTCACAGATGATGCCATCGATGAAATCGCTGAAATGGCGTATTTTATGAATGAGGAGAAGGAGAATATTGGTGCAAGAAGACTGCACACAATTCTCGAGACTCTTCTTGAAGAAATTTCGTTCAATCTGCCTGACCCTGAGCTGAGCGAGATCGTCATTTCGCGTGAGGATGTCCTCGAGAAGTTCGGAGATGAGATTAAGGCGAAAGATGTAGACAAATACATTCTTTAATGGTACGGGAGTAATATGTTTCTATACAAAACCGTTTATGAATATGGAGAAGCGGAGATCATTATTCAGAAATCCCGTTTCATTGCACGCGTGATGCCCGTTGAGTCATATGAAGAAGGGCAGGCTTTTGTTGCGCAGATGAAACAGGAATATAAGGACGCGACTCACAATGTTCCGGCTATAGTCTGTGGACCGAAGCAGGAGTATCAGTGGGCGAGTGATGACGGAGAGCCTAGCGGCACTTCCGGCCTTCCTGTGCTCAAACTGATAACCGATCTCGGCTTAACCAATATTGCCGTAGTTATCACGAGATATTTTGGCGGTGTTAAACTCGGTACAGGTGGCTTGTCAAGAGCGTATACATCTCTTGCAAAAGCAGGTATTGATGAGGCGGGAATATGCGAAGTTACGGAAAGTGTTGTATTTTCCTGCGAAGTGGAGTATACTGTTCTTCCGAAGATACAGAATGCCGCCAAAGATGGTTTGTTCGAAATCGGAGAGATACAGTATGCTGATAAGGTTACTCTGGAGGTAAGCTGCAGATCAGAAGATGCTTCAGAGACCGAGTCAAAGCTTCAAAACATCACACTTGGACAAGTTGTGATTAAAGATGAAAAAAAAGACTTAAAAAAGATTAAAATTTGAGTTGACAGCATAATATCTCTGTGGTAATATAAACGAGCGTCAGTTAAGAAATCCTTACTGAAGCACCGTGTAGAGCCGACAGGATCGGACACATGCGGGCGCATAGCTCAGCTGGGAGAGCACCTGCCTTACAAGCAGGGGGTCATAGGTTCGAGCCCTATTGCGTCCACCATCAATTTAATAGCAACGATATGCAATTTTGCACATTGGGGCCGGGTAGTTCAGTTGGTTAGAATGCCAGCCTGTCACGCTGGAGGTCACGAGTTCGAGTCTCGTTCGGGTCGCCAATTTTTTTTGTATAAAAAAGAATATTTTATATGCTGGCGTGGGTCAATGGCAGAGGGGCTGATTT
>JAZUII010000036.1:0-20722 GCA_045642105.1 Anaerovoracaceae bacterium | reverse complement strand
GTCACATATCGTGATACGAATCGTGTCATAAAGAAAAACCAAGATTTAGGCCGTTAAATTAGAATTACTCTGACAATAGTCCTATCGCCTCAACCTAGGTTCGAGACATCAATACTACTGACTCCACATGCCCTGTCCACGGGAACATGTCCACCGGCGTCGCTTCCTTGAACTCGTATCCCAGCTCGCCGAGAGTCTTTATATCTCTCGCAAGAGTTCCCGGGTCACAGGATATATAGACAATCTTTCCAATGTCTGCATCCGCAATCGCCCTCAGCACAACCTCGTCACAGCCAGCTCTCGGAGGGTCGAGAACTGCAATCGCCTGGTCGTTCGCAAGCGCATGCACGAGGGCCTCCTCTGCACTGTTCGCTTTAGGCTCGTATCCCTCTGCAGTCACCTTCGCAAGAACATCCTCCGCCTTGCCGCAGACGTATCTCGAGTTGAGGACTCCGTTGATAACCGAGTTTCTGTTCGCATCGAGGCAGGCGTCTTTTACCACCTCAATGCCGACAATATTCTTAGCCTTATCCGCCATCGAAAGACCGATTGTTCCTATGCCGCAGTAGATATCGAGAATGGTCTCCTCTCCGGTGAGGCCCGCGTAATCCTTTGCGATACCATAGAGTCTGGTCATCTGTTCGGTGTTCACCTGGTAAAATGATGCTGCTGATATCTCGAACTGCAGGGTTCTTCCGTCGAAGTCCACCTCGTCGATAATTGTTTTCTTTCCTGCCAGAAGCTTGTACTTTCCGTCCCAGACCTGATATACGCTCTCAAGACCGTACTCAATCTCTGCAAGAGCCTCGTCGATTGCATACACCATATCCTCGAGATAGTCCATCTTGTCGATATCCTTTGACTCGAAGATTACCATTACTTCACCAGTGCCGTAGGCCGTCTTGACTGTCAGATTCTTAATCTGGCCCTTGTTGAACTGACGCACAACAGCTGAAGCCGCATCCGCTGCCTCTGACTGAAGCAGACATTCTTTTACATCCACAATCTTGTGGGACTTTCTCTCGTAGAAGCCCACGAGATTATTCCACACAGGGTATTCGCCCTTGTTTCTGTACTTGAAAGGCTCGTAAGTATCGCCGTTCTCGTCTGTGTACCACTGACCGACTGTCTCATTTACGACAGGATCAGAGATGCCGCCGAGACGTTCGATTTTATCCTTAACCTGCTTGCGCTTTAATTCAAGCTGAGCAGCATAACTCATCTCCTGGAGAGCGCAGCCGCCGCATCTGTCATTGTATGGGCACGCAGCCTGTATTCTGTCAGGTGACTCCTCGAGCACAGCAAGGCACTTCGCCTGTGCGAAATTCTTCTTTGCTTTTGTAATCTCTGCCTGAACCTTGTCGCCCGGAATGCAGCCTTCAACGAATACAGCCATACCGTCAACCCTGCCGAGTCCGGCGCCCTCTGCAGTCATATCTACAATCCTTGTTGTGATGATATCTCCCTTGTTCAACTATTCTTCCTCCTGCTCTTTCTCAAGCTTAAGAGCTAATTCCTTGAGCTTGGCAAAGCGCTTGTTAACACCCGGCTTCTTGATAGGCGGGTCGAGCGCCTCTCCTATTTCTGAAAGAGATGCCTCCGGCCTTGCAAGCCTGAGCTCCGCAATTGCTTTCAACGGCTCCGAAAGCTTCTCATAATATCCAGCTTCTTTTATCGTATTAATCCACTGCTGCTGTTCCTCTGAAGCAGTCAGTGTTCTGTCCACATTTGCATTGTCACAGTTCAGAATGCGCTGGGTCTCTCCTTTAACGCTCTTCCCGACTCTAATATTCTCAAAGTTCAGCATGGCCTCATCAGCTCCCATAATGCCGAGAAGATCGCTTACATAATTTGCTTTCTTGACATAGACAATATAGTCATCCTTGCGCTGAGTGAGATTGCCCGAGAGATTCACAAAAGTGCCGAGCAGCTTCTTCATATCCTGAGCCATTGCCTGAGTTGTCAGTACAAACTCAAGATGATAACTCTTTCTCGGGTCGGATATGGTTCCGCATCCGAGGAAAATTCCTCTGACATATGACTTCTTGCAGCATTTCGTTCTGATAATCTGCGGATATATTCCGTCGGCAAGATAGTCCCTGCCCTCTCTTATAAGCAGCATTCCGCACTCTCTGAGGATCTGCATGCTTTTCTCGTCAGGTGTAATCGACAGATAGTATCTGTAGCCCTTCAGATGAGCTTTGCCCGGCATCATGGAGCTGCCGACCTCGAGAGTCACATTGCTGTCAAAATAATCTTTGATAAGCACCTTGTAGTGCCTTGCAATCGCCGCATTCTCTGTGGATGCAACAATGCTGAAATTGCCGCCGCCTGCCAATCTAACAGAACCGGCAACCCTTAGGAAGCCGGCTATCTCTGCGAGCATACAGCATTTTTTTGCTGGCTTCTGATGCGCCAGCTCGTTCTTTACCTCAAGTGAAAATGACATTTATCTTCCCTTCGCCATAAGGTCGAGATCTCTGTGTGCTACTGACACTCTGAGTCCATCATCCTTGAAAATCTCCGCCATCTTGTTTGCCATTGTTACGCTTCTGTGATGACCTCCGGTACAACCGAAAGCAATATTGATATGATACTTGCCTTCTTTGATATATCCCGGAATCATATTGCTTATCATCTCATGGAAGCTATCGATAAACTGACCTGCCAGAGGTGATTTGAGCACATAATTCTGCACTTTCTTGTTATTGCCTGTAAGTTTCTTCAGGCTTGGTACATAGTATGGATTAGGCAGGAATCTCATATCCAGAATCAGATCTGACTCACTTGGAATTCCGTATTTGAATCCGAATGAGCTGATATTGATGCTGAAAGTGCTTTCATTGACTCCGCCGAGAATTCTGTCGTTAAGTTCCTGATAAAGCTGTGCAACCTTAAGCCCTGTCGTATCTACGATAAGATCCGCGCGCTTCTTAATCGGTTTGAGCAGCTCACGCTCCTCGTCGATAACTGCAGCCGTTGCCTTGCCATCGCCGAGCGGATGATTACGTCTTGTCTCGTTATATCTCTTGATAAGAGTCTGTGTTGAAGCCTCAAGAAAAACAACTCTGCACTTGATTCCCTGCTTAGCCATCAGATTATCAATAACGTTCTCAAGGTCCGTAAAAAAGCTGATACTTCGAATATCTGTACCGAAAGCAACCTTGTCCGGTGCGTTATTTCCACTGCTTCCAAGCTCGATAAAACTTGTTATAAGAGCAGGAGGCATATTGTCTACACAGTAATAACCCTGATCCTCAAACCAGTCAACTGTTCTTGATCGTCCCGCTCCAGAAAGTCCGGTAATGATTACAACTTCCATACTGTATTCCTCTTATCTTTCTTCAAGATTAACAATTCGCTTAAGGTCCAGTCCCGCCTCCATCGCTCTCTGTACGGTTGGGACGTATGTTCCGACTCTATCTGCTTTGTGTGCATCGCTTCCGATGATAAATTTCACGTCGTACTGCGCTGCAAGTTTAATTTCTTCAACTGTAAGGTGCTTGTGCTTCGCGTTGATTTCCATCAGCGTTCCGCGCTTCTCACACGCTCTGCAGATTGCCTCCATATCGAAAGGACCTTTGTCCCCCGGATGTGTCAGCACCTTTATCGGGTTATTCTCAATAGCTCTGACTGCAAGCTCTGTATTGAACGCTCTGAGCTTCTTCATTCCGCCCTTTGTCATGAGCTTCTTATTGGCAAACCAGTTGCCTATCATTGCGCTCTTTGTAACGCCGTAGTGATATCCGGCATTGACGAAATCGTAAAGTTTAAACTGCTCCGGACTTACATCCAGGCCGTTCTCTGTATCCTTGAAATTCGCTTCCACCCCGAGATAGACTTTTACATCCGGATAAATATCCATTGCTTCTGCAATCTCTTTTCTGAGTGTATCTACGAGTTCCGTACCCACTCCGTATATAAAGTGACCCGGTCCGTGATCTGTGATAGCCATCTCCTTCAGTCCGAGTTCATGAGCTCTTCTCACATTCTCAAGCACGCTTCCTGCAGCATGCTTAACCGGGCCTGTTGTCGAGTGAAGTGTATGAGTATGCAGGTCAGCCGTCATTCTGTATTTCTCTCTGATCTGGTCACTAGTTAAAATCATCAAAATCTTCTCCTATGATTCTTACTTCAGGCTCGAGCATGATTCCGGAATCCTCAAAAACCTTCTTCTGAACCTGTTTCATCAGCGTTAGTACATCATTGCAGCTTGCATCTCCGATGTTGATAACGAAGCCCGAATGCTTTTCACTCACCTGTGCGCCTCCTACTGTCAGACCCTTGAGTCCTGAATCCTGGATAAGCGCAGCCGCATAGCCTCCCACAGGTCTCTTAAATGTACTTCCTGCACTTGGGAACTGCACAGGCTGCTTAGAGTTTCTCTTCTGTGCAAGCTCGAGAACTCTTGCCATTATCTCGTCGCTGCTGTCCGGCGTAAGATCTATTGCAACCTCTGTGACAACCGCGCCTGACTCCTGAATTGCGCTGTGTCTGTAACCGAATCCCATCTCTTCATTACTGAGCTCGAACTGCTCTCTTCCATCAGCGCTAACAAGTTTAACGCTTCTTACGATGTCCTTCATCTCTCCGCCGTAGGCGCCCGCATTCATGAACATTGCCCCGCCTATGCTGCCAGGTATTCCGCTTGCGAATTCAAAACCTGCGAGGCCGCATTCTGTCGCATAGGAACTTACTCCTGAGAGTAATTTTGCAGCTCCGATGATGAGAGAATTCCCCTCGCGATGAATTGCCTCGAACTCACCCGCAAGCTTGATCATAACGCCCCTGTAGCCCTTATCTGACACAAGGAAGTTGGATCCGTTGCCGATAAGCATGTGCGCTGTGCCACTCTCAGTAACAAGCTTAAGCACCTGCATGAGCTCTGCCTCAGTGTTAACCTCTGCCCACACATCTGCAGGTCCGCCTATGCGGAATGAAGTATGCAGCTTCATCGGCTCATCTGCACGGCATCTCTCCTTCGTAAGGATGTTCTGAAGTTCTGTAATTATATCTTTGTTAATTGTCATTCTTTTTATCCTCTGTTGTATCAATCAGCAGATTCTCGCTTATCGTTTCCGGTTTAGCTTCGGCTTTAGCTGACGCTTTGCCGGCACCTCTGCTTCTGCGTTTTTTCGATTTTCTCGCCTGCAACTGTCTTTTGCCCGCTATCTCTGAGGCATCTATGTCGTACTGGTCAAGCGTAAAATAATCGTCTGTCTTTGTCTCCATGTCCTTTCTGGTGAGAGCTCTTGTCGTCAGCTTATTGACATAAATGTATATAACTGCGAAAACCGGAACGCCGAGAATCATTCCCGGGAATCCGAAAAGTCCTCCGCCTATCAGGACTGATATAAGAACCATGAAACTGTCTATGCCTATTGCGTCTCCGACAATCTTCGGTCCGATAATGTTACCGTCTATCTGCTGTATTACGATTATTATTATTATGAAATACAGAGCCTGCATAGGATCCTCAATCAGCAGAATAAGTGCTGAAGGAATAGCTCCGATAAATGGTCCGAAGAACGGAATAATATTTGTAACGCCGACGAGTACACTGATCATCGGTGCGAACGAAATACCGCAGATAACCATAACAACATATGTCAGGAAACCTATGATTACCGCATCTATGATTCTTCCGGAAAGGAAATTGAGGAAAGTCTCGTTAACCACTCCGGTGAACTCATATATGCTTTCCTTCTTTCTCTCAGAGCAGGTCGCTGTAACAATCTTTCTTGTTATTGCAAAAATCCTGTCCTTGTTATTGAGAAGATATACCATAATCAGGAGACCGATAATCACATCAAGCACCGTTCCCAGAATTGAGAACAGGCTGCTGGAAATCGTTGTCGCAAGTTCTACTGTATCCTCGTTGAGGAAGTGCACCTGAATCCACTTGAGTATCTCATTGGTTCCCGCATTTGCTATATCATTCACCCACTTTGTGAACGAAGGGAATCTTGTAAAATTCGCTGTCAGCCATGTCGAGAAATCAGCCAGCTTTGCCGGTGCATCTCTGACAAGATCAATCGCACTCTGAATAAACTGCGGCACAACGAAATATACAATGAGAGAAATCGAGCCTATAAGCACCACCAGGCAGACAATTGTCGCAACTGTTCTTGCAAACGCAAGATTTGCCCTGTTCTCTTCTGCTTCATTCTTTGCAACTGATGAACGCATCGGCACAAATCTAGGACCCATATTACCCGAAGACCTCAGATCCTTACTCGAGGCTTGTCCATAGGCAAACTGCACAACTTTGTTGTATATCGGGCATAACAGAAAAGCGAATACTATACCGATGTACACAGGCATCAATGTATCGTTAATCGTCTCAAACCCGATTGACAGCTTGGACTTGCTTACCCAGTTGTTGAATATTATCAGCAGAGCTCCGCTCAGAAGCAGCGTGAGTCCGGCTCTTGTATATGGGCTTTTGAAGAATTTCCTTATCAAAGCGCGTCCCTTCTCTTTCTCTTGCAATTACCTGAAAGTTCCAATAATCCATACTTATTTTACAACAAAAGCAGACTAATATAAATGCACTACAGCAAATCTTTACACGCTTATCGGGGTTTCCTGCCCATTATTGAAATAATCAATTTGATGCGTGTATAATCATGTCGTATATTATATGTGTATGTTTATGTCTAACAACAAGTTTATATATATGTAGGAGGTCATTATGAGACTTGATGCAAGGGGTATGCAGTGCCCAATCCCTGTAATTATGGCAAAGAAGGAGCTCGACAAGAATGTACAGGAGCTTGAAATTATCGTTGACGGACAGGTTCAGATCGACAACCTTGCAAGACTTGGCGATTCTGTAGGCAGACCTGTAACAAGCGAGGCTTTTGAGGACAAGTTCCTGGTAAAATTCGCCGATGGCGAGACTAAGGCTGTTGCCGGCGATGGCAGTGACATGTGCGGAGCTCCCGCTAATGATACATACGCTGTATTCTTTAACAAGGCTTCAGTAGGTGGCGGAGATGATGAGCTCGGACTCAGCCTTGCTAAGATGGCTATTTTCACACTCAGCGAGAGCGACAAGATTCCTGCTTACATCCTCTTCATGAACGGCGGAGTTAAGCTTACAACAGGAATCGAACCACAGATTGTTGAGAATCTCAAGACACTTATCGAGAAAGGCACTAAGGTTCTCGTATGCGGAACATGCCTGAACTTCTACGGAGTTAAGGAAGAGCTTAAGGTTGGTACAGTAAGCAATATGTACGACATCCTCGGTGCTATGCAGGAAGTCGGCAAGGTTATCACTCTGTAGCATAAATCCGTCGGTGACTGTATGAACGATTATTATCTTTACACTTTTGAATCAACTCACGCGGCAATGCTCACTGAGAAAATGCTCAAGGAAGCTGGTTCCCGCATTATGCCTGTTCCGAGATTCATCTCGGCAAGCTGCGGAATCTCGGTTATGATCAAGCCTGAGAACAGAGAAAAGGCCGAGCAGATTTTTGCTGTTGAGAACAAGCTCTCGGATGAGGAGTACGCATACTACCACATCTACAAAGATGAAGACGGCACACAGCACTGCGACAGAATGTAATATTCAGAATTATAGGAAGGAACCGCACCACGCGGTTCCTTTTTTCACGCGCGAAACTGTGCTGAAGGGAAATCTCATATGTGATATTGTCCTTCTTAAGGAGGTGAAAAATGTCATATATCGAGGAACTTGAAAGAAGGTGCACCAGTTTAGAAGGCAAGGTCTTCCTGCTACAGAAGCAAACAGAAGAAATGCCCGCCGGCAGACTTCGCTGCAAGAAGGACGGCGATTCATACAAATGGTTTAACATTCAGGATGGCTCACCCGTTTACATTAGCAGGAAGAAAGCCGAAATTGCACAGAAGCTGGCTCTTAAAGGCTATCGTCTCCAGATAATCGAAGATATGCAGGCAGAGATTAATTGTATTCGGAAGTTTACAAGAGTGTACACCAAGCTGAATCTGCCTCATGGCCGAAAGTATCTGGACAAAGGGCAAGAGTATAAACGCCTTGTTGAAGAAGCTGTTAATTTTTCTTCTGATCCTGTAGTCAGTGCTTTTGTTAACCGCAAATATAAAGGCGGACCTTATCAGGAACGATGCACCCTCAAATGTCTGTCCGGTCATATGGTTCGAACAAAAGCGGAGAATCAGATTGCCGACATGCTGTACATGATGGGTGTCCCCTTTCTGTATGAATATCCGTGGGAAGTTGAAATCGGCGGCAGGGTTGTGATAATACATCCGGACTTTACCATTATGAATCCTGTAACGCATGAGATTTTCATCTGGGAGCACATGGGAAGAATGGATTCAAAGTCCTATGCCTCAAATACAGATTCAAGAATAGCACAGCTCTGCTCGATTGGCTTCTTTCCGGACGACAAACTGATTCTTACTTTTGAAGGTGGAAACCACAGGCTGTCCACAGCAGAAATCGAAGCAAAGATTTTCCAGTTCTTCCCTGAACTGGTCTAGATTATTCTTCCCGGCGAATTCACGGACCAGTTTTGTACAGTTAATGCTCTGATTCACCTTGGAATCAGACCACAAACTGGTCCCTAATTATTCTTTTTATCTCAAATAGGACCACTTTGCTACGATACCTAGCTTATAAACTGGTCCTCTTTTCTGAATTTCTTCCCAGGAGGACCTGAAAGTGGTCCTCATATTTCAGATTTTTCTGTATAGGTACGGATTTTCAAAAAATGCCAAAAAAATGGACCAGTCTGCAAATTCATCCACAGCTAGCATAGCTATAAAAATACGAAACCCAGCCGAGGCTGGGTTTCACACTAATTCTTCTTAAACAGGTTCTTTCTGAAAAGAATGATATTAAGAACGATGAAGTATACTGTAACGATAATCAGCACTTTGCCCGGATTCAGAGGAGCCATAGTTGCTATGATCATCATCGGGAATCCGAAGACTATCGCAGGAAGTGTCTGGTATACCAGATTGTCTGCTGCCGGTGTTGCGAAATCAGGGTCGATTTCTCTCAGAAGAATTACTCCTGTGCTGGCTGTTCCTGTCAGCATTCCGTACATTGCCAGAAGCTGTTCTTCTTTGTACTCAGGGAAAAGTTTAGATGCAACCAGGCTATTGTATGCAAATGTCACAACCGCGCCAGCAACAGCTAGTATAACAATGAGTCCCCAGTATGCTTCGAGCATGTCCAGTCTGATGGCTGCGATACCCGCAGTAACCATTACATCAAAGAACAGATTCGATGCGCGAGTCATCAGGAAATTGTTAGTATATCTCTTTTTGACAAATCCCTTCTTGCGGAACAGATTCATAATGCCCTTCATTATTACAGCTGCAATTACTCCAAGGAGGAAGTTGAAGCCGTAGATAATTGCTTTAAGTCCCGGAAGTGCATTTCCGAGTCCATACATCATAAGATATGCAGCGAAATATGTTACACCGATAAATGCAATCTGGATTGTCATCTTGTCGATGCTGTCCTGCATTGGAATCTCATCGTCAGACTGAATATCTGATGACTTGAACTTCTCTACGCTGGCACATCTTGGCGGAATCCTGTTCTTTCTTCTCAGAACATTAAGATATAATACGCCGCCAAGTGCTGCACTAATGAAACCGAGAGCTGCAATAGTAAGGCCGAAGTTTCTTCCTCCTGCAAAACCGTATTGGGCTTCATATATTCCGCCGTAGTTCATAGCCTGTCCTGTGCCCTGTCCATAACCGAACGGAAGCAGGATTCCGGATACAGGGAAAAGTCCGGTAACAAACAAAGCTGCAGCCAGAGTGATTCCCATTCCCACAATCGCCTGAATAAGATATGTTGATACAGTAGTTACTCCTGTATCAAAAATCTCAAGGCTTCTTTTCTTTGTCATCTTATTCTCTGACACTTTGAGTGTTGATGCGATAAAACCGAGTGCAAGGCAGTGGTATGTCAGCACTTCGAGTGTTTCCTGTCCAGTTCCGTTAAAGAATATAGACTCAAAAAACAGTTCCCCGGTAATCGCTTTATATACTGCAGATACTATCAGCAGTATTGTTCCGCCTATAACGGACGTCGGAATAAGTGAAACTCGCAGAAAAGTAATCTGCTTCTTGAGCATATTACCTGCAAGCAGTCCACCCATAAGGACTGCAATAAGCATCACTGTACCCCATACACTAGAGTCCCAGAAATTTGTCATTTTCTCTTCCCTCTTTCAGATTAGTCCATCGGTTGTAGAGGTGCACGAATTTGAGTCCATTGAACCTCTCATCACCCTTTAACTGATAAATAATATCCTTGCAGTAAACATTGACAAGATTCTTTCCGAGAACTGTCACTGCGTTCGCATCTGCAAAAGATATCTCTTTACATGTTCCGTCTCCGCACTCGAAGCTCACGCTACCCCCTTTGAGTACGATGCCGACATTCTTTTCGAGCAATTCTTTATTCTTGTACAGATTAACCTTGTACACATTAGCCCGCTCTTCATATATCACCTCATCTTCCTTCGCCAGAAGATCAAGCTGATTGATATATTTTTCCTGATAGCTGTACCAGTCTTCCACATATTCAAATGGGAAATCGAAACATTCTCCGACAAGCCTCTTATCCGGCATATATCTGATTCTCATGCCGCATCGGAGACAGCTTATAATATCGCCTCTGCTTTCAAACCTGCTGAGTCCGCACTCCGGACACACGTACATAGCACGCTCCAGATATTCAGCAAGTACCGGGCTCTTATATTCATCTCTGATAGCTTTTTCATCAACCGAAATCTCTGCGATAATTGCATCCATAAGCTCTTCATCTGACATTCCGGCATACTCTTCAGGCTCTATGATTCGAGATACGTAAGTCTTCATTCGGCCTTTTCTGACTACGTCAGACCAGCGAGGTTGAACTCCGTAGCCGCCCTCAATTCGATAGCATGCAATCGGCAGGCCGAACTTGCGCGCCATAGGTGCAATCGTTCCTTTGATAAAACAGAGTTTTCCGCTGTATGTACGATTACCTTCCGGCGAAAGTGCAATCGAGCCGCCCTCACGCACAACTTTTAGCGCTGTCTTTATCGCCGTAACGTCTTTCGCCTGCTTCTTTATAGGAATAGGCGCTACAGCCCAGCGGATAATCGACGATACAAAACCCTTTGAGAAAAGATCTTCCGATGCGATGAAATACAATGGCCGTCTGAATGATGCAGCTACAAAGAACTGATCATAAGCAGTCTGATGGTTGAAAACTATCAGCATCTGCCTGTCATCACCGGACTTTATCATCTTCGCACCGTATTTAAATCTGCAGATAGGCCTCAGCACAAGTTTTGTAATATTCTGAACAATCCGGTGTCTCGGTTTCATCCATCCGGTCTTCTTTGATTTTGCCATTGTGATTGCGTACCCCTACTTGCTCAACACATAAGTTTTTACAAATCTTCTTCCCCACTGACAGGACTCGTTATAGCTATGCATCCAGAGGTCGAGCTTGTCTCCTTTAATTGCACCGCCGCAGTCATTTGCAACAGCTACTCCATAGCCCTCAACGAAAAGCACTGTGCCATAAGGAATAACTCTAGGGTCTACCGCACATGTACCGTATACGCAGTGTCCACCTGCAGCACCGTGCGCATTCTCTCCCATATAATACGCCGTTGTATTAGCAACGAATTCTCTTGTTACTTTATATGTACCCCTGTGACCAGTCAGTGATGTTCCAAGACGTAAAGCATTGTCTACAGGCTTATCAATCCACTTCTTAAGTGATTTCTCTGTCTTGACTTTCTTTCCGTTAATGTATGTTGTTTTATAGGTATAAATACCTTTTCCGTCATGTCCCTTCGTTGTCTGAACTCTTCCCGAAGAGATGCTTGGATCGAGCACAACCACGCTCTTCGCCTTTCGAGTTTCTTTCTTCTCTTTGACAACTGTATGAAGTTCCTTCATTCCTACGTTAGTTTTGGCTCCGACTTCCGTTCCTCTCTTAGGAATCAGAATATCGTCTTTGTCGTATGAAATGTCGTTATATTTGAGATTGTCCTCAATGGTACCGGGAATCTTCCAGAATGTCTGTTTCTTGCCGGCAATCATCGCCTTCGTCTTAACAGCTTTTTTGAATGTTATTTTGTCACCACTCTTGATAGGATGATCTAACGCAGGATATATATAATCCTTTTCTCCAACTTTCAGGTCGCAATCAGCAAGGGCACCCTTGACATCAGTGGCCCTTGTTGATACCTCGATGTCTCTGCTGTCACCAAATGACTGATACTGAACAGTTACATTCTGTGGTATCAGATATTCTATGAGCTGCCAGCCTCCGCACAGAACCGCAAGTGCGATAACTGCTGCAAGAGTTGCATTATGTCTGTCTTTTGCAATAAATCTGCCGGCTCTGCTCTTTGGATTCCACGCATTGAATCTGTCTTCAATTACTGTCATCCAGTGCTTCTTGTGCTCCCCCTTAGGTGGCTCCGGAAGCGGAGTTATTTCCAGCTCTGCATCAGCAGGCTCTTCTTCTGCTGCTGCTACTTCAACTTCTGCTGCAACTGTTTCTTCTGCCGCTTCGTCTGTTTCTTCCTCAACCTTATCTTCTTCGGGTGCCTCTTCTACAGGCAGCTCCTCTTCGACAGTTTCAGCCTCTTCAAAAAGCTCTTCAGCAGGTTCTTCAGCATCTGCAAGCTCTTCAGGAATTTCTTCGACAGTTTCCGCATTTTCTTCGTCTTCGATTCGCATTGCGGCGAGCTCCAGTTCCTCCATGCGATCACCTGCGGAATCCATCAGTGCCTTTATTTTTCTTATCAGCTGTGCATCCTCTTCACTTACATTAGTGTCTGAAGAGTCTTCATCAAGCACTGCCTTAATCTTTTCGATAACACTTCTATCGTCTGTCATACTTGTCCTTTCATATGTGACCGTATTTTTGCTCATTTGGCTTAATTATAGCAAGTTCTGTAGCTGAATGGTAGTGCAGATTGCTCAATCACCGCTGTACACGGCTATATCACCATACTAACTGCACATAATACGAGGGCCAGAGCCATTGCAGCATTGATAGTCCTGCGATGTTTGCCGAAAAAAGTCTGAAGCTGCACACCGGCAAAGAGCCAGAGCAGATTGCACATCGGGCCGCTCAGCGGAAGCAGGGCCGCAACAATCATAATAGTTGCAAAATCCGACTTATAAGGGAGTACGAACGCAGCCAGTGCTGTCACGCACATTATCATTACTTTTACATTCGTAAGCTGAACCATAAGTCCATACGCGAATGTACCCTCTCTGATAACAGGTCTGCGCTGAGTCGCTGTATCAGCTGACTCATCTGTCGAGCCACCATCATCCTTCCAGATATGATATGCAAGCCACACAATATATACAGCTCCAACGATAGAAAAATAGTCAACATAATCTATCAGCGCCGTTCCCACAAGATAAGTCAGAACGCCTGAACATAAAGACACAGTGAGAAAACCGATGAATATTCCCCTCCACTGGATAAGTGCAGTCCTGCGGCCGTACTTCATCGCAGTCGAAAGCGAAGTGAGATTAGCCGGCCCCGGTGTTACGGCTGTTATAAACAGATAGAAAATAAAACTTGGAATTATTGATAAAGGCATTTATATGCTCCTTCCTGATAGTTAGGAGTATTATATCATCTGCAGGATTGTTTATATATGTGAAAACTGATACCATCTTCATATAATTGTAAGTTTTAGAGACGACATCTAATGTTATAATGATACATAGGAAAGGGGGGTAATATATGAGCTCAAACAACCGAAAGAAACTTATCGATATGATAAGAATTCTCTTCGAGAAAACTGATGAAGAGCATTATCTCGATACTTATCAGATTATCGAAGAGCTTGAACTCCTGGGTCACGAGAAGACCGACCGTAAGACGATTGAGTCGAGCATCAAGTTCATGATCGAAGAACTCGGTTACGGCATTGAGAAGGAAAAGAGCGCTCCTAACAGATATCGCTGGGTTGACCGCGATTTCGAACTGGCAGAGCTTAAGCTTCTTGTTGATGCAGTTCAGTCATCGAGATTTATCTCAGACAAAAAGAGCAAGTCGATTATTGAGAAGCTCAAGCATCTCACAAGTTCACCAAAGGCGGAGCAGCTCGACCGTAAGATTGTTACATCCAACGGATTCAAGCGAGATAACAGTTCTATACTCTACAGCATTGATGCCATCAATGAAGCCATCAGGAGCGGAAAGCGACTGACTTTTACCATGGTCGACTACGGTCTCGATATGAGAGAGTATGCGCGATACGACGGACGTATTCATGAAGTGAGTCCTTACGCCCTTCTGTGGAACAACGATTACTACTACATGCTCGGTATGGCGTCTGATGATCGCAGCAAGGTCAAGACTTACAGAGTGGACAGGATGAAGAATGTAATGTCAACAGATACAGATGCGGTACCTGCGCCGAATAACTTCAATCTCGAGAAGTATTCGAGTCGCGTATTCGATATGTTCACTGGTCAGACCGCAGAAGTGAAGATTGAGTGCAGCAAGCCTTATCTCATGAACTATCTCATTGACCGTTTCGGCAAGGACTTCAGGGTAAGCGACAAACAGGAAGACGGCTCTTTTACCGCAATCGTTATGGTTGATGCAAGCCCGACATTCTACGCATGGATTTTCCAGTTCGGAGGAGATGCAAAAATTATTGCCCCAAAGAAGGTCTGCGAAGAATTTAATGAACTCATCAATAAGCAGCTGCAATAAACGAAACGTCTGCAGCTGATTAATAAAGAAAGGAATAATTTATGAACAACTGGAACAGAAAAGACCTTAAAGCAAAGGCAAAGCTTACTTTTAAGGCAAATTACTGGAAGTGCGTACTTGTGGCAGTTCTGATTGGACTGTTTGCAGGCAGCTCATCAACAGGCGTATTTACAGGAGCCATTAACGGAGCAAACCTTGCGCCAAGGACGAGCGGCGGTTATACTGTGGACTATGATCCTTCAGGCGATAATCCGCAGTCAATTGACGATCCGCAGTCAGCAATCGAGAACATCTTTGAAAACGATATCGTTGCTGATTCACAGGAGGCTATCGACAACGACCTCGCACTCGCATTTGCAGGACTCATAGGAATAATTCTCGTAGTTGCACTTATAGCAATTATTATCGGAATCCTTGTTACTGTATTCTTTGGAAACCCTCTGTTAGTAGGACTCAGGGGCTTCTTCGTAAAGAATGCCCGCAGCAAGGCCGAGCTCAGCTCAATTATGCAGAACTTCGACAAGGGATACATGAACACTGTAAAGACAATGTTCTTCATGGACCTAAAACTGATTGGCTGGACACTGCTCCTCATCATCCCGGGAATCATCAAATCATATGAGTACCGTATGATTCCTTATATCCTCGCAGATAACCCTGACATGGACCGTGCAGAAGCGCACGCAAAGTCAAAGGAAATGATGATGGGAAACAAGTGGAGAGCATTTGTTCTCGACCTCTCCTTCATCGGATGGTTCTTCCTTTCAGGAATCACACTCGGACTGGTCGGCCTCTTCTATGTCAGCCCTTACTACTACCAGACAGATGCCAACCTTTATGAGGCTCTGAACGGCAATCAGCTTGCAGCTCCTGCAGCTCCTGAAACAGTAGTTGAGCCTGTAGAAGTAGACTTCGTAAACTAGTACAACTGATAATATGTAAAAAAGCTGTCGCTCTAACGATTAAAAGTCGCTAGTGCGGCAGCTTCTTTTTGTTTGTTTGCGATGACAATGTTATGCGCAATTTATCGAATAACTATTCTCGGCGATGAGAAATTGTGCAGAACGAGGAATCGTGAACTCGAGTGCACGGAGCGTACTTGTCGTACGTGAGTACACGAGTGTTTGCGACGACAATGTTATGCGCAATTTATCGAGCCGATCCTACAGCACAATGTTCTTAGGCGCATAAGCCTTAACATGAATACCATCACCCTCATACTTTTCTTCTATGAGCTGGCCGTATTTTCTGATCAGCGCCAGCTTAGCCTGATCCTGATAGCTGATTACTGCATCTATATAATTTCTGCTTTCAGAAAGGATCTTTGCAAGCGCCTCGAAAAGTTCGTCGATACCCTCTCCTGTTCGCGCCGAAATCTGAACGGATACATCTGCATCAAAATCCCGGAAGCTTGGATTCTCAAGCTTATCAATCTTGTTCCAGGCGGTAATCACAGGCTTTCCAACTACCCCGAGATCCTCGAGCGTGTCGACCGCAACCTTGTGCTGAAGCTCATGCTGTGGATTCGATGCATCGATTACATGCAGAATGATATCGGCGTACTTCGCTTCCTCGAGCGTGCTTCGGAAAGCATCTACAAGGTGATGCGGAAGCTTGTTGATAAAACCGACGGTATCTGTCATGAGCACCTGCTGCCCATCTGGCAGCATGGCGGTTCTTGTTGTTGGATCGAGTGTTGCGAAAAGCAGGTCATCCGCATAGATATCTGCTTCTGCCAGTCGGTTGAGCAGTGTGGACTTGCCGGCATTACTGTATCCGACAATCGCAACTGTAGGAACCATACTGTCCGTTCTCTTCTTTCGAGTAGTCTCGCGGACCTGTTTCATAGACTCGATTTCATCCGAAAGAACCTTGATTCTGTTCTGGATGATTCGTCTGTCTGTCTCGAGCTTGGTCTCACCAGGGCCTCTGGTTCCGATACCGCCTCCGAGTCTGGACATAGCTTCACCTACACCCTTAAGTCTTGAAGCTCGGTAACGCTGCTGCGCAATCTCGACCTGAATCTTACCTTCTCGAGTCTTGGCATGTGCTGCAAAAATATCCAGAATGAGCAGTGTACGATCGAGGACTTTGGCGTCCAGTCTGTCAGAAAGGTTGCGCATCTGCGAAGGCGTCAGTTCATCATCGCAGACGATGCCGACAGCCCCCTGCTGCTCCAGCATTTCTTTTAGCTCAAGTACCTTGCCGCTTCCTACATAAGTCGCTCTCTCTGGGTGCTCAAGATTCTGCACAACCATACTCGACGCCTCGGCTCCTGCTGTGCGAAGAAGTTCCTCAAGCTCCTCGAGTGACTCCCAAGCTGCGTTCTCGTCTCGTGTCGAAACTGCAACAAGTATATATTTTTCTTTCTCTTCTATACGATTCTCTTCCATAATTCTCCTGTCTATATACAAGGACGGCCCTGCCGGACCGTCAGCATAATTCTATTTGTGAATCTCAAGAGCCTTCTTCAGAGCCGCAAAAGTCTCGTCGCTGATATAATGCTCTACTCTGCAGGCGTCTTCTTCTGCTGTCTCTGGGCTCACGCCGATCTTCTTCAGACACTCTGTAAGCACATGGTGTCTTTCGAGAATCGAGTTCGCAACCGCCAGACCTCTCTCAGTAAGTGTGATTGCGCCCAGAGAATCGACTTCGATTAGATTGTCATTCTTGAGAATCTTAACCGCACGGCTAACTGATGGCTTTGAATAGCCCATCTCTTCGGCCACGTCGATTGATCTTACTGTATCTAGTTTCTTTGAAAGCACGAGAATTGTCTCAAGGTACATCTCGCCTGATTCCTGAATGCGCATTTCGTCACCTTCCTTTTTCCGCTTATATAAATGTAACATTTATTGAGGTTTAATCTCAAGGGGTGGATAATCTTCACACAATGCTGATAGACATAATCAGGACAAAAGCAATTGAAAAACACCCGCACTCAATAAGAGTGCGAGTGCTTCTGAGCGGTAGTGACTGTTGTTTCAGGACCGTCCCCCACATTTCTTGCAGTTGCCCGAGCACGGGCAGCCTATGCAGGCCGTGCCCTTGCGCTTCTCTCTGCGGATGTAGAATATAACTAATGAAAGTATGGCTACAAGAATTATACTTGCTATTACTGTTTTGATCATTGGAAGTTCTATCCTTTCCTGGATGAGTTTTATGCGTGAAGTTCGTACTTCTTGTCGAAGTCAGCTCTGATCTTGCGGGCGATAAGCACAATTGCCACTGCCATGCAGATGATTGCCACGAGGCCCGGTACGAACGCTGTTCCGAGATGTCCCTCTGTGAGAAGAGTGCCTATCTGATATACGAGAAAGGCTACTGTATAACCATTGCACATCTGGAGTCCGATAGCACTCCAGAGCCAGCCCTTGCTCTGCATCTCCGAATTCATAGCACCGATTGCTGCGAAGCAAGGAGGTGTGTAAAGATTGAACATCAGGTATGCAAGCGCAGTTACAGAAGTAAGTCCCATTGTTGCTGCAACGGTGCCCGCTCCACCTGTCATTGCAAGCTCCTCTGTGTCGATAAAGTTTGTTATTGCGAATACTACCGCAAGTGTTCCAACTACATTCTCCTTTGCGATAAAACCGGTAATTGCTGCTGCCGCAAACTGCCATGCTCCGAAGCCGAGAGGGATCATAAGGATGGCGAAAGGAGAAGCAATTGATGCGAGGATTGATGTACCCTCCATGCCCTCCTCAACAAGCTGGAAGTGCCAGTTGAAGTTCTGCATAATCTGAACAATGCAGTTACAGATGAGAATGATTGTCGCAGCTTTGATGATGTAAGCCTTAGCTCTCTCCATCATAGACCAGAAAGCTCTCTTGAGGCTTGGCCACTTGTACTTGGGAAGCTCCATGATGAAGAAACTCTTGCGGAATCTCTGGCCGGTAACGGCTTTTACCAGAAGAGCCCCGAGGAAAATAAGCAGAATTCCTACGAAGTACATGAGTGTGCTGACCCATCCTGCTCCAGCGAAGAATGCGCCTGCGAAAAGTGCGATTACAGGAATTTTCGCTCCGCAAGGGATAAAGGTCGCAAGCATAGCTGTCGCTCTTCTCTCTCTTTCATCACGAATTGTTCGGCATGCCATAATCGCAGGGATGCCACAGCCTGTTCCGATAACGATAGGAATAACGGATTTTCCCGAAAGACCTACTCTCTTGAAGATAGGATCCATAACGACTGAAACTCTCGCCATATATCCACAATCCTCGAGAAGAGCAATCAGGAAATACATAACCATTACCAGTGGCAGGAATCCGATTACCGCACCAACTCCTCCGACAATTCCATCTGCTAGGAGAGCTGAAAGGAGGGCTGGGCTGTTCTCGAGTTGTCCTGCAACCCAGCCTTGGAAAGCATCAATCCATCCAACAAGCCAGTCCGCAATCATCGGTCCGAGATATGACTGCGAGATGGAGAAGACCGCCCACATTACTGCCGCGAAGATCGCAATTCCGGCGATAGGATGTGTTACCACATCATCAATTCTATCCTGAACATTGTTCTCGCTGGTGAGTATTTCTCTTTCTTCTACCTCATTGACAAGCCCATTAACGAAGGTGAATCGTTTGCGGTCTTCTGCATCTACTGCTGATTTGTCATGGAGATCTATATCTGCCTGGACATAAGGAGCCTTTTGCTCTGTGCCGCAAATCTCTACAGCTTTTCTGGCAAGCTCTGCAACTCCTTTATCCTTAACGTCTGTTGAAACTGTCTTGATTACAGGGCAGTTCAGCTTCTCTGAAAGCTTATCTGCATCTATCCTGGTGTGCTCTTTATCGTTGATATCGCTCTTATTCAGCGCAACTACAACCGGAATTCCAAGTTCAAGCAGCTGCGTTGTAAAGAAGAGGCTTCTGCTAAGATTTGTCGCATCAACGATATTGATTATTACATCGGGATGCTCGTCTCTGATATATGAACTGGTTATTCCCTCTTCCGGTGTAAAAGGTGACATTGAGTACGCGCCCGGCAGGTCAATTGCGATGTGTCCTTTACCGAACTCATCCTTGAATGGGCTCTCCTTTGTGCCGACTGTTACTCCAGCCCAGTTTCCGACCTTCTCATTTCTTCCGGTCAGCGCGTTGTACATAGTGGTTTTACCGCTGTTTGGGTTTCCGGCAAAAGCAATTCTCATAAATTTAACCTCCTATAACTCAATATCCTCAGTCCGATTAGCGTCCGCTTGCGTTTAGTTAGCATGCGCTAACCAGAAGAGTATAAAAAATGACTTTTCCTTTCTGCAGGGGCACTTCCCCTGCAGACACACATTTACGCTATACAACTATTGCATCAGCAAGATAATTGTCGAGATTGTATCTTCCGTCCTTAATAGCCACAACACAGCCCCTTCTCTTTGAAGAAATAAGCGTAATAGGCTCTCCCTCATAGCAGCCGAGTCTGAAAAGGAATGATCTCATCTCCTCATCTTCTGTTGCAATCTCTTTGACCATGTAAGTCTGGCCTGCCACTGCATCCTTAAGTGTCATAAAGCCTCTCATAAAATTCATAATTGTTCATCCTCCGAGTTAGCATTAGCTAACCATCCTTCCGTAAAAATTAGTTAGTCTCTGCTAACTCGCCAATATGTTAGCACGCGCTAACTCACATGTCAACACTTTATACATATTCTATATACTGTTCTTGCACCGCATCCGTATGTATGTTACAATCACCCTCGGTCTTAAGAATATGGTAATTTGTATTAAGCAATTCGCTTCGATCCACGTTTGATAGGGAAAATCCCTGTCCGGCGTGGTTTTTTGTTTATATGCTTTCGGGAAAGGAGATTATATGAATACAGTATCTGAAACAATCAGGAATATCCTCACGGTCATCGCAGGAATGGCCATCTACGCGGTCGGAGTGTGCTTTTTCATCGTTCCGTCAGGTCTCATCACTGGCGGTACAACAGGCATAGCCCTCATCGCGAACCACTTCCTAGGCATCTCAATCTCGCCGATTGTCGGCGTTTTTAACATC
>JAZUII010000035.1:0-22993 GCA_045642105.1 Anaerovoracaceae bacterium | reverse complement strand
CGACTTATTCGGCAATAATTATGGCAGAGAACAGCAACGCTGATATTTTTACTTTAGAGATAGGCGAGGAAGATTACAAGAAGGCATTGAGCAATGTCGTAAAGGCAGGATATGCAGACAGAATCAGCTGTCTCAATGTCTCAAGACACCTTAAGCACTATGTTAAAGAGTGCGATGATGCAGTATTTGATCTGCTTAAGTTCAGACATAGAATCAACTGTGTTGTATTTGAGGATGCTAATGAGCCGGAGACCAGAGATAAGCTTGTAGCTTTTCTCGACAGATTTGCCGGACACGAAGTTCAGCTCAGAGCCAATTACTCTAACCTGACACTGGATAATGTCTTTGACACTGAAGATGATCCACTCTTCAAGCTCATAAGCGAGATTGCAGATTACAAGTATGATCTTGAGAAAGAACGCTTCAGAACAGGTTTTGTTTTTGAGAGAAACGGAAGCAAGATTACATATCACAAAACTCTGCCATTTGCAAAGGTTGATGATGTTGTCGGCGATATCATCGTAAGACAGACCGGCAGAATCTATGATGACTGGAATGAGTACGGACATGAGCTCAACATCAACGATGTTGTTGAACTTGAATACTAACCGCATATGTAACAGCCACATTCTAAGGAGATATTTATGAAAAAGAGCGAGAAACGTCAGCAGGACATCCTCGACTTCATGAAAAAAACAATCGTCGAGAAGGGATACTCCCCTACTGTAAGGGAAATCTGCACAGCACTCGATATCAAGTCAACTTCTACAGTTCACAACGATATCAAGGTGCTTGAGATTGCAGGACTTGTTCGCAAAGATCCAAGCAAGCCTCGTACAGTACTCCCAGTTGATATCGCGTCGAAGCCTCAGAAGGCTTCTGCAGAAACTTTTGAGGATATTAACACAGTAATGCTTCCGGTTATCGGAAGAGTTGCTGCAGGAACCCCTATCCTTTCCGAAGCTAACGTAGAAGATACTATGCCTATGCCGGCAAGATTCATAGGAAGCGGCAACAACTTCATTCTCACTGTACACGGTGACAGTATGGTCAATATCGGCATCAACGACGGTGACTACCTCATTGTCCAGGAAGACAGCCATGCATATAACGGAGAGATTGTTGTAGCAATGATTAATGGCGAGTATGAGAGTGAAGCTACAGTAAAGAGATTCTACAAAGAAGACGGCCACATCAGACTTCAGCCTGAGAATGACTATATGGATCCGATAATTGTTGATAACTGCACTATCATTGGCAAGGTCAAGGGCGTTTTCAGATATTTTAATTAGCAATATAATACGGGTGTCATCATTGACACCTTTTTATTTTTTATGTTCATTAAGGAGGACAATATGAAGATTGGTTTTCTTGGTGCAGGCGCAATGGGAGGCGCAATTCTCAGCGGAGCTCTTGAAGCCGGAATCATGACTGCATCAGATGTATATGTATCAGATTTCTCACAAGCAATTAAAGACAAATATGCTGCACTTGGATGTAATATCTGCGACAATAACGAAGAACTGGGAAAAGCATCAGATATTGTAATTCTCGCTGTTAAGCCACAGTATGCAAAGGCTGCACTTGCAGAGCTCGGCAAGTCTGTTGACGGCAAAGCTGTAATCTCAATTATGGCTGGTGTGTCACTCGCAACGATCAGAGAATATATAGATGGAGATTTCAGACTGCTCAGAACAATGCCTAATACACCTGCCCTCGTTAATGCAGGCGCATTTGCACTCTGCTCTGATACAACCCTCAATGATGAGGAGAAGGCTTTTGCAGAGAAGCTCTTCGGTACACTTGGAGTATTCGAGTGGATGAGCGAGGAACTCATCAATACAGCAACCGGTCTTTCAGGTGCAGGTCCTGCTTATGTATATATGTTCATCGAAGCACTTGCAGACGGCGGTGTCCTCGAAGGACTTCCAAGAGCTACAGCTCAGAGAATGGCTGCACAGACAGTATACGGAGCAGCAAAGATGGTTCTTGAGACAGGAGATCACCCGGGTGTTCTCAAGGATAGAGTATGTTCACCTGGAGGCAACACAATCGTAGGTGTTAAGACTCTCGAAGAGCACGGATTCAGAGGTGCAGTAATCGAGACAATCAAGAGAGCAACACAGAAAGCCAGAGAACTCGGTAAGAAATAGAGCAGATATAAACAGTAACAGTTCTGGCTCATACAACAGAATAAGCACATATAGTACAAGAACTTCACCTCATTTGGTGAAGTTCTTTTCTTATTAGTTATATGTTATAGCATTGCTGCCGCAATACCCTGATTAATACAATTGCACGCTCTTTGATATACATGTATGTATCCTGAGCCTCACGATACATAAGATTTTGTGTGGACTGCGTTTACTTCTAAGATTACACATAATTTTGTTCTTATCTGCCCGTATCTACATGTAATAATCGGTCATAAATCTCATGAAAAACAGCTATCTTATGTTGCCGCAGCCAAATCACTTGTAACTAACATATACATCCAGCAGCGAAAAGCAGGATGTTCAAGCAAGATGTGCTTACCCTTATGTTTGAAGCAGTGCTTGCACTGCTTACACATAAAACCGCTGTTGCAGTATGATTAGCGGCTGCCGCTGACTTATGTTAATTAATATTATTTCTTTATTTTTCTTACTACTTTAAGCAGTTTGCGGTAAGCCGGTCTAATTGTCTTGTACATCATGTAGGCTTTCTTGTCTGTGATAAGGTTGAATTCTCCGATGAACTCAACATATCTGCCGCCGAACTGTTTCTTGAACTCGTGAAGAGACTTGAGATCACTGTTCTCCCAGTCGCCTACTGTGCCGAACTGGTCAAGAATCTTTGCACCTCTTTCTTTCATGGCGATAATTTTGTCATGATATATTCTGTTGTTGAGGAAGGTCTCACTCATCTCTAGAGTGCTTCCGGCATGTACTGCCCACGCTTTGTCACCATAATGGATAACGAAGTGTGCGCTGAGTGCCACACCGTCAGGATACTTCTCCGCATACTTCTTGAAGAGTTCAATCTCTCTTCTGATCTTAGGCTCCCTCTCCATATTCTCTTTGAGAGGACCCGGCTTCTTAATCTTCTCTCTCTGAGCCAGGAGATCGTCGAGTGAAGCCTCAAGCTTCTTGACTGTCTCTGCGGGATAAGTATATCCGATGAAGAGAGTTGCCATGTCATATTTGCTCAGAATATCGTACTGTGTCTTGTAGTAGTCGAGCGGAAAATCGGTAAAATTATCTCTCTCCCCCGTCAGCTCCAGCATCCTGTGCAGAATCTTTATATCGTCAGCATCGCCGATAATTACCTCAGAAGCGTAATTATTCGACTTCTTCACATTCTTCATCACATTACCGGTAAAAGACTTCTCTATGGCCTTTATTTCGCGTTTCAGGTCTATTCTGAATGTGAATCTTGGCTGTCTTCCTTCAAAGCGCATGTTGTATCCGGCATGCTGATATCCGAGGCTTTTCAGATAGTCAATAAGCCAGTTGTTATCAAAGCCGCCTTCAACAGGTCTGCCTTTATCATCAATCTCCCAGCGCTCAACATCAGGATCGATTGTAACGAACATAGCACCGACAGACTTTGCGAACGCTTTTACTTCTTCAGTAAACGCTTTTACAAGCTCCTTGTCCATGAAGTCAATAACATATCCTCTAGGACTGTAAAGATAAGGCTTGAAGCCTGAAGGTTTCTTTTCAATGAGAAGAGCTGCTGCGCAGAGCTTGCCATTGTCATCTCTCATACCGACATAATATACAGCTGATGCTCCGTCTGCTATCTGGAATTCTCCCCAGGCATACGACTGCAGAAAGTGCGATTTGCTTGGATGACTGCTTACAAACGCCTCATATTCTTCTCTATTTACATTTCCGACAAATTCCATTATTCCTCCCTATATCAGTGCACCTGCACCAAAAGTAAGAACAGATACTATTATTCCTGCAATAACGACGCCTGCAGCTATTGCCGGCATCGCCCTCTTCAGTCTCATATCCATCATTGCAGCAACAAGTGCACCGGTCCATGCTCCCGTTCCCGGAAGTGGTATCGCAACAAGAAGCACCAGACCGAAAAATTCAAATTTCTGCACTATGTCCTTCTTCTCTTCAGCCTTACTCTCAAGCCTCAGAACAAAGCGGTTAAGCATATCGCTTTTGGTCCTGAGCCATTCGAAAACCTTACGTGTAAAGATTATCAGAAATGGGACAGGAAGAAGATTTCCAAATACAGACAAGGCAAAGGCTTCCCATACCTCAAGTCCCTGCAGGACCCCGAACGGGATAGCCCCTCTCAGCTCTATTACCGGCACCATTGCAATTAAAAATGTCGTAAAAGCTGTCTTCATATATTATCCTTCAATAAGAAATGCCTTATAACCCTTATAAGCCTCATAGAGGTCGCTCTTGCTGATTGCTTCCCATGGAGCATGCATGCTGAGAACAGCAATTCCGCTGTCAACAACCTGCATTCCATACAGTGACAGGATGTATGCGATTGTACCGCCGCCTCCGATGTCTACCTTTCCAAGCTCAGCTGACTGATATACAACATTATGCTTGTCCATCATAGCCCTGAGACTTGCAAGATACTCAGCATTTGCATCATTTGATCCTGACTTTCCGCGTGAACCTGTGAACTTGCAGAATACAAGACCATGTCCGAATCTTGAAGCATTAGCCTTGTCAAATGCATTTGCATATAGTGGATCCAGAGCAGCATTTACATCAGATGAAAGCATTCTGCTGTTTCTGAGAACTCTTGTGAGGTTGAGTTCTGTGTAGATTCCCATTCTGTCGAGAATCTCTCTCATTGTATCCTCAAAGAAGTGTGACTCCATACCTGTAGCGCCAACGCTTCCAATCTCTTCTTTATCGACAAAAAGTCCGCAGCTTGTTGTCTTTGGATTCTCTACATCAATCATAGCCAGAGCCGATGGATATGCGCAGCATCTGTCATCGTGACCGTATGAGAGAATCATGCTTCTGTCAAAACCGGCTTCTCTTGCTCTTCCGGCAGGAACAACTTCGAGCTCTGCCGACCAGAAATCATCTTCTTCGATATCGTAGTAATCCTTGAGGAGCTTGAGTATATTTGCTTTTACCGCATCCTTCTCTTCTCCTGCAAGAGGCTTGCTTCCGATAAGAATATCGAGGTCCTCGCCCTCAACAACCTTTGCTGCAAGCTTTTTCATCTGCTCATCAGCGAGGTGAATAAGCAGGTCACTTACGAAGAAAACAGGCTCATCGTCCTTCTCTCCGATTGCAATCTTAACTGTAGTTCCGTCCGCTTTGCACACAACACCGTGGATAGCAAGAGGAAGTGTGACCCACTGATACTTCTTGATACCGCCGTAGTAGTGAGTGTTCAGATAAGCAAGCTCATCAGACTCATAAAGCGGATTCTGCTTGATATCCATTCTGGGTGAATCGATGTGAGCACCGAGAATGTTCATTCCGTCCTTAACAATATTCTCTCCGATATTGAGCATCATGACAGCCTTGTGCATGTTAACTGCATACACCTTGTCTCCCTGTGCGAGAGTCTCTCCATTCGCGATTATATCATCAAGATTCTTGTAACCAGCCGCCTCTGCCATAGCTACGAGCAGTTCTGTACATTCTCTCTCAGTCTTTCCCTCACTGAGGAAATCAATATAGTCAGCGCTGAGCTTCTCAAGCGCCTTAAGATCTTCGTTATTATAATAAGTCCATGCGTTTTCGTGTAACATTTTACACCTCCTTATAACTTAATAATTATACTGTATCTCACTCTTATGAGCAAGGACAGATAAAAGGACCTGCAGCTGCAGGTCCCTTGTTTCTAAGCGTATTTATGCCTCTCTGAGGAATGCTTTGTAGCCCTTGAAGGCTTCATAAAGATCAGCCTTGCTGATTGCTTCCCAAGGAGCGTGCATATTGAGAATCGGAATGCATGCATCTACAACTTCCATTCCATAATTCGCAAGAATATATGCGATTGTACCGCCTCCTCCGGCATCAACTCTGCCGCCTTCAGTATGCTGGTGAACAACATTATTTCTGTCAAAAACCGTCCTCAGTCTTCCGAGGTATTCAGCATTGGCATCGTTGCTTCCGCCCTTTCCACCTCTGCCTTTGAACTTGCAGATAACAAGTCCGCGTCCAAGCTTCGATGCATTGTCTTTCTCGAATGCGCCCGAATAAATCGGATCAAGCGCAGCATTTACATCAGCACTCAGCATTCTGCTTCTTCTGAGAACTCTTGTTACATTAAGCTCACTGTCAAGCCCCATCAAAGCAAGCAGCTCTCTTACTGTGTCTTCAAAGAAATGCGAATGCATTCCAGTTGCTCCTACGCTTCCGATTTCCTCTTTATCTGCAAAAATCAGGCAGCTTGTTGTCTCTGGCTTCTCTGTTTCAAGCAAAGCTTTAAGCGAAGCGAAGGCACAGCTTCTGTCATCCTGTCCGTATGCAAAAATCATACTTCTGTCGAAGCCTGCTTCTCTTGCCCTTCCAGCAGGAACAACTTCGAGCTCCGCAGACCAGAAATCGTCTTCCGCAATGCCGTAAGATTTCTCGAGCAGCTTGAGAACATTTGCTTTTACCGCATCCTTCTCTTCATCCCCAAGAGGCATGCTGCCGACAGTAACATCCAGCTTTTCACCTTCTATTACCTTTGACGCAGGTTTTGCAAGCTGCTCAGCAGAAAGATGTTTAAGCAGATCGCTTACGAAGAAAATCGGATCATCAGGATTCTCTCCAACTGCAATCTGCACAGTGCTTCCGTCAGCTCTGCATACAACACCGTGAATTGCCATAGGCATTGTAACCCACTGATATTTCTTAATGCCGCCATAATAATGCGTATCAAGATACGCATAGCCCTCAGATTCATAGAGCGGATTCTGTTTCACATCAAGTCTCGGCGAATCGATATGGGAACCGATAATATTTATTCCGCAACTACAGATATCATTGCCTATATTAAAGAGCACCAGCGATTTGTACATATTTACAGCATACACTTTATCGCCTGCACTAAGCACCGTACCCTCTGCTATGAGCTCCTCGATGTTGCGGTAACCCGCGCTCTCAGCAGCTTCAATAATAAGCGAGGTGCACTCACGCTCAGTTTTACCGCGGCTCAGGAAATCTATATATTCCCTGCTGAGTGCTTCAAGCGCAGTGTTATCAGCTTCGCTGTAATATGTCCATGCATTCTTATGCTTCATATGTCTTCTCCTGGTTGAGATCTTTGATTGAAAGCATTTCTATTTCAAAAATCAGGTTCTGTCCTGCAAGCGGATGGTTGGCATCAAAAGTGATGCTTGTCTCAGTCTTCTCAATTACTTCTGCGGGGAACTGCTGGCCCTCCTCATTTGCCATGAGAAGTTTATCTCCAATCTTTATATCCTCCGCACCCGGAATTGAAGCTATATCCTCGGTCAGAATAGCTTTGTCCGTTCTTGGGCCGTAAGCCATCTGGTAGTGTACTCTGACCTCAGATCTTTCGCCTTCTTTAAGATTGCCGCAGCCGTAATCAAATCCCATTATCATATCACCGACTCCGCACACGAACTCAATCGGCTTCTTTCGCTTATATGAATTCTCAAATTCTACGCCGTCTTCCGTTTTTGCAATATAGTGAACTTTGACGAGTTTGCCGACATTGGCTCCGTCAAACTGATATTTGCGCTGTCTTTCAGATTCTTCTTTAATCCATTTCTCTTTGTCGTTCATCTTTATCTCCTTCCGAAGTGACTATAGCAATAGTATCACATCATCCTCAGATAAAAAAGAGCCGGAGCTTTTCCGCTCCGGCTCTTGTATCTGATTCATACGATTACTCGTGGTCAGCATTAACCTTTCTCTCTACATACTTTGTGTGGAGAATGTGGTGTGCCTTCTCGCTGCCAGGCTTACCGAGATACTCATCATAGAGAGCCTTTACTGTTGGGTTCTCATGTGACTTTCTCAGAGGAGCATTAGCGTCAAGTGCATACAGTCCCTTAGCTCTCTCAGCTCTCACATCTGTGAAGTTTCTGATCTTTGAAGGAACGTGTGGCTGTCCGCCGCCGTTAACACATCCGCCAGGACATGCCATAATCTCGATGAAGTGGTACTCCTTCTCGCCTGACTTAACCATGTCGAGAAGCTTTCTTGCGTTAGCAAGTCCGCTTGCTACAGCAACCTTAACATCGATTCCTGCTACAGGATATGTAGCTTCCTTGATTCCCTCGATTCCACGAACATCAGTGAAATCAAGGCTTTCAAGCTCTTCGCCAGTCAGAGTCTCAACAGCTGTTCTGAGAGCAGCCTCCATAACTCCGCCTGTTGCTCCGAAGATTACTGCAGCGCCTGTGTAATCTCCGAGCGGACTGTCATATTCACCGTCAGGGAGATTAACAAAATCCATTCCAGCCTCTTCAATCATTCTTCCGAGTTCTCTTGTTGTCAGAGCATAATCTACATCAGGGACTCCTGCTGCTGACTGATCTTCTCTGCCAACCTCGAACTTCTTAGCTGTACATGGCATTACTGATACAGATACGATCTTCTCTACAGGAATACCCATCTTTTCAGCATAGTATGTCTTTGCAATTGCACCGAACATCTGCTGAGGTGACTTGCATGATGAAAGATTAGGAATCATCTCTGGATAGTAGTGCTCACAGAACTTAATCCATCCAGGTGAGCATGATGTAATCAGAGGAAGTGCTCCGCCGTTTGACACTCTGTCAAGAAGCTCGTTAGCCTCCTCCATGATTGTAAGGTCAGCTGCAAAATTAGTGTCGAAAACCTTATCGAATCCGAGTCTCTTAAGAGCAGTTGCCATCTTTCCCTCAACCTCTGAACCGAGAGGCATTCCAAAGCACTCGCCGAGTCCTACTCTAACTGATGGAGCAGGCTGTACGATTACAACCTTCTCAGGGTCTGCGATAGCAGCTTTTACAGGAGCAATTGAATCCTGCTCATAGAGAGCTCCTACAGGGCAGGCGCTGATGCACTGTCCGCAATTAACGCAGCTTGTCTCAGCAAGTGGAAGATTGAAAGCGCTTCCGATAAATGTATCGAAACCTCTCTCGTTAGCTCCGATAACGCCGATTCCCTGAAGATTATTACATGCGCCTACGCATCTTCTGCAGAGAATACACTTGTTGTTATCTCTTACGATTGAAGCTGAGCTGCAGTCCTTCTCAAAGGTATTCATAGCTCCGCTGAACTCATTTGTCTTGTCTACACCGTATCTCTTGCAGAGAGCCTGAAGCTCGCAGTCTCCATTTCTTACACAACCAAGGCAATCCTGATTGTGGTCAGAAAGGATGAGCTGAAGAGTCTTCTTTCTATAATCAGCAAGCTTAGGTGTATTAGTATATGCAACCATTCCGTCGAAGCAAGGATATACACATGATGTTACAAGCGATCTTGCTCCCTCAACCTCGCATACGCACATTCTGCACGCACCGATCTCGTTGATGTCCTTCAGGTAGCAAAGGGTTGGTATATCAATACCAGCAACCTTAGCAGCCTCCAGCAAAGTGGAGCCTTCAGGAACAGTTACTTGTATATTGTCTACTGTTACTTTGATGTCTGCCATTTTACTGTCCTCCTGCTATTTCTTAAAGATTGCACCGAAGTGGCAATTATCCATACAAGCACCGCACTTGATACACTTTGTTGTATCAATAACGTGAGCCTGTCTAACCTCACCTGAAATTGCGTTAGCTGGGCAATTTCTAGCACACTTAGTACATCCCTTACACTTCTCAGGGTTGATCTCGTAGTTAAGGAGCTCCTTACATACGCCTGCAGGACATCTCTTATCTACGATGTGTGCAATATACTCGTCCTTAAAGAACTTCATTGTTGAAAGTACAGGGTTAGGTGCGGTCTGTCCAAGTCCACAGAGTGAGTTAGCCTTGATGTACTCAGCAAGCTCCTCAAGTCTCTTAAGATCTTCCATCTCACCTTTGCCTTCAGTAATCTTCTCAAGAATCTCAAGCATTCTCTTTGTTCCGATTCTGCAAGGTGTGCACTTTCCACATGATTCACTTACAGTGAATCCAAGGAAGAACTTAGCGATATCAACCATACAGTTGTCTTCATCGAGTACAATCATTCCGCCGGATCCCATCATGCATCCGATGCTTGAAAGTGTCTCGTAGTCAATCTTGATATCGTAGTAATCAGCAGGGATACATCCACCTGAAGGTCCACCTGTCTGTGCAGCCTTGAACTTCTTGCCGTTAGGAACTCCGCCGCCTACTTCCTCGATAACCTGTCTGAGTGTTGTTCCCATAGGAACCTCAACCAGACCTGTGTTGTTAACCTTTCCGCCGAGAGCGAATACCTTAGTACCCTTTGATGTCTCTGTGCCGTACTGTGCGAACCAGTCAGCACCCTTCAGAATAATCTGAGGTACGTTGGCATATGTCTCTACGTTGTTAAGAATCGTTGGTGATTCGAAGAGACCTTTTACAGCCGGGAATGGTGGACGTGGATGTGGCTCACCTCTGTTTCCTTCGATTGAAGTCATCAGAGCTGTCTCTTCTCCACATACGAATGCTCCGGCACCGAGTCTTAAGTCGATGTCAAAATCAAATCCCGAATCGAAAATATTCTTTCCGAGAACGCCGTACTCTCTTGCCTGATCGAGGGCAATTCTCAATCTGTCGATAGCGATAGGATACTCAGCTCTTACGTAGATATAACCCTGATTAGAACCGATAGCGTAACCTGCGATAGCCATAGCCTCGAGTACTGAGTGTGGGTCTCCCTCAAGAATTGAACGGTCCATGAATGCACCAGGATCTCCTTCGTCAGCATTACAGCATACGTACTTCTGTACTTTGCCTCTGTCATTTGAAGCGAAAAGCCATTTCTTTCCTGTTGGGAAGCCAGCTCCGCCACGACCTCTGAGTCCGCTGTCCAGAACTGTCTGGATTACTTCGTCAGGTGTCATCTCTCCTACAGCCTTTGCAAGAGCCTCATAACCTTCTCTTGCGATATACTCATCAATATTCTCAGGATCAATTCTTCCGCAGTTTCTGAGAGCAAGTCTCAGCTGATCATTGTGGAAGCTTGACTTCTCGAAAGGAATCTCCTCTCCTGACATAAGTTCCTCAGTCATAAGGAACTCCTGAACCGGATTACCTCCGATAATATGCTCGTTGAAGATTCTCTCTGCCATATCAGGCTGAACTTCCTGATAGAATACATCTCCAGGGAATACAACAACGACAGGACCCTTTGCACAAAGTCCCTGACATCCGGTCTGGATGATTTCGATTTCATCTTCCTTACCGGCTTTCTTTATAAGAGCTTTGAACTCATCCATAAGTTCACCACTGTGGCTGGATGTGCATCCTGTTCCTCCACAGCACAGAACATAGGTCTTCTCTGCTTCTGCGTTTCCACCGAAACGTATGTCGACCTGGCCCTGCTTTAAAGCCTTAATATCTTTAAGTTCCTGCAGTGTTTTCATTTCAATCCTCCATACGTTCCAAACTTATCTGTACTTGGCAAGAATGCCAGGTACGTCGTCAGCAGTAATCTTTCCATATACATCTCCGCCGACAATCATAACAGGTGCAAGTCCGCAAGCACCTACGCAACGACATGTCTCAATAGAGAAAACGCCATCGGGTGTGCACTCACCATCTTTAATGCCGAGAACCTCCTCGACCTTCTCAAGAAGCTCACCGGATCCCTTAACATAGCATGCTGTTCCCAAGCATACTGATACCTGATATGCGCCCTTAGGCGATAATGAGAACTGTGCATAGAATGTAGCTATACCGTAAATCTTCTCAATAGGAATTCCTGTTTCATCAGAAATAATTTTCTGCACTTGATAAGGAAGGTATCCGTAGATATCCTGAGCTTCCTGCATGATTGGCATAAGTGAGCCCTTCTCACCCTTATGCTTTGCAATCACCTCAAGAAGTCTCTCTTCCTGTTCTTTAGTGCCCTTGAAAGGTACATTTGAGACTTTCATCAGATCTATTCCTCCTTATAATCTGAGTACCAAACTCATATGGCTTGTCAAACTGATTGTATGATTCTATAATTTAATTGACAAGAATAGTTTTTTATTTAACATATGTTATTGTACCAAATGTAAGAATAGTAAGGCAATATGATTTTGATAAAAAATTAACAATTCTCTGCATTTTAACAATTTATACTAATTTTTTATATAGAGGTTTCAAATGATATATCCGCACTTCCCTTCAGATACAGCAAGCAGAAAAATCGGCGTATGTGCACCGAGCGCAGGTGTAGGCCACAAAATGGACTCCTTCGACCTGTCACTCAGTACTTTTACCGAGCTCGGCTATGCTGTAACCGAACAAGGTAAAGTCAGAGTTGATTCACTCAGACCGGATTCTGGTATCAATCGTGCAGATGCTTTTAATTCTCTGCTCGAAGACGAATCTGTATCAATGATTATCTCTGCAGCCGGCGGAGAGTTCTGTTTTGATGTGCTTCCATATCTGAACACTGAACTGATTGCAGCCAATCCGAAATGGGTATGCGGAGCCAGCGATCCAACCTCTATTCTCTACTACATCACAACAAAATTCGACATAGCAACAATCTATGGTTTTAACGCAGGAAGCTTCGACTGGCGACCACTTCACCGTTTCCAGGAGAATGCATTTTCTATAATCGAGGGCGACATTGTCAGCCAGGAATCTTTCGAAAAATATGACAACAACAGAGATTTCTCTGTTCAGGACGTTGTACTCAACGGCGATGTGTACTGGACTCTGGGCAACTGCCCTTCCGGACGCCTTGATGTCAGCGGCAGATTAATCGGCGGCTGCAGTGACGTTCTTTCCATGGTAATGGGCACTCCTTTTGACGGTACAGCAGAGTTCATCGAACGCTATTCAGAGGACGGCATCATCTGGTATCTTGACCCGTTCGAAGCAAATCCTATAAGTTTCCACAATTTCCTGCTTCGTATGAAATATGCAGGATGGCTTGAACACACAAAAGCTGTTATAATTGGAAGGATTATGTTCCCGGGTGAATTTGAAGCTGAAGACTATATCGAACTCATCGAAGAGGACCTCGACTGCCCTTTCATCTTCAATGCAGACATAGGACATGTCAAACCCTGCATGACTATAATCAACGGAGCCCTCTCGCACTGGAAAAGCGAGAACGGCAAAGGGAGCGTAGATATGTTTCTAAGATAAAGTAAATGAATAATTTTTACCCTTGTCAAAGCAGGATAAAAGGTATTATAATAGCGTTATTAGATATTCTAATAACGCTATTCCTGTTTGGAGATAAATTATGGATGACCGCAAAATTGAAACTTTACTTACAACAGTCAAAACCGGCAGTTTCAGCAAAGCAGCTGAAAAACTCAACTGTACTCAGTCTGCAATAACACAGATGATGAACAGTTTGGAGAAAGAACTCGGTTTTCGCATACTAAAACGCAGCCACAACGGCGTCAAACTCACAGAAGCAGGTGAACAGATTTATCCACATATTATCGAATGCTACGAGAGCCTGGTCAGGTTGCAGCATAATGCAGCCCGTGTAGCCAGTGGCAAAAGCATTCCGCTTAGAATCGGTGCTTTCTCCAGCATATCGAATACAGTTCTCGGACCTGCAATCCTGGATTTCCAGAAAGAGTACCCTGAGATCGGTATACAGCTTACTATCACAACACGAGAGCTTCAGACCGCCCTTCTCAACGGTGAGATTGACATAGTTATCGGAGATGTGGATATCATAAAAGGATTCAGATGGCATGAACTTATTGAAGACAGATATTATGCTTTGCTTCCTGAGTCAATCTGTCCTGAAGACAAGGAATCAATTACTATCGACGAGCTGCTTCAGTATCCAGTCATAAAGCCTACGCTCAATGACCTCAACAAATACTTTGTTGATGCTGAGCACATCCTCGATATATCCTGTGATGACGACAATACAGTCATGAATTTCGTATCTATGGGACTTGGTGCTACAGCACTTACTCAGCTTACACTTTGGAATCCGCCTAAAGGAGTACGCATTCTCACACTTGAACCAAAGGTTACAAGAACAATTGGGTATGCACTTCCAAGCACGCCACGCAAAGAGGCACTGGAATTCGCATCATATATCACAGAAAGGATCAAAGAATATCTGGGTTAATCCGGTTAATATGAATTAAAAAAAGGAACTGTCAATTGTTTATACAAATTGACAGTTCCTTCCGCTATTCTAATAAATCTAATCCCAAGTAAGAGGACTGAATTCCTCTGTGAGGACCTTTTTATTCCTCGATTCTCCACTTCAAATCGCCTACTTCGCTTACTCTGTAGCAGCTCTTATCGTACGAAAGAACAGCTTTAGTAACGTATGTTCCAGGCTCTGAATTGCTGTTATTGATGTATGTTACCGAAACCTCTGCAGGAAGTCCGAGCAGACCTACAGTCTTTGCATTTCCATCATATGCAAATGGTGCTGTGTAATCCCAGCGAACATCACTCATATCGAGTGTTGCCTTTTCTATCTTCCATCTCAGAGTTCTTTCTTCAGGCATATTATAATTGCCGTCTGCTGCAACTCTGAATGTAACGCGGGCAATATATGTTCCTACATCTACAGCTGAATTTCCTTCATAAGACGCTACACTTACACCCTCAGGAAGTCCGAAAACATTAACCTTCTTTTCTTTACCGTCATAAGTGTACACATTCTCATAATCCCATTCAACTTGGCTCATATCAGGCTCAGCCTTCTTGATTTCCCACTTGCATATTACAGGTTCAGGAATATTGTAATTGTCAAGATTCTGAGGTGTAACCAGAACTGTCGCAGTATATACTCCTGCATTTACAGCTGTGTTGCCATCATAATGCACGTCCATATTCTCAGGAAGGCCGAAAATCTTTGGCTCATCATCTTCTGAGTTATTAATCAATCTGTTAAGCAGAGCAAATCTCTTCTCAACATTCATAAGTGCAATTGAATGCTCTTCACCATTGTAAGTGAACGGTGCTGAGTAATTCCATCTGATCTTGCTGAGATCAACATCAGCCTTGTCGATTACCCATGTGCATTTTTCAAATGAAGGTCTGTTATAGTTCTTCTCATCGAATTCAAACTCAACAGAGGCTGTATATGAACCGGCATTTACAGCTGAAGCATTCTCATATACTGGTTTTATACCTGCAGGAAGACCGATGAGCTCTATCCTCTTCTCGCTACCGTCATATATGTAACTCTCACTGTAATTCCAGCAGACTGCACTCATGTCATAGTCAGCCTTAAGAATCATCCATGAATATGATTCAACAGATGGAGCATTGTAATTCTTTTCGTCATAGTTAAGGCTAGCCTCAGCAACATAAGAACCCGCTTCAGATGCAGAGTTGGACTTGTAAGATGGTTTTACGCCCTCAGGAAGGCCTGTGAGCTCTACTTTCTTCTTCGATGCATCGTAGGTAAAAGTATTATTGCTGCTCCAGCTTACTCGGCTCATGTCGTAGTCAGCTTTGTCGATTGTCCATGTTACAGGCTCTATAACCGGTGTGTTAAAGTTTGCTGAATCGTCCATTGTGATGAAAGCTTCAGCAGTGTAAGTACCTGCTCCTACAGCCTTGTTACCGGAATAAGTTACGCTCATTCCCTGTGGCACACCTGCAAGCTCAACAGACTTCTGGGAGCCGTCATATGTAAAGCTGTCTCTGTAGTTCCAGCTTATGCTTGATACATTCGGATCAGCTTTTCCTACAGTCCATCTGCAGTCAGGAACTGTTGGAATCTCATAGTTATCCACATCAACAAGAAGCTTTGCTGCTGCAATATAGTTTCCTGCAGCTGTTGCCACATTGTTATAATACGAAGCACTAACACCCTCCGGCAGATTAACAAGTTCTACAGAATGAGCTCTTCCGTTGTATGTCTTAGCATCTGAGTAATCCCACTCTACAGCACTCATATCGTACTTCTGTTTTGCGATGCCCCATCTGCACTTCTCAACATAAGGAACGTTGAAATTCCTTGGATCATCTACTGTGAAATATGCCTCAGCCAGATAGTCTCCGGCCTTTGATTCTGTGTTTCCTACATATGAAACAGTAACACCCTTTGGCAGATTGATAAGTTCAACAGACTTGTCGCTTCCGTCATAAATGAAGCTTCCCTTTCTGTAATCCCAGGCAGCCTTGGACATGTCATAATCCGCCTTGAGAATTCTCCAGCTGCAGCTGTTGAAAACAGGTGAATTGAAGTTGGCTGTATCTTCTGCTGTGAGTCTGACTCTTGCTTCATATGTGCCTGCAGATTCAGCAGTATTGCCGAAGTATTCTGCGCTCAGACCTGCAGGAAGATTTGCAAGTTCTACAGTCTTTGCCTTGCCGTCATAAGTGAAAGCCTCATTGTAGTTCCAGTGAACTCCGCTCATATCGAAGTCTGCCTTCTCAATCGTCCACTTAAGATCGTCTATCTTAGGCATCACGAAATTCCAGTCATCATCGAGTACAAATTTTACTGATGCAGTATAATCGCCTGCCTCTGTTGCTGTGTTTCCTGAATATACAGGTCTGATTCCTCTTGGAAGTCCTACAAGTTCAACCTTGTGCTCGTTTCCGGTATATACCTTGTCATTTCTATAATCCCAGTGAACACTGCTCATATCGAGCTCTGCTTTTCTGATGTTCCACTGGAGAGTTCTGCTCTCAGGGATTACGTAGTTCTGATGATTGTTAACGCCAAAAATAGCTTTTGCTTCGTACGAACCGCTATCTGCTGCGACATTCTGTTCATAGTCCGCCCATACACCTTCAGGCAGATTATACAGTTTTACCGTATTCGCACTTCCGCTATATGTGAAAGGCTCATCGTATGACCATCTGACATTACCCATATCGAAGCTTGCCTTCTCAATCTCCCAGCTGAGCTTCATTGGCTCAGGCTGCTTATAGTTAACTGTATCTTCGAGTGTAAAATAAGCGGTTGCTTCGTAAAGACCAGCGTCTACAGCTTTGTTCATTGAGTATCTTACCGATACGTCGTAGCTGTATCCTGTCAGCTCTACGGTCTTGACCTCTCCGTCATATTTGAACGGCTGAACATAATCCCATCTTACATCTTCGAAATCATACTCACCCGGCTCTATTGACCATTCATAATCATCGATAACCGGTCTGTAGTAATTGCGAGTATCGTAGCTGAGCTTTACAGATGCACAGTAGTTTCCTACCTTCACTCCCTTATTGCCTGAATACTCTGCAGTTATGCTTGATGGAAGACCTTCCAGTTCTATGGTCTTAACTTCTCCATCATAGTCAAGCCCCTCAGGTGCAACCCAGTGTACCTCGCTGAGGTCATAATTTGCTTTCTCTATTGACCAGCTGATTCCTGCAAAACCGGGAACATTGTAGTTATATGAATCTTTAACGTCGAGCAGAACCTTTGCTGCATATCTTCCTACTTCTGTACCTGTATTTCCTATGTATGTAGGAATGATACCTTCCGGAAGGTTCTCAAGGACTACCTCTTTGACGCTTCCGTCATATACTACAGAATCCCTGTAGCTCCATCTCACATTGCTGAGGTCATAGTCTGCCTTCCTGATAGTCCATGTGCACTTTGGACATTCAGGAATGATGTAACAGTCCTCGTCGTGGATAAGACGTGCTGATGCTGTATATGTTCCTGACTGTGACTGCTCGTTATCTGAATACTCAACTCTGAATCCTTCAGGAACATTGAGAAGTCTGACAGCCTTGATACTTCCGTCGTAAGTGAATTCACCACTGTAATCCCAGGCAATCTTTTCCATCGAGAAAAATGCTTTCTTAACGCTCCACTTGCAGTTATTAATCTCAGGAACATTGTAGTTAAGCGGATCAGTTACGCTCAGATTAGCCTTTGCAATGAATTCGCCCGGAAGATGTGAAGTGTTACCCTCATATTCGACTCTCAGAAGTTCTGGAAGCCCTGCCAGTGCAACGCTTTTAACCGAACCGTCATATGTACTGTCAGTCTGTGCCTGCCAGTATACTCCGCTGACATCAATATCGGCTTTCTCAATCTCCCATCTGCAAGGAGCAATTGAAGGTCTATTGTAATTTATCTCGTCAAATACAAGTGCTGCCTCCGCATTGTATATGCCTGCATCACTTGAAGTATTGGCTGTATATTCAGCTCTTACACCTGCAGGCAGATTGAGCAGCTCAACCTTCTTGACACTGCCGTCATAAGTAAACGCGCCCTTATAGTTCCAGCACACATCACTCATATCATAGTCAGCCTTATCAATTCTCCACTGCTGTTCAATCAGAGATTCACCATTGAACTCATAGTTAACCTCATCCGCAATGCTGAGCTCTGCTTTTGCAATATAATCTCCTGCTTCAATTGCAGAATTGCCGTAATATCTTACATTTACATCCCTGGACAGATTCTTAAGTGCAATTGTCTTGACTGTTCCGTCATATATTGCAATTTCATCATTGTCCCACACGAAATCAGCTGTATTGATAACAGCCTTGCTGATTGTCCAGCTTGTGCTTACAGGCTCCGGCTTGTTGAAGTTCAATACATCTTCCACTTCAAAGCTTGCACTGGCTGTATATGTACCGCAGTCAGTCGCTGTGTTTCCGCTGTAATGAACTGTAACACCTTCAGGAATTCCGTCGAGCTCAATGGTTTTTGCCGTTCCGTCATATACGAATTCCGACTGTTTCCATCTGAGAGAAGACATGTCACATGCTGTCTTCTTAATCTCCCACTTTACAGGCATTATCTGTGCAGGCGGATTGTAGTTTACATGGTCGTAGTCGAGTTCAACCGTTGCATAATATACGCCGCATTCTGTTGCTGCATTATTCTTGTATATCGGTGTAATGCGTGGAATGAGACCTTCAAGGGCAACAAATTTACGTGTTCCATCGTACTCAAAAGCACCATCATATGACCATCTGACATTAGGCATATGATAGTCAGCCTTTGTTATTCTCCACACGAAATCAGGTGCTGCCGGTGGACAGTTGTAATTTCTCTCATCATACTCCCATCTTGCGGAAGCAAGATATTCGCCGGCATCTGTCGCAGTATTTCCGTAATATACTGCTGTCAGACCTTCTGGAAGTCCTACAAGTTCAACACTTTTAGCCTTACCATCATAAGTAGTAAGCTCAAGCCCCTTCCATCTCACCTCGCTTATATCAAAATCTGCTTTTCTGATTATTATTCTTACCGGATCAGATACGCATGAACCGAATGAGTTGCTGGCTCTATATCTTACATAGCAGCCGTTTCCTGTTGCAGGAAGAATCATATTCGGATTGAATGCAACCCACTGCTCCACTCCATTCGGACTAATCTCTACAGAAAGCACTACTGCATCGCCGTTGTTTCTGTCAACCTGAGGCGGTCTGAGGCGAAGTCTCTCCCCATATGTAATTGGCGGAATCTGCTCAACCGGACTGATGAAGAAAGGTGCGCCGGCATAAATAGCGTGTCCGTCAGAATTCTTTGCAAGAAGGCCGGTTCCATCCATGTCAGCAGATGAACCGGCAGACTCTACGGATTCTACGGGTTCTGCAGATTCTGCAGATTCTTCAGCTTCCACAGTTTCCTCTTCATCTGAGGCAGCAGCTTCAGTTTCCTCTACAACCGGCTCTTCTGCGATTTCTTCTGTTTCTTCTTTTATCTCGTCAATTTCAATCATCTCTTCCGGCTCCTCTCCATATACTTCAGGAACAAAAGGTGTCTCTTCAGCAGGTTCTTCTGCCTCCTCATCTTTAATCTCAGCTGTTACGTTCACTGTCTCTGAAGTTTCTGCCGCCTTTGTGAATCGTGCGAAAAATGAATTTCTCTTAGGCTGTCTGTGCTTCTCCTGCTCTGCTTCAGCTTTAGCTTTTCTCGCTTCTTCTTCCTCAATCTTTCTGATTGCTGCTATCTCTTCCTCAAGAACGGTTCCTGTAAACATATCGTCGCATATCTCAACGCTTGACATATCAAAAGTATTAAGCGAGAGCGAGTCAAGACGGCCGCAGTTCAGGAACATTCTTTCCATATCCAGAACAGATGATGTATTGAACCCTTCGGTATTAAGTCTTCTAAGGCTCTCACAATCGGCGAACATCCAGCCCATATCGAGAACTTTAGATGTATCAAACCCGGACAGATCAAGCTGTTCAATAGAACTGCAGTTTTTGAACATTGAACGCATTGTAACAGTCTTTGATGTATCAAATTCTGACATATCAATATCCCTAAGCAGTTCACAGTTCTCAAAAACCGAATTCATGCTTACTACTCCGCTTGTGTTAAGCTTGCTAAGATCTGCTCTTTTGAGGTTAACGCAACCCTCAAACAGATGATTAATTGCCGCTCCATTTATAAATGTGACAGGTTCCTCAATTGAAACCGTTGTAATATTCTCTCTGTATTCATGCCATGGAACTTCGCTTGCATCCGAGATACTTGATGCAATACCACCTTCAATTGCAAGATGGCCCCAGGCGTAGAGTTCCCAGCCGCATGTACCCCATTTACCGGTAATCTTCATGTTCTTCCTCCATATTACGGTTTAATTAGAGAAATATTAATTCGTACCTTTTATGATACCATTTGTAGATGTTTTTTTGAATTAAAAATTCTTAAATTACAGCTGATTACAGCTGATACTGATCAAATACTTATAGACACAAAAAGGGGTTATCACTTAAGATAACCCCTTTTTAAATAACTCGTATTGAATCATTTCTAAACTATTCGTTTTCTCTTCTTCTGAGAGTAAATACTCCAAATACAGCAAGAATTGCAGAAACAAGTCCTACTGCCCATGGAATCATTTCACTTGAATCGCCGGTATTAACAACATTATCATCAGCCATGTCTGATCCGCCATTTGCATCTGCATCAGCTGAATCATCACCGTTATCTGATGCATCGCCAATGATATCATCGTCTGAAGGTTCATCTTCATCAGGTGGAGTTACGATTGGATCTATTGTTCCTTCTGTATCCTCATAGAATTCTACTGCTCCACATCTGTCACAATCACGCACGTAGTATACAGTCTGAAGTGCCATTGGAAGAAGGTTCCCTGCCATCATAAGCGGCTTTGTTGTCTTTGACACATTGTCTCCTTCAGGTTCCATTTCAACCTTTTCCCATTCACTCCAGGAATGTCCTAATGCTTCAAGTACTTCTCCGCCCTTTTCGTCCTGGCATCTTCTGCATCTTTCTAATGCAGTCTTACCATCCTCTGTACAAGTTGGCTCAACTTCATCAGATACCTTTGAATAAGAATGACCTAGTGCTTTAACTACTTCTCCGCCCTTTTCATCCTGGCATCTAGTGCATCTTTCTAATGCAGTCTTACCATCTTTTGTGCATGTAACTGATTCTGGCTGTTCAGCAATAATATAATCATGTCCTAATTTTCCTGCAAATTCACTCTTAGTTGCTCCGCAAGCTTTACATACTGATATTTCCTCACCGTTTTCTGTGCAGGTTGCAGTGTTTTTATCTACTCTCCAGATGTGTTCATCAAGAGTTGAGTTATACTGTACATTCCATCTTGCAACGGTCCAGCCGATTCTATCTTGAGATACGATAGTCTTGCCATTTACAGTTACTGTAACTTTATCATATGTGCTTGAAAACTTGAATGTCGCAATGCCTGATTCGTTTGTATAAGCTGTATTGTCAAGAACAGGTGTTGAAGCATTGCCTTCAGTATAGTCATTAGCAACTAAGTTAACTTTGATGCCGGCAGCATTTGTCTTTCCATCTGCACAAGCAACCTTAACCCTAACAGTTACCCATTCATTACCATTGTCAGCTTCACTTGAACCGCTCTTAAGAAGCATAACCTTGTACTGAGCTTCTTTTAAAGGATAGCAAGTATCTACATGCGAATGCTCTGGTGTTGTACATGTTAATTCCCATCCCATGCAATCATTAGCAGTCGCATCGGAATGAGTATGTTCTGATGTTGTACATGTTAATTCCCATCCCTGGCAGTCATTTGGTGTTGCACTTGAATGAACATGCTCAGGAATATTACAGATTATTTTTTCTTCATAGCAGTTTGGGCCATGTGTATGTTCAGTCTTTCCACAAAGAGGTACTACAAGACCACAACCACCAGCCAAGATTGATCTCCAAACATGCTTGTGTTCTTCTCTTTTGCATACAAGATTTTTTTCCTTACAGCTATCACTGTGTGTGTGCTCTTCTATATCACATTTCTTCTGTGTATAACACTCCCCTGCATACTGACTGTGTGTATGTTCTTCTAAGTCACATTTTTTCTGAGTGTAACAATCTCCAGCATACTGACTATGTGTATGCTCTTCTATTCCGCAAATAGGATCTGCGGTAGTGTCATACTTTGCGTCTGAAATCTTTTCCTTAGTCCAGTAATAACCTTCAACAGCAGGAAGACCTACTAACTGAGATTCTCCAACAGTGTAGAAAGTGTTCGGTTCATACTGGGATCCATTGTCTGCAGCAAAAGCAGTTACGCTGTACATCATTACAACGCTGATTGCCATTGTTATTGCAAATATTTTTCTGATAGTACTTTTCATTTTCCCTGATAAACTTCCGTAGTTTACTCTATGGGCAACTGGCTGCCATACCTTGAATCAGGATAAGGCCCTTTAGCTTTCCGTCACAGGATTTCCCCTGTTTTGGCTTTCGTTCTTTCCTCCTTTTAAATATTGAACCTACATTAACAGAATATTCAAAACATTATGTGTACATATTACGATAGAATATATACAATTATCAACATTTTGTACATATATTTTTAATTATTTATTCAGAAAATCAGTTCATTCATATTGGATTCAATTACACATCAAATGATGCAAATCGCAAAAGGGCTTGTCTCCAGCGACAAGCCCTTTTTAATACAAAGACGACTGCCGCGTTAAGCAACAGTCGTCCTTATTATTATTCTTCTTATTATTACTATTATTTACCTTCTGGTTAACAGGAGCTGTATTTTTTTTCTTTACAACCTTCTT
>JAZUII010000034.1:0-78722 GCA_045642105.1 Anaerovoracaceae bacterium | reverse complement strand
GCTGAGCTCAATGGTATTACAAACTGCGAGTTCATCTGCGGCGATGTTAAGGCTAAGCTGTCCGAGCTTCCTGAGAAGCCTGACATGATTGTTGTGGATCCGCCAAGAATGGGAATGCACGACAAGGTGGTGGACATGCTGGCTTCTTATGATATTCCTGAGATTCTCTATATCTCATGCAATCCAAAGACAATGAGCATGAATCTCGAGAGATTCGCAGCTTACGGATATGAGCCGGTTATAATCAAGGCGTATGATAACTTCCCGATGACAAAGCATGCGGAGAGCGTGTGCCTTCTGAGACGTACGGCTCGACAATCTGCCGAGTAGCTTTGTCACCGCAGCGCTTCCTCATTATAGACAGATTCTCTTCGCCGTGAGCAGTAACAAAACTGAGAAATATTTGTTTTTTTTCGTGTGAAGGAGGAATGTATATGACAGTTGCAGAATATCTATGGTATAATTAAACGCTTATACTAAAATATCAGGAAGAAGATTTGAATACGTTTATCACTTGGTTTAAGAAAGACATAGTGCTCCACATTGCATGGATGCTGGCAATATTAACTGCTTTTGCGGTACATCCGTCGAAGGCATATATCGGATACATAGATATTAGGACGCTGGCAATTCTATGGAGTCTGATGGTGATTGTGCAGTCATTCAGGCAGAGAGGCGCATTTGAAGTAATCGGTCACAGTCTTCTTCAGCGAACAGAGCATATATGTGAACTTGCTGCGGTACTTGTGTTCCTCTGCTTTTTCTCCAGTATGCTGATTACAAATGATGTAGCGCTCATTACATTCGTGCCATTCACAATACTTATTCTGAGGCATTGTGGCAGGGCAGATCTGATGATTCCTGTTATTGTCCTTCAGACAATAGCTGCGAATCTCGGAAGCATGATGACACCTATAGGTAATCCGCAGAATCTCTATCTGTACAGTGTGTCTGGTATGGGATTCCTCAGATTTATCAGGCTTGTTGCACCATATACGATTATCGCGGGCATTTTGCTGGCTGTGTGCATTTTCTTCCTGTCAGGCGGAAAAGAAGCCGTAATCTCGGATCTGGACAGCGTTCAGACTATGAAGAAGGATGCTTCGCTGCTGCTGGATGCAGGTCTCTTTGTATTAGCGCTTCTTACAGTGCTCAGACTCGTGCCTTGTGCGGTTCTCGTATCAGCAGTATTTGCTGTATCGCTGGTATTCCACAGAGAATCGCTGCGGGATGTCGACTATTCGCTTCTGCTGACATTCGTAGGATTCTTTATCTTTACGGGTAATATCGGCGGTATTCCTGTTGTTGCTGATGATCTTGAGGCAGTGGTATCAGGTCATGAGCTTGCTACTGCAGTGGTCGTAAGCCAGGGAATCAGTAATGTACCGGCATCGCTGCTGCTTTCAGGTTTCGCGCATAATCTGAGCAAACTGATACTGGGAGTCAATTTCGGAGGACTCGGAACACTCATCGCATCGATGGCGAGCCTTATAAGCTACAAATACTACGCAGCGGAAACTGACGCAAAAATAGGCAGGTTTTTCCTGCATTTTACTGCAATGAACATACTGTTCCTTGCGACGCTTATCGCAGCATACTATGTAATTGCATAATATGACCAGCTATAAAACTTTCGAATAAGCGGAAGTCATAATATATAAGTAAGACAAGAGGTTTAACTATGGAAAACAAAGAATTGAAAAAGGGTAAGGTAGGAGCACTGCTGCCGATTGGCGTATTCGTTGTGCTGTACCTTGGACTCGGAATAATCTTCGAGTACGTTATGAAGATTGAGATGGGATTCTACAATATTCCAATTGTTGTAGTATTCGGTATCGCGCTCATGGTTGCGCTTTTTCAGACAAAGGATATCTCTTTTGATGAGAAGCTCGAACTGATGGGAAAGGGTATCGGAGATAAAACAATTGTTATCATGATTCTCATCTTCATCGAGGCAGGTATTTTCGTCGGCGTTGTCGGAAGAGGAAGCGCACAGAGTGTTGCATATTTTCTTCTTTCTATTTTCCCTGCTAAGATGGTAGTTCCTGTTCTCTTCCTGATTGCGTGTCTTGTATCAATCTCGATGGGTACTTCTGTTGGAACTATTACACTTATCGTTCCTATAGGTGTATCACTTGCACAGGCTACAGGTTTCTCAATTCCACTCTGTGTGGCTACTATTGTAGGTGGAGCTATGTTCGGAGATAATCTGTCATTTATCTCAGATACAACAATTGCCGCCTGTCAGGGTCAGGGCTGTCAGATGAAAGATAAATTCCGTGAGAATTTCAAGATTGCAGTACCGGCTGCACTTCTTACTCTCATCGTAATTACAATTATTTCACTCAAATACCAGATCGGCGGATATGATATTCCTGAATATAACCTCATTCAGATTATTCCATATATTATTGTTCTTATCGGCGGTATCATCGGAATCAATGTACTTATCGTACTGCTCCTCGGAATTATTTCGGGCATTGTAATCATGCTTGTTACAGGAGCTACAACTGCTCTGGATATGATTGCAAGCATGGGAGCAGGTGCTGCAGGAATGTTTGAGACAATTATGGTTGCTGTTCTTGTTTCAGCAATTTGTGCGCTTGTAAGACATAATGGCGGATTCGATGCGCTTCTTTCCGGACTCTATGGCGTATTCAAGGGAACACGCGGCGGTCAGATTGGAATGGGTATTCTTGTTCTTCTCCTGGATGTTGCTACAGCAAATAACACAGTTGCTATTGTTATTGCAAATCCGATTGCTACAGAGATGTCAGAGAAATACGGTGTTTCAAACAGAAGAGCAGCATCAATCCTTGATACTTTCTCATGCGTAGCTCAGGGCGTTCTTCCATATGGTGCGCAGATGCTTATTGCTATCTCTGCAGCTGCTTCACTTGGTGCACAGCTTTCTGCATTCAGTGTAATCAGATTCCTGTTCTACCCATTATTCCTTCTTCTGAGCACACTTGCGTTCATCGTATTCTTTCAGGGAAAGGAAGAGAAGTAAATAAATGTATTTTACGGGTATAGGGACAGTTGTTAATATCTTACTTGTAATTGCGGGCGGTCTGATAGGTCTTGTATCAGGCCGCTTTATTAAGTCAAGATATCAGGAGACAATTCTCAAAGCACTCGGTTTCTGTATTGTCGTAATGGCTCTCGGAGGGGCGCTGTCACAGATGATGATAGTGCAGGTAGAGGAAAATGCCGGTGCCTTCAGCGCACACATCAATACTCAGGGAACTATTATGCTGATAGTTTCTGTTTCGCTTGGATCCATTATCGGCGAATTGATAGATTTCGACAGCTGGTTTGAAAGATTCGGAGAGTGGCTAAAAATCAGAACGCACAGTGCAGGAGACAATCTGTTCGTTGACGGTTTTGTCTCTGCTTCACTTACGATATGTGTGGGTGCAATGGCTATTGTCGGCGCAATCAATGATGGTATTCTGCAGGAGCCTGGAATGCTGTATTCAAAGGGCATAATTGATTTCTTTATTATTCTCGCAATGACAGCATCAATGGGAAAAGGATGTATTTTCTCGGCGCTTCCGGTCTTTGTATGGCAGGAGCTGATTACGTTCTCTGCGTCGCTTGTTGCTCCGCTTATGACTGCAGCCGCTACGAGCAATCTGTCACTTGTCGGCAATACTCTTATTATCTGTGTAGGCATTAATATGATATGGCCGAAAACCATCAGAGTTGCAAATGTTCTGCCGGCACTTGTATTCGCTGTTGCATTTGCTTTTATCTAATGCGAGGGAACACATTATGAAAAATACAAGTTTATGTTATATAGAGAAGGACGGCTGTTATCTCATGCTTTATCGCAACAAAAAGCCTGATGATCCTAATGAAGGAAAGTGGATTGGCGTTGGCGGCAAGTTTGAAGAAGGGGAGACAGCAGAAGAGTGTATGCTCAGAGAGGTCAGGGAAGAAACCGGCCTTACACTTACGGAATACTCTTTCAGAGGTCTTGTTCACTTCATATCGGATATATGGGAAGATGAAGACATGTATCTGTATTCAGGATATGCATTTGAAGGGCAGATATCTTCGATTTGCGAGGAGGGAGAGCTCAAGTGGATACCTATATCGGAAGTGAGTAAATTAAATCTCTGGGAGGGAGATAGATGCTTCCTCAAGCTTATGAGTATGGGCTATTCTGACTTCGAGATGACACTTCGATATGAAGGGGACAGATTAGTCGAATGTACTTCTTTATAAAGTATAAATTATTAAATTACAGTAAAAAAACTCGGTCTTGCGACCGAGTTTTTTAAGTTGTGTTATGACTTTTAATCCGTTTATCCTGTAGACTAAATGTTTATTAAATTAGCCCCAGAATGATGTGATCTGACCGTAAACGATGAGAGCCATGAATACAGGTCCGAGCCACTTAATGCAGACATTGTAGAGTCCCTTTGACTTGAATGAAGCACCCTGCATTACTTCGTCGTCGAGGTAGTGAGGTACAACCCATCCAAGGAGGATAGCCATGATGAGTCCTGTGAGAGGCATGAGGATTCCCTCTGCGAGAGCATCCCATACATCAAGTACGTCAGGCTGTCCGAGGAGGTGGAACCATGCAACTGTATCAGCAGCACCAAGGCAGTCAAGAGTTGTGAGTGAGTTACCAACGAGAGCAACGAGACCCATGATGCAAGTAACGCCGATTCTTCCAGCGCCCTTACCAGCCTTAACTCTAGCGTCCATGATAGCAGCGATACCAGCCTCCATCATACCGATTGATGATGAAAGTGCTGCGAAGAATACGAGCAGCCAGAAGAGGAGCTGGAAGATTCTTCCTGCGAATCCCAGTGACTGGAATACTGTTGTCATTGAGATGAAGAGGAGTCCAGGACCAGCACCTGGCTCGATTCCGAATGAGAATACTGCAGGCATGATAGCCATACCAGCAAGAATAGCTACGAGTGAGTCACCGATTACGATGAATACTGCATCCTTCTCAAGGTTCTCTGACTTGCTGAGGTATGAACCGTAAGCGATAAGGCAACCTGATGCAAGTGAGAGTGAGAAGAACATCTGTCCACCAGCAAGCTTGAGTGTCTCGAAGAATCCTGAAGCTGAGTTCATTCCTGAGAAATCAGGCTTGAAGAGGAATGCAAGACCAGCGCCAGCGCCTGGAAGTGTGCAAGCTCTGATTACGATGATGATGAGCATTACAAAGAGGGCAGGCATAGCAATCTTACAGAACTTCTCGATTCCGCCGGAAACTCCGCCGAATACGATAACCATTGTAAGAGCAAGGAATGCTACCATCCAGATCATTGCTACTCCACCGTTTGAGAGCAGGTTCTCAGCGAAGTATGCACCAGGATCAACTGTGTTGATTGTTGCGTTTCCGCTAAGTCCAGCAACTGATGCTACAAGGTACTTGCAGATGTATCCACCGAATGTGCAGTAGAAGCAAATCAGGAAGAAAGGAACTGCAGTCTGGAGTACACCATTGAACTTGAATGCCTTGTGTACGCCTGCATAAGCTTCTACAGCAGCCTTCTGAGCCTTACGTCCGAGAGCGATTTCTGAGAGAACCAGTGGGTAACCTACGATTACGCAAAGAATTACGTAAAGAAGAAGGAATGCGAATCCACCAGCAACTCCGAGCTTATATGGGAATGACCAAAGGTTACCAAGACCTACGGCAGAACCCAGACAAGCCATCAGAAAACCAAAATTGGAATTGAATTGGTTTGTGTTGTTTTCCATTATTAAATACCTCCATACATAATAAAACGATATAATCGTCCTAACACAGAAATAATTGTAACTTATGTGGATTATGTTGTCAATATGAATGCATCTTCACATAATCAACAAAAATGATGATAATTTCGTTTAAGATAACTAAAGCAAATACTTGAAAAAGAGACTGTAATTACAAATTACAGTCTCTTTCAATAAAGCAATATTTTCTTGTTCCAGAGAGGGAAGTATTATTCAGCTGCAGGGTCGGTTTCGTCCGGAGTAGGATCTTCACTTGGAGTATCATTTCCGCCTTCTTCTTCCTGTCTGCGACGTTCTTCTTCCTGTCTGCGACGTTCTGCTTCCTGCTTCTTTCTTTCTTCTTCTTTCTTCTTCTTTTCTTCCTCTTTCTTCTTCTCTTCTTCTTCCCTGCGCTTTTCTTCCGCTATATATGTTGAACGACCTTTTTCAGTACCTGAAGTATAGAATTCTCCGCCTACAGATACTACGTTGGAAGGGCGCTGTTTATAAGAGCCTGAGCATGCACGAGGAATCTGTCTCATGATTACACCCCAGAGACGACATGCAGGACCTGACATTGAACTCAGCTTGATATTTGAGTCAACACCAATCCACAGAGATGCTGCATAAGTAGGGGTGAATCCATCCATCCAGATATCGTACTGGTTTGATGTTGTACCAGTCTTACCACCGGACTGTACATTGTTCACATAAGCAGATCTTGCAATACCCTGAGTAACAACAGACTGAAGCATATTTACCATAATCCATGATACACCAGGATCAAGAACTTCGTTCTGTTCTGACTTTGACTTAAGAATAGTCTTACCGTTTCTGTCAGTAACCTTTGTATATGCTGTTGGCGTATTTCTTACACCACCGTTAGGGAATACTGCATAAGCTTCTGCCATATCGAGTGGGGTAACTCCACGTGACATTCCTCCAAGTGCAAGAGCCGCTGTATTCTCATCGTTAGTTGTATTGTTATCTTTTTCAGTAACAAGTGTTGAAAGACCGAACTTCTTAAGAAGGTCAATAGAGAAGTCAGTTCCAACCTGAAGCTGACACTTTACAGCACATGTATTAAGTGACTGCTGAAGGGCAGTTCTCATTGTCTGAGTACCGCTGTATCCGCCCTCAGCGTTCTTAGGCCACTGTTTTCCGTTTACGACCATAACTTCATCTACAAATACTGATGAAGCAGTGAGGTATGAACCGTAACCGTTGCTTCCCTGATGATCATAGCCGAAGTCTGTGTATGAATATTGTTTGCCTGACTTTTCGAGTTCATAACTCTTCTGAAGGGCAGCACCATATACAGCAAGAGGCTTGATTGAGGAACCAGGCTGACGAGCAGTGAGACATCTGTTATAAAGTCTCTGACCAGAAGTCTTACGACCGCCGACCATTGCTTTTACCTGACCTGTTGCAACATCTGTGATGACCATAGCAGCCTGTGGCTGGATTACTTTCTGCTGGAGAGTATATCCATCCTGTGTAACAACCATGGTATCGCCTTTCTTTTTGATGATTCCGTTGTTGCTGTCGAAATACTCAGCAGCGATTACAAGATTGTCATCCTTGTCAAGTGACTTGAATTCTGCAGGGATATTAATATATCCGCCAGGAATGCTGTAGAAAGTACCGTCATCCCTCAGATACATCTGCTTGAATTCAAGACTGTAATCTGTAACACCGTCATATGTTGTGGTATAGATGTTCAGTCTCTTCCCACGCTTGATAGTTACGCTGCCGTCATCATTTACGGTACATTCATCACTATTTAAAGTGAAACTCTTGTCGCTGTTAAAATAATTGTCATAGGAGTAGAGCTGTATATCTCCTGCGGATGTCTTGATATTGCCTTCGCTGTCAGTGCTGAAATAAGCAAGGGCAGGGAAGTTTGCGGAGTTGTCGAACTCTTTAACAATGACTTTCTGGGCTGTTGAGTCCAGTGTTGAATGAATCTGCAGACCTCCGGTATATACCATCTTTTCTGCATCTGCATATGAGTAATCGTACTCATCCATAAGGCCCTCGATTACCTGATCGATAAGATACTCATGGAAGTATGAATATGTGTTGCTGCCGGATTTGATAGTTGGCTTGATAAAGTCAATCAGATCCTTGTCCTTGTTCTCCTGATACTGCTTGTCGGTGATATATCCCTGATCCTTCATAAGGTAGAGGGTGAGGGAACGACGGTCTTTTGAAACATCATTTGCAATATAAGTAGCAGGTGTTCGACAGATAATATTCTTTGTATTATCGCTGATTGTGCTTGAATCTGCACTCTTTACAAGAGCATATGATTCCGGAGCCTGTGGAAGTGCTGCAAGTGATGCGCACTGTACAAGTGTAAGATCCTTAACCGGCTTGGAGTAATAAGCTTCTGAAGCTGCTTCAACACCGTAGCATCCGAATCCGAGATAAATCGTATTCATATATGCTTCTATAATCTGTTCCTTGGTCAGACAGTGCTCAATCTGGCTCGCATAATACATTTCCAGAACTTTACGTTTGATACTACGTACACTCTTCGTATCGGCAAGGTATATGTTTCTGGCGAGCTGCTGGGTAATTGTTGAAGTACCGCTGATTCCGCCATGTCCGAGGAATGACTTGAGGATAGCTCCAATCATACGTGTCCAGTTGAAACCATGGTGAGTCCAAAAGGTCTTATCCTCGATAGCAACAAAGGCATTTACGAGGTCTTCAGGGCAGTCCTTATATTTAACAAGTTCTCTGTCCTGAGTGTAGTAGATGGTATCTACTTCTTTACCCTGATCATCATATATGACAGAACTCTGTTCAACAGTTGCGTATATATCATCGGCATCAACCTTTGGTGCAAGGCTGATAATTACGAAAGCATATACAATGAAGCACGCAACAAGAGCACAGCCTGCAACTACACAGTCTCTGAAAAGCTTCTTAATGCTGATCTTCATCGGCTTATTTTTTTTCTTCTTGCCGTTAACGATTACTGTCTCGCCCTGTGCTGGATCGTAATTAGGATTCTCTACAAGGAAAAGTGACTCCTTAAGTGCTGAAAGTCTTTCCTTGATAGAAGCTCCCTTAAGAGATGCTTTACGCTTAGCCTTTTTTGCTTTCTTCTCTTCTCTTGACAGTTTCTTAGGTGGGGCTTTCTTAATTTTGCCATTATTACCGCTGTTGCCTCTGCCACCTCCAGCAGAATTCTGCGCATTTGAAGCACTTGCATCAGATGGGGCAGTAGCTTGGCTGACGCGCTGTGCAGCAGGTGTTGCACCATAGAATGTTCTTGCTGCAGTGTATTTGGTTGAGGTGGAATCATTCAGATAAGAATTAATATCTGTAGAAAAGTCATCCAGCGGAGTGTCGAACTGGGCAAGAAAATCGTCAATTTCCTGTTCCTTGTCAGTTCGCTGGTCTCTGTCAGTTCTCATTTCTTTCCTCCTTTAGTAACTGTTTAACTTGTGTATTATATCATGAACCAAAGCTGTCGTAAATTAGTTTACATTGACAGCTTTGATAGGGTTTGCTCGAAATGTATATCATATTGATCGTCAGATGACAGGTTATCAAGAATAACAAGTCTGACGAAGTCAGCAGCTTTTCTGACAGCTTCAATAAGGTTGTGATTTGACATATATTCAGATATAAGAACAGCGGAGAAGATGTCGCCGGTTCCTATAAAGTTCATATCAATCTTTTCAAAAGGTATCTTTGTATAATTACCGTCGCTTTTCTCACTGACTATATTGAAATAACTGTCATCGTCGTATGAACAGCCTTTTATTATAACCCTGTCGGGACCAAGTGAATGAAGAGCGTCCACCAGCTTAGTATATTCCTCACAGGTTAATCTGGGTTTTCCTTCAAACAGGCCTGTCAGAAGTTCGGCTTCAGTAAGGTTAGGTATGATGATGTCAGCATAAGAAGCGAGTCTGCGATTGCACTCGACAGCACCAGGGTACATATCGGGATAAAGCTTACCGTCATCAGCCATGATAGGGTCCACAAAGACAAACGGTTCAGGCTGTTTGGCTATGAGATCAAGAATAATAGGAACCTGTCTTTCGTTAGTGATAAAACCGCTTGCTATATAATTGAAGCTGAAACCGAGTTCGTCCCATTTCTTTGTTGTGCTAAGCATGAAATCTGTCGTATCAAGCATCTCAGAAGTGCCATAATCGAGAGTGTTTGATACCAAAGCTGTAGGAAGAATATATGGATGAAGTCCGTAATGAGACATTACAGGCAGCATAGCAAAAGTAGATACTCTCCCATATCCGGTTATGTCATTAATAATAAGAATAGAATCTTTTTTCATATATATAATTATCTTTTCTATAATGATAGGAAATTTGCCTGGTCCTTTATGAAGCAGAGCAGAGTATTGGTATAAGTTGCAGCATTTGAGCTGTCCTCACGCAAGTGAACGATATCAATATTATCGTTTATCTGAGACAAAATACTGCATGGTACAAATGCGTAGTCACAATCCTCTTTGATGATGATAGTAGAAGAGGAATTGACTTTAACATATGCAAACTGAAGTTCATGATGAAGTTTGCTGCTGTTGTTCTTGAGACCGGGAACAATGTTGCCATTTGAAGGTTCAGCACCTGCAAAATCGGCTGCTGTTGAGTTATCGGAAAGAACCTGCTTGAGATAAGACTTATCCATAGCATATGTATCCAGTGAAATTGTCAGCTTACCATCTCTGCGATTAAGATTACTAATGCTGTTGATTGCATAGACTTCGTCAACATCATTTCCCTCCGGAACATCTTCTTTATCAAATTTGTAGGTTCCATCCACAACAGTGTAGAGTATGCTGTTAAGACTCTTTACACTTTCATCAGAATATGCCTGAACAGGGAAGTCTGAAGTGTCTTCGATAATCTCATATGTGTAGCTGATTTCAGGGAAATCTTTCTTGTAACTCTTTTCATACTTTTTTGCTCTTTCATCAAGGTATGATGTAAGAGTAGGAAGTGAGTAGGAGTTGAGAAGAACTGTCGCTTCCATTCCTTCAGGGCACATTCTGCCTGTTGACTGAACCTTGACATCAGCAAGCTGATAGGTGATTGACTTGTTGCTCAGCTTGGAAAGTATTGGTCCAAGCGCAGAAAGCGGGTTCGGTATAGATCCGATGTGCGAATCTACGTATGCACCCTGAATACCACTGATCTTAATTTTTACCGCAGAGTCACAGCTTACAGGAACCATTTCGCATGGAATGGAAATGCTGTTTGGCGCATAAGCAAAAGAATTTACAGAAATATATGGATTGTCTCCGGTATCAAGATATACGACTTTGGATTTGTCAGGGAGATAGTCCTCGCTGATATTTCTGTATCCGTTTCCGCAACCCATGGAGTCATTGAAGAAAATAACTGAATAACTGCCGGAGTCAAAATCGGATTTGGCAATCATCTCGGCAGTGGCGAGAGATTCAGCATTCTCTGAAGCAGTCCGCCAGTTGCAACTGACAGCTATGATGATAGGGGCTATATTTTTCTTTGTTTTTGAAGCCTTCTTCTCAAAGATTATGTTGCCGGCATCATCTGCAGTGTATTCTAATTTGCATGAATCCGCCCAATCGGTGATACAGTTTTTCATATCTTCGTTTGAGCTAAAAGAAGCGGAGGCTTCTCTGATGTCTGATACGCATGCTTTATATTCAGTTCTGTCGAGCAGGTGGTTCTTGCTTAATTTATAGATTGAAACGATTACAGCAAGAATCGTTAATACAGCAAAGACTGTAATTCCTATTCTTGCCGCTCTAGGTATTTTTCTAAATGAATCTTTTGAAATATGTGACATTCCAGTATCCTCAAAAACGAACATAGTAGTACACATTAACATGCATCCTATTATATTATACATATTTTCCGCGTAAACTAAAGTAATTATGCCAATTGTAAACAAAGATGAACAAAGATAAATTAAAAAAAGTCTTGCAATTACAGTGGAGTTTTGGTAAATTAATATAGCATGTTTGAAAGAAACGCAAAACATAGATTATGTAAGGAGGTGCGGCAGATGTCCAGAAAATGTGAAGTTTGCGGAAAAGGCCAGACTTCGGGTAACAAGGTTTCTCACTCAATGAGACATTCAAGAAGAAAGTGGAATGCTAATATTCAGACTGTTAGAGTAAGCGAAGAAGGCGGAGTAAGAAAGGCAAATGTATGCACTAGCTGCCTGAGATCGGGCAAGGTAAACCGTGCCATCTAGTGAATATATCCGAAAGTCAGTCTTAAGCAGAAATGCTTAAGACTTTTTCTTTTTTGCAATAATTAATATGGGCATCGGCTATGGTATAATTCCTGTATGATTAGACTGTCAAAGAGTGAATACGGCACAGTAGCCGTTGATAAAGATGTTATATCCAGGCTTGTAATCGACTGTATGAACAGTATGGATTCTGTTCTGTTGCCATGCAATCGCAAAGGCAAGATATCCGGAAGGAAGATACCGTTCATATCCGATGATGAAGCAGAGAACTCTGTTGAGATTAAAGCGAGTGGACGTAACAGAATTTCTGTCAGAGTATATTTTATTGCCCGTTTCGGCGAAAGCATCAGCAAGATGTCCAATGAGCTTTTTGATTCTATAGAAGAGGAAATGGAATCATTGGGATTTGAGAAGCCCGAAAGATTATTTGCATGTGTCAAAGGTGTTCTAGCCAGACAGGTAGCTGAAAGAAATATCGAGGTGACACGTTACAATGGCTGATGCTTATAATTTTTATTCTGATGTAGGAGCAATACGGGGAATAGGGCCTAAAAAGAAAGAACGCCTGGAACATATGGGAATCAGGACGGTGTATGAGCTTCTGGCTCATTATCCGGTCAGATATAGAGATAGAAGACATCCGGTTCCAAGTACATCTGTATTGGAGAACAAAGATGTACTGGTTCAGGGAATTCTTCTAAAGAAGAATCAGAGGCGTCTTTCCGGAAGGAAGTCCATAGTTGAATGTGTTCTTAAAGATGCAAGCGGCACATTCAGCGCAGTGTTTTTTAATATGCCATATATTATGAACAGTCTCAATATTGGCACGGAGTACACTGTATTCGGCAGAATGAAGAGAAGAAACGGCCTTGCTGTTTGGACAAATCCTGAGATCGCGGAGCTTAACAGTGCTTCTGACATTAGAGGAATTATCCCGGTCTACAGATGCACTCAGGGAATAACAAGCAGGGAACTCGGCAAATACTGTTCTCTGGCTCTCAACGCTGCTGATTCTGACTGCGAATGGCTGTCAGAGGAGCTAATCGAAGACAATAAGCTCTGCAGCAGAGAGTTTGCGCTCAGGAATATTCATTTTCCTTCTGACGAGCAGGCATATAAATACGCAAGATTCAGATTGAGTTATGATGAACTTCTCGCTTATCAGATTGCAGTACGCAGAAGCAGACTTGAACAAGAAGACAGAAGCAGGGATGCGTCACTTGACGACTGCGATATAAATCCTTTTATCGAGAATCTGCCTTTCGAACTTACCGAAGGTCAGCGTTCTGCGATAGATGATATTGAGAAAGATCTTACGGACTGCCGTCCGATGAACCGCCTTGTCCAGGGCGATGTTGGATGCGGCAAGACTGTTGTCGCTGAAGCTGCAATATACAAAACTGTATCAGCGGGAATGCAGGCTGCTTTTATGGCACCGACTGAAATACTGGCAAAACAGCATTTTGTGAAGCTCAGTTCGGATTTCGAACAGTATGGATTCAGAGTTTGTCTGATGACCAGCGGCATGAAAGCAGCTGAAAGAAGAGAAATACTTGCAGGCCTGGCATCGGGAGATATCGATATAGCTGTCGGTACACACGCGCTGCTTACAGAGGATGTGGAATATTCTAAGCTTGCGCTGGTGATTACAGACGGGCAGCACAGATTCGGGGTTAATCAGCGAAAAACTCTTGTTAACAAGGGGCGTGCGGTTAACGTACTCGTCATGTCCGCAACACCTATACCGAGGACACTTGGCGCAACGGTTTTTGGAGATATGGATTTCAGCATAATTCGCAGCAAACCTGCGGACAGACTGCCTATCATAACTAAGGCGCTTGATCCGGCATCTAGGGCGAGAGCTTATGCATCAGCAAAAGCGGAGATGGACAAGGGTCACAGTGTATATGTTGTAGCGCCAAGCATAGACAGCGAAGATGATGACATTACTTCAGTCGAAAAACTCTATGAGGAGCTGAAGGGCAGATTTAAATCTTATTCCTGCGGTCTTATTCACGGCAGGATGAGCAAAGATGAGAAAGAAAGAATAATGCATAGCTTTGCGGTCGGTGATATACAGATGCTGGTTGCAACTGTCGTAATTGAGGTAGGAATCGATGTTCCATCTGCGAGCGTGATTATTATTGAGAACAGTGAGCGTTTCGGCCTTGCACAGCTGCATCAGCTCAGGGGCAGAGTAGGAAGATCTGAACTTCAGTCTTACTGCTTCCTTATTAACTACAGCAGAAGCCAGAGCGCGATTGACAGAGCTAATGCGATGGTAAGGCTTCAGGACGGATTTGAAATCAGTGAAGAGGATTACAGACTCAGAGGACCAGGAGATCTGATGGGTACTATGCAGCATGGAACATATCAGAACCGCATACTGTCCCTCTGCAGGAATGAGAAAATGCTCGATGCTGCAGTCAGAGATGCTGACAGAATTCTTTCCGGAGAAGTTTATGCGGATATGGCAGAGGTTGCTCGAAGGATTGTTTCGGTGAATCAGACTGATAACAGTGAAATTATTTAACTAAGAGAAGGATGGATATATATGAAGATAAGTTCAGGAGATTATAAATACAGAAAGATTGAGATACCTGAAGGTATCAGACCTACAACTGAGAAGGTAAGAGAGGCAGTTTTCAGCATGGTCAGAGACTGGATTCCTGAAGCTGTTGTACTTGATCTCTTTGCCGGATCAGGCGCACTCGGGCTCGAGGCATTATCTCGAGGAGCGGCAAAATGTTATTTTAACGAAGGCGACAGAAAGAACTTCCGAGTTATGCAGAACAATATAAGCAACTGCAGAGCGGATCAGAAAGCCGTTTGTTCAAACAGCGATTTCAGACAGTGCCTCGGAAGAATTCCTGAAAAACTCGATGTTATTTTCCTGGATCCGCCTTACAGAGAAGGTTATTATGACGAAGCTTTTGAGCTGATTGAGGAATATGAGCTCCTTGATGAGGGCAGCATCATCGTTGCAGAGCATCTTTACGATAATCATTTACCGGAAACAATCGGCAGATTCAGCAGAATCAAAGAGAAGAAATATGGAACTATAGGTGTCGATATATATATTGCAGACTAAAAATTATCCTCTTTCTTGCGGACTTCTGGATTTAATGATAGAATTTTTAATCAAAGGAAGTGATTTAAATGGAAAGAACCGCTGTATATGCAGGATCATTTGATCCGCTTACGAATGGACACCTGGATATCATAAGAAGAGCATCGAAGATGTTCGATTCGCTTACTGTTGCTGTAATAGTAAATGTAAGCAAGAAGCCTTTTTTCTCAATAGAAGAGAGAGTTGATATCATAAAAAAGGTGACCGAGGATATTCCTAATATCAAAGTTGAATGCTTCTCAGGTCTGCTTGCTGATTATGTCAATGAGAATGGTTTCTCAGCAGTAATCAGAGGGCTTAGAGCTGTTGCGGATTTTGAGAATGAGATTCACATGGCACAGATGAATGCAAGGCTGTACACTGAAGGAACAGAAACCGTATTCCTCATGACTGATCCGAGCTGCTCTTTTATCAGTTCATCTATGGTAAAAGAAGTCGCAAGCCTCGGCGGAAGTGTACATGGTCTTGTGGATGAATATACTGAAGAGAAGATTAATTCGAAATTTAAATAGGGAGGATGCAAAATGAGTGAAGCAAGTGTAAGAGTAATGACCCTTCTGGATGAGCTGGAGGAAGTTTTTGAGGCTTCTTCAAAGATGCCTTTTTCTGAGAAAGGCCTTGTTGATGTTGATACAGCATTAAGCATCATTAAAGACATCAGACTGAGTCTTCCTAGAGATCTGCAGGAAGCTGAGTGGGTAAGACAGGAGAAGGACAGAATTATTGAAGATGCGAAAGCTGAATATAACAAGCTTATTATGGCAGCTAAGGATCAGGCTGAGTATCTTGTTGAGACAGACGCAATCAAGAAAGAGGCAGAGAAGAGAGCAAACGCACTTCTTTCTGAAGCAGAGAATCACTCAAGATATATGAAGCTCAGAGCATATGAGTATGTTGATAAGCTTCTCTACGATATGCAGAATGATATTGCAGGCGTAGCACAGACATATCTGCAGCCAATGAATGATTACTTTGCAGATATGGTAAATAATATCAACATCAAGGTTAACGGCAATCGCCAGGAGATGAAATCTCTTGCAGAGAGAGTTCAGATGAGCGATTTCGGTGCTGAAGAATCCGCAGAATAATGAGTGAAAAAGCAGCGTAAGCTGCTTTTTCTGATAGAGGTAAAGATTGGAATGAACATAGTCGGTATTATAGCGGAATTCAATCCTTTTCATAACGGACACAAATATATAATTGAAGAAGCGCTTCGCCGGACTGGAGCAGATATCTGCGTTATTGCAATGAGCGGTAATTTCGTTCAGCGCGGAGGTCCTTCCTGTGCAGATAAATGGCAGAGGTCACTTGCTGCGCTTGAGTGCGGAGCGGATCTTGTTGTGGAGATTCCTGTATCGAATGTTCTGAGTGATGCAGGGCGATACGCGTCTTCAGGTGTTAAACTGCTAAAAACAATGGGCTGTAATGCGATTGCTTTCGGCAGTGAATGCGGAGATTCGGAGCTGCTTCGAAAAATTGCTCAAAGACTTGAGGATAATAATGAAGAGCTCAATGAAATACAGGCAGAACACAGACGTAACGGCATGTCGTATCCTGCGGCAAGAGCAAAGTCATATGAGAAACTGTTTGCTGACTCTGATTCGATTTCAGTTGAGCTCGAAGTACTTTCATCATCGAATGACACACTTGCACTTGAATACATAAGGGCTGCCGGCGATATGGATATATGCGCTGTCAGAAGACGCGGAGCAGCTTACCTTGACGGAATAGAAGAAGGTACAGTCTTCCAGAGTGCAAGCGGCATCAGAGCACTGATTTCTGAAGGCGGTGATGTATCAGCGTATATACCTGAAAAGGCTTCTGATGTTATGGATTATGCCGGAGCTGATATGATTGATCGATATTTTGATCTGGTGAGGAAAGAACTCATTATGTCAGGCGCAGAAGAACTTGCAGACACTCCATCGGGAGAGCAGGGGCTTGCATCGAGAATTAAAGAAGCTGTCAGAAGTGCTGATTCTCTGGATGATCTCATTAAAAAAGCGAAGTCCAGGAATGTTACATATACGAGAATATCAAGAATGCTGAGCCAGCTTGTACTTGGCATACGAAGAGAAGATGCGGATATAGAACCAAAGTATGCAAGAATACTCGGTTTTAGCAGAAAGGGACGAGAACTTCTCGCGGAGTTAAGAACGTCGGAGGAAGACCTCATTCCGATTATCATTAACGTTAATAAAGAAGCAGCTAAGCTGGATGAAGAGGCGACTGCTTTACTTGAGAAGGATATCAAGGCCTCAGATATCTACAACATTCTGAGAGCCAGATCTTTGTATGAATATTCGGATAGAGTAGCAAAACCGCAGATTATTGAATAATTTTGCGTACACGTGACAAAACTTTGACAATATTGCTTTAAAGGGGTAGTCACCATGTTCATCTAATGTTACAATCTACAAAAGGGTGATGGAAAAATTTAATAATATGATGCTAAGGCAATGCTCATGATATCAGCAAAAAGCACGTAAAGTGTATGGCTGGAATATTTGCGACTTTTTTTGATTTTTTACGTTCGCCGTGGGTATACTGTACATAAATATAAGGGGAGGAAGGATTTACTCTCCTTTTTTACGGAATATGCAGACGGGGTAATGTGCATGAAAGAACGAGTAAAACAGGCTGGAAAGCATAAGATTGGTATAGCAATTCAGATAGCATTGCTCATTGGTGTAACGGCACAGGTTAGGATGACAGTTCTTGAAGGATCTGTTGAAGGCTTCGTAGTTGCGCTCGATGTAGTAATTCTGGGAGTGTTCATATACTGCTATAATGATATCTCTCCACTCGGAATTGTAGCTTTGTCAGCTGTGTTCTCGCCGCTGTTCAGATCGATTTTCACATCGTTTGAAGGTAAAAGTTTTAATTTCTCTATGACACTTGCTTTCCCTGATGCGGCATTCTTCCTGGGATATGGAATAATGTTCATGATGATTACATCGTATCTTTTCAGGGAGCCGAGAAAACTGCCGGTTTTCGCATATATCACATTCCTGTGCGACCTGTTCGGCAATATCTTTGAACTGACTGTTCGTTCTGTGCTTGAACAGCATGTGGTTTTCAGTACGTATACTATTGCAATACTCATGATTATAGCGGTGCTGAGAACTATAGCACTTCTGATTCTCATCATTGCAATAGATACTTATTCAGGTAACAGAATCAGCAACGTCAAGCGTGAAGAGTATGAGACAATGCTTTCAAAGTTCATTATCATCCATGAAGAGATTAACCTTATGGATAAGAACTTTTACGATGTTGAGAGTGCTATGACGGAGGCCTATAACTTGTATTCGATTCTTGACTCAGGTGAATATCCGGAGGAGCTTTCGAAGAATGCACTTGAGATTGCCAAAAAGACGCATGAAATCAAAGCAGACTATAACAATGTAATAACAATGCTCAAGGGTCTGTATGATACAGATCAGTTTACAAGGAGCATGACCATACAGGATATTGTTAATCTGGAAATCAGAAATGCACAGGAATTCGCATTACATAATAATGTGGATGTACATTTCAGATCCAATATCAAGAGTGAATTTGAAGTTAAAGATACCTTCAAGCTGATGTCCGTTATACGTAATATAATGATTAATTCAGTAGAAGCTATTGCAACCAAGAAGTATGAATTCGGAAGGGGCCTTATTACCGTCGTCGTTGATTCCTTTGCAAATGAATCAGGAACCATACATAAGATTGAAATAGAGGACAATGGTTCGGGAATCCCGAATGACAGAATTGAGTCAGTATTCAGACCGGGATTCTCAACAAAGTTCGATGCAGAAACAGGATATATTTACAGAGGCCTTGGTCTCAGTATTGTCAAAGAGTACATAGAACGAGACTTTGGAGGCACAATTAAAGTTGATAGTGAGCTGGGAAGAAAAACAAGATTCACTATTACTATTCCGGACAATCCTGTCAGAAAGGAAACAGTATGAAGTATTATATTGTAGATGATGACATAGCTATAGTACAGAGCCTGGAATATATAATCAGTGAGTGTGAGCTTGGTTATGTTGCCGGATCAACAACAGACTCAATCAGCGCTGTTTCAGAGATTGTGGATATAAAGCCGGACATTGTAATTGTAGATTTTCTTATGAGCGGAATGGACGGAGTCAAGCTTGTCAAGTCGGTCAGAGAGAAAACAAAAGATATAGCATTTGTTATGCTGTCCAAGGTGACAGATAAAAGTATGATACAGAAAGCTTATGATGCCGGAATTGAATTCTTCATCAGTAAGCCTATAAGTATTATTGAAGTAAACAGGGTTCTTACCAATGTAGCTCAGAAGATTCAGCTGCAGGGCATAATGAAGGATATCCAGAAGATGTTCAATGGAGATGTGCCTTCTGCGCCAGCTTCTGTTAAGCAGTCTGATTCAAAGGAAGCGGCACGCAAGCTTAACGTGTTATTTGGTGAACTCGGAATTCTGGGCGAAAGAGGCTTGCAGGACATAAGGGCAATCTTCATATATATGAAGGATAACAACTGCGATTACGACAAGAAGATTCTGGAAGAGGTTGCGGCTTCTATGAATGATACTGTCAAGAATGTAGAGCAGAGAGTACGCAGAGCCCTGAGAAAAGGTCTGAACAATGCTGCAACAGCGGGCATTGTAGATATGGATAGCGATACTTATGCTATCTATGCAAATTATGTATATAACATCACATCCCTCAAGGATGAGATGGATTATATAAACGGCCTGAGTGAAACTGGCGGTAGAATCAACATCTCCAGATTCATGGAAGGGCTTATGCTATATAGCGAGCATGCATAATATAAGCCGGTAGCATGTATTTACTTGAACCAAATTGTCTTTTGGCTGAATAAATTTGAGGGTAAAAGAATTTTTGAATTTTAGAGAATGGAGTGGAACTTACCTGAATTCCGCATGTGATAATAGTTTAACAAATGCGGTATAACCGCAATGGTATTATTACAGAAAGGATTAAATCAAATGGAACAGCAAAAAAAAGGTAGTTGGCAGGGTAAGTTAATGCTTCTGTTCGTAGCGGTAGCTTGGGGTAGTTCAATGGTAGTAATCAAGGGATCAACTGATTACATGGCTCCAGGAACACTGCTCGCACTGCGTTTCACACTGGCAAGTATTGCGCTTGCAATTGCTAACAGAAAGAAGTTAAAGTTAATTGACAAGGATTATATCAAGAGTGGTATTTACATCGGTGTATGTCTTTTCTTTGCATACTTCACACAGACAATCGGAGTAATGCTGGAAATGCCAGGAAGATCACACTTCCTCTCATCAGCATACTGCGTATTCGTACCATTCCTTGCATGGCTCGTTCTCAGAGAGCGTCCTAACAAGTACAACATCTCAGCTGCAGTTATGTGTGCTGTAGGTATCATCCTTGTTTCAGTTTCAGGTGGATTCAGCATCACATTCGGTGACAGTGCTTCAATCATCAGTTCAGTATTCTGGGCAGCACAGATTGTTGCAATCGCTAAGTGGGGTAAGGGTAAGGATCCTGTTATCATCACTATGCTTCAGTTCATCGTATCAGCTGTACTTGCTTGGGCATTCACATTCTGCTTCGAGAACCCTCTGGCAACAGAAGTTAACCCAGCTGCAATTGGCGGAGTTCTCTATCTTGGACTTATCTGTTCATGCACATGCTTCCTTCTTCAGACAATTGCTCAGAAGACAGAGGACCCAACAAGTGTATCAATCATCCTGAGCTTTGAGAATATCTTCGGTATCATCTTCGGTGTAATCTTCTTCGCTGAGACATTCACACCAAGAGCAGCAGTTGGTTTCGTACTGATGTTCATCGCAATCATCGTATCAGAGACAGAATTATCATTCCTGAAGAAGAAAGATGCCTAAGATATTGAAACTGTAAGTCAAACTATACAGAAATATATTATTGGTATTTATTAAAAGGAGGACGTTATGGCTTTTAAGTTAAGAGAGTATATTCACCCTGATTTTACAGAGCAGAGATTTGTTGATGCACCTGACTGTGTGCTTGAACCAGCACCAGCTGACGGTGTAGCACCATTCGATTTCCATGCTCTGAGTATATTCCCAGAGTACTTCAAGATCAACGGTGAGTGGCTGATGTGCGAAGATAGCAGAATGGACACAGTTCCAATGTTCGATGGAGAGAAGGTTCAGTCATATGAGCCAAGAAGACTCAAGAAGGGTGACCTCGTAGTAGTAGGTCGTACAGAGTGCTGTGAGCAGGGTATTTTCATGTATGCTGATGGCTTCAATGAGGAGTCAGAGAGCGGAGATACATTTGCATTCCGTACAGGAAGATCAAGAGAGACAGCATTCAGTAAGGACTTCGATGAGATCGTAGAGCTCCTTAAGCATGAGAAAGAGAATGGAAACATCGTATGGGTTATGGGACCTGCATTCTCATTTGATATCAGAGCACGTAAGGCTCTGTCAGCTATCATTGAGAACGGCTATGCTGATGCTGTACTTGCAGGTAATGCTCTTGCAACTCACGACCTTGAGGGTGCTTACATGAACACAGCTCTTGGACAGAACATCTACACTCAGGAGAATGTTCATAATGGTCACTATAATCACCTTGATCTTATCAACAGAGTAAGAGCTGCAGGATCAATTCCAGCATTCATCGAGCAGGAGAACCTTGACAACGGTATCATCACAGCTGCAGTTAAGAACAATGTACCTATCGTTCTTGGCGGATCAATTCGTGATGATGGTCCACTTCCAGAAGTATACGGCAACTGCTATGCAGCACAGGATGCTATGAGAGCTTGCGTACGTAAGGCTACAACAGTAATCTCAATGGCTACAATGCTCCACTCAATCGCTGTAGGTAACATGACACCTTCATTCCGTGTACTTGAGGATGGAACAGTTCGTCAGACTTACTTCTATGTATGCGATGTATCAGAGTTTGTAATCAACAAGCTTGCTGACAGAGGTTCATTATCCTCAAAGGGTATTGTAACTAACGTTCAGGACTTCATCTGCAACATTGCTGATGGCCTTGGACTTGAGTACTAATACCATATTTAAAAGCATTATCTTCATAAATTAATGCACAAGACAGGGAGCATCTCTGCTCCCGTTTTGTGCATTTCTAATATGTACATAATTCTGCTAAAATATAGGCATGATTAGAGAGTCTGAAGAAACGATAGTAAAGAATAGAAAGCTTGCAGATAAGGTTGTGGCATCTGCAAGGGATAAGATAGTAGCAAACCTGAGATTCATGGATGCTGCTGTATTTGTGCTGAAACCGGATGTAGCAGAGTATGGAATTCATACGGACGGCACCAGAATATACTACGAGTCAAAAGACATAATCAGACGAGCTGGCGGAGGCCTTAGTGAAGTTGCACATGACTATATGCATGTTCTTCTTCACTGCATATTCAGACATTACTATGTGCGAGGTAAAGTTATTCCATGCTACTGGGATCTTGCCTGTGATATTGCTGTTGAAGAGGTAATCAGTTCGTTGAAACTTTCCTGTTTCGACAGTGATCGAAAGAATAAGATAAGAGATGAACTTCGCAGATTAAGGCCTGTTGTGGGGACTATGACAGCTGAGAGGATATACAGATACCTTGTCAGCAATAAAGTGCGTGAGAATAAGAGGAAAGCCCTTGACTCGGTATTCCATGTTGATGTTCATGACATGTGGTATGAGCCTGAAGAACTTCCGATTCTTGAAGGTGACGAGGACAGCGAGACGGATAACACAAATAATGAAGTATCTGATGAGGGCGGCAGAGATGTGTACTCAGAAGAGAATATAGAAGAAGTATCGATGGCTCAGGGACAGGGTGCTGAACTTGATTCAGAACCTGACTGGGATCAGATTGGGCAGATGGTCAAAAGCGAAGTGCTGAGCAGTGTAGAAGATTTGCAAAGTATGCACAGGCTGCTTGATTCTCTTGATGCAATGGTCGACAAAACGATTGAGTACAGCGATTTTCTTAAGCGCTTTGCATCGAGAAAAGAGACTCTTAAGACAGACGATGCTTCTTTTGACTATATATTCTATAACTATGGACTTGAGTTATATGGCGATATGCCGCTGATTGAACCGCTTGAATATGGCGATGACAAGAAAGTCCGGGATATAGTTATAGTAATAGATTCATCGGCTTCGACAGAAGGAGAGGTCGTTGAAGAATTCATTAAACAGACATTTGACATTCTTCTTACAAGCAGGGATGTTAACAATAAATTCAATATAAGGCTGATACAGTGTGATGACAGAATCCGAGAGGACACAGTTCTTCACAACAGAGCTGAAGCGTATGAGTATCTCAGGCTGATGAAGGTCAGAGGCGGAGGAAGCACGGACTTCAGACAGGCTTTCAGATATGTTAATGAACTTATCAGAAACGGCGAGGTGCGAAATCTCAAAGGCCTTATATATTTTACCGATGGCAAAGGAATATTCCCCGAGAAAAAGCCATCCTATGATACGGCATTCGTAATGGACTGCCGTGAAAGTGCAAGCAGTACAGAAGTGCCGCCATGGGCAATGAAGGCGGTGCTTGGAGGATCAATATGAATATAAAAAGCGCAAAAGAACAGGTTAAATATGCAGTGACATCCTACCTGGCTAAGGATGCATTTGGCAGATACAGAATACCTATTGAAAGGCAGAGACCGCTCTTCCTTGTCGGACCTCCGGGAATAGGCAAGACTGACATCATGGCTCAGGTTGCAAGCGAGATGGATATCGCTCTGGTATCATATTCAATGACACATCATACAAGACAGAGCGCGCTTGGACTTCCTTTCATTCAGAACCGTGATTTCGCTGGTCAGGAGTACAGAACCACTGAATATACTATGAGCGAAATTATAGCCAGTGTATATGATGTGATGGAGAAGACAGGTAAAAGAGAAGGAATTCTTTTCCTCGATGAGATTAACTGCATCTCGGAGACTCTGGCGCCTTCGATGCTTCAGTTCCTGCAGTATAAGACATTCGGCCGTCATGGAGTTCCTGAAGGATGGGTTGTTGTAACGGCGGGCAATCCACCTGAATACAATGATTCAGTAAGGGAGTTTGACCTGGTTACACTTGACAGACTCAAGGTTGTAGATGTAGAACCTGATTTTGATGTATGGCTTGAATATGCGAGAGAAGAAGGCATTCATACTGCAGTCCTCACTTATCTCGAAATCAAGAAGGATGATTTCTATAAAGTAGAGACAACCATTGATGGTAAAAGCTTTGTAACAGCAAGAGGATGGGTGGATCTGTCCAATATGATCAGTCTTCATGAAGAGAATGATTTCCCTGTGACACTTGATCTGGTGAAGCAGTATATCCATGAGGACAGAATTGCAAGAGGATTCTCTGCATACTATGATCTCACTTTCCGATATAACAGAGACTACAGGATAGCAGACATGCTTGACGGCGCTGATATGAGCGATGTTTTTGCCAGAGCCAGACTGTCAAGATTTGACGAGAGACTTACAGTGCTGAGACTTATTACAGATGCCCTCGGAAATGATTTCAGAGATTCATTTGTAATCGGACACACTATCCAGCAGCTTCTGGCTGTAATCAAGACAAATAAAGAGGTGCTGATGAGTGCTGATGCAGCCGGTACCTGCGATATTATTTTAAATATCAGAGATAAAAGACGTATTTCTTTCAGCAAGAGGAGCAGAGCAAAATCTGTTTCAAAGGATGAGACGATAGTTGAGTTTAAACTTGATGCATTCCTTGCTGAACTTCAGGAGTATGTTACCTCTCACTCTCATGATGAGGCTTACTCAACGGATGATACGATTCGTGGTTTTATCGGGGAAAAGAATGCTGCAAGAAAGAATCTTGCAGACAGAATTGCTGAAAGACTGGAGAACGCGTTCAGATTCATTAAAGAGGTCTATACGGAAGAGCGTGAGATGCTGATTTTCGTCACCTCACTTACAGAGAACAAGTATAGTGCGGAATACATCGGTATCTATGGTTCCGAAAGTTATTTCAAATATAACAAGAAACTGATGCTGTACGAGCGTGAGAAAGAGCTTGCAGAAGAGATAAGAGACGCAAATGAACAACAATAATCATGAGAACAAAGTTCTGACAATTACAGCGAAAGATGGGCTGTTCCAGTTCAGAGGCAACGCTGAACACTGTGTAGTTCCGGACTATGTTACAGGTGTTGATGCCAATTCATTCTATGACTGCGGTGCGCTGAAGACTTTAAGTCTTCATGACGGTGTCAGACATATTGGCGATTATTCATTTAAGCTTTGCTACAGCCTGCGTGAACTCATTCTTCCAAAGGAGGTTGATTTCTTTGGAAAAGGCGTGTTCCAGCAGTGCAATAAGCTGAAGACAATCAGACTTCCGCTTGGAACCAGGGTAATTGATCCGGGCATGTTCGTGTGCTGTGAATCGCTTAAGAGACTTGAGATACCTGCTTCGGTAGAGACAATAGACATGGGCGCTTTCTCAAGCTGCAGAGAGCTTAAAGAGGTCAAGGCATCATCTGAGTGTTTCGGTTATCTTCCGAGCTCAATTAAGAAGATTGCTGCGCTGACATACATTAATGAATGGGAAGGGGAGTCTGAAGAGATATTTGATTCTTTTGTCAGAGCGAATTCATATGATATAGCGAAGGCGGCAATAGAAGGGAACTGCTACCGGGCGATTGAATTCATGAAAACTAATGATCTGATTCTTAAGAAGGATGTGCCTAAGCTGCTTGACGATGCCAGCAGACTCGGAAGAACCGAACTTTCGGCAATGCTGATTGGTGCAGGAAACGAATCTGATGACAGTGACAGCCTCTTCGACTGGGATCCTTTTGCATAGAGCAAAAATTAGTAAATTATGCGTTGACAATACTTTGTTCAAAGTCTATAATAATACGGTGCAATAAGATAATTATTCAATTCATCATATAAGGAGGTGTCGACGGATGGCAGTACCTAAGAGAAAAACTTCACAGGCTAAGACAAGTAGCAGAAAGGCTGCTAACATGAAGAAGACGGCAACTGGACTTTCAACTTGTCCTCAGTGCCACGAGCCTAAGCTTCCACACAGAGTATGTCCTAACTGCGGTTACTATAACGGCAAGGATGTTGTAAGCGCTGAATAATAGTGGAAATCGGATGCAAGCGTAAGGCTTGCATCTTTTTTTTATACTGATTTTCACACTGAAAAATGGTATAATTAATCGGTTAGTAATATAACAAAAAGGAGACAATTGTTTTGACTTATTTAAATGCCGCAATACTTGGAATAGTACAGGGACTCGCAGAGTTCCTTCCTATCAGCAGCTCGGGACATCTTACAATGCTTCAGCATTTCTTCGGAATCGAGGGAGACTCAATTCTGATTTTCACAATCCTGATGCATGTAGGAACACTGGCTGCAGTATTCATTATATACTGGTCTGATATCTGGAATCTTATCAAGGAGCTTTTCATTACAATCTGGGATCTTGTCAGACTTAAGGGACTCAGGCTTAACGAGAGACCTGTAAGAAAGCTTGGTGTAATGATTATCATCGCTTCAATTCCTACAGCAATCATTGGAATAGGGCTTGAGGATATGTTTGAATCATTCTATGAGACACTGATTCCTACAGGCGTGGGTCTGATAATTACAGGAATACTTCTCTGGGTTGCAGAGAGCAGACCTCAGAAGAAGGGCATGGGTGTCGAGAAGATGACATGGGCACATGCTGTTATCATCGGTACAATGCAGGGTTTTGCTATTACTCCGGGTGTATCAAGATCCGGCTCAACTCTTTTCGGTGGCCTGATTACAGGACTCGAAAGAGATTTTGCAGTTGAGTTTGCATTCCTGATTTCAATTCCATCAGTGCTCGGTTCGCTTATTTTCGAAATGGGCGGAGACTCGATGGGTTCACTTTTCTCTACTAATATGGGCCCAATTATTGTTGGATTCATCTGTTCCCTCGTATCGGGAATTTTTGCAATTAAGGTAATGATTACGGTAGTGCGCAAATACAGCCTCAAGATTTTCTCGCTATATGTATGGGTTGTAGGTGCGCTCCTTATTGCTTACACACTTTTCATGTAATCAAAAGATAGAAGGAGAGTAAATGGCTGAGAAAAAAAGAGGTCCCGGAAGACCACCGGGAAGTAAAAATAAGAACAGCAGAACTTCAAGCAGTCGATCAGCAAAGTCCGGATCTGCAAGGACCACTGCTGCTCCGAAGACTAAGCAGGAACGAATTCAGGATATGCAGAGACAGCGCCATGCTGACCAGAAAGTAATTGATGAAATCTGGGCATTGATACTCATAGCTGTAGGCGTATTCTTTGTTTTCACTGTTATGACAGACTCCACAGGTGCTCTTGGCGCGAGAGTGCATGACCTCTGCAGGGGCCTGTTTGGAATAATGGCTTATGTTCTGCCATTCTTTTTCATCGTTGCTGGTCTGCTTCTGTTATTCCAGAAGGTACAGCACATAAGCGGAAGAACTACGATATTTACTATTCTGATTTTTGTTAATATCTGTGTTCTGAATTCATGCAGATTCCTCAGTGAGGGTAAGCTCAAATACGGATTTACTGATATGATCACATATTATAAGGCCGGTGTTGCTGGAAAACATGGCGGAGCTGTCGGTATGTGGGTCGGCTCAATTCTGCAGAAGGCCTTCGGTGAGTCGGGCTGCATTATTATCGCTGTAACGATGATTATCATATCTATTCTTCTTGTTGCTAATACACCTATCTCAAAGTGGGTTACAAGTGTATCTAACAAGAGAGAGGCAAAAAGACTGCTCAGAGAGATGGAAGAGGCTGAAGCGAGAAAGGTCAGCGCAGCAGTAGAGCATGCTGCACTTCCTGATACCGACCCAGTCAGCGGACTTCGTCTGTCTGCATCCAAATCACTGCCTCAGATAAGTGCAAAGCCGGAAGAGCCGATAATTGATTTTAAATCTAAGCCGGCTGCATACAGCGAGCCTGTACACACACCTGTACTTACACCAGCACCTAAGCCTGAAAGCAGAAAACCTTCAATCTTCAGTGCATTCACATCCAGGGAAGAGAAAGCTAAGATTGAAAAGAACAGGAAGAATATTCTCGAGGTCTCAAAGATTGATGAACCGATGGGAAAGTCGGCTGCCGAGGCAGCGATTCCGGAATTCGGCAAGGGACTTAGCGGAGACAATAGCGATATCCCAAAGCCTGTTACATACGGCCTTTCGAATTCATACGAGAAGAAAGAAGGCTTTGGACTTGACGGATATGACACTATGGTTTTCGATGGCAGAAAGCGTAAAGAAAAGGCGCATAAGCAGGAGAAAGCTGAAGAGCCTGATCTGAACCTCGGAACGGCGGCCGCAGTGGCAATAGCAGAACATGCTGCTACTGAATCGAAGTACAGAGCTCCAAAGAAGAGAACTGAGATAATAGATAGTTCCTCTGTACAGGAAAATAAGCCTGAGAAGTCAGAGAGAATCAGGGAGATAAAAAAGTCTTCTTCCATAGAAGATAATGTTTCAACAGATCAGGTTGCTGAAGAGCTTACAGCAGGTTTCAGCGGTAATTCATCTGCTTCCGGATATAAGCTCCCGGGCATCGATCTTCTGAAAGCAGCAAGAGGCAGTAAGCAGATGATGAGCGAATATCAGCTGCAGCAGAAAGCTGATCTCCTCGTGCAGACACTTAAGAGTTTTAACGTTGACGCGACAATCTTAAGTGTAACGCAGGGTGCGTCAGTAACAAGATATGAGGTACAGCCTGCAACAGGCGTAAAAGTATCTAAGATTACAAGTCTTGCTGATGATATAGCACTTAATCTCAGAGCAAAGAGCCTGAGAATCGAAGCACCTATTCCGGGCAAGGCAGCTGTAGGAATCGAGGTTGAGAATGATAAGCCGTCACCAGTGCTTATCAGAGAACTTATCGACTCTGACGAATTCAGAAATGCTGAATCGAAGCTGAGCTTTGTTGTAGGTAAGGATATCTCCGGTAAAAATATTATTGCAGATCTTAAGAGCATGCCACACATGCTCATTGCCGGTGCTACAGGTTCCGGTAAGTCAGTCTGCATCAACTCTATAATCACAAGTATTCTTTATAAAGCGACACCTAACGAGGTTAAGCTTATAATGATTGACCCTAAGGTTGTAGAGCTTGGTAACTATAACGGAATACCTCATCTGCTTACATCAGTTGTTACGGATCCTCGCAAGGCATCAAGAGCGCTTGCTGAGGCTGTAGTTGAGATGAATAAGCGTTATGAAGAGTTCGCAAAGTACGGTGTTAAAGATCTTGAGTCATACAATGAGCTCATGATGGCTAACCAGGAGCCTCAGAACAAGAAGCCTCAGGTTGTAATCATCATCGATGAGCTTGCTGATCTCATGATGGCGGCACCTTCACAGGTTGAGGAATCCATATGCAGACTTGCACAGAAAGCAAGAGCAGCAGGAATGCACCTTATTGTTGCTACCCAGAGACCATCTGTCGATGTAGTAACCGGACTTATAAAGGCAAATGTTCCTTCAAGAATCGCATTCAGTGTTGCTTCGCAGATTGACTCAAGAACAATACTCGATATGGCGGGTGCTGAGAAGCTTCTCGGAAAAGGAGATATGCTTTTCTCACCGGTAGGCAGCAGCAAACCTTACAGAGTTCAGGGACCTTTCATCTCAGAGACTGAGACTGCAAAAGTAATTGATTTTGTAAAGAATCAGGCAAAAGCTGAATATAATGAGGAACTCAGCAATGCTATTGAAGGCAGTGCTGAATCCAAGGCAGAGGCTATGTCGGATGAACTTACTGAAGATGCAATTGCCTTCATCCTCAAGTCAAAGTCCGCTTCAGATTCAATGCTTCAGAGAAGATTCAGAATCGGATATAACAGAGCTGCAAGAATTATCGACGAAATTGAAGCTATGGGAATCATCGGACCTCCTGACGGAAGCAGAGGAAGACAGGTTCTCGTTACTGAAGAAGAGTACTTCGGCGGAGGAGATGATGCTGAGGAAGCTGTTGAAGAGACTGATACAAGCACCGCAGCAGATGATTTTAGCGGCTTCGACAGCATAGATGTTGAATATGAAGTCGAAGCTGATGACGATGGAGTACCTGAAGAAATATCAAGATATAACGAAATAATCGGATAATATATGAAGAGAATCTATATTGACACACTTGGATGTGACAAGAACACATATGACTCACAGATGCTCGCAGCCGAACTCAAGAAGAACGGTTGCGAGCTCGTTGACATTCCGGAAGCTGCAGACATTATGATTGTTAATACCTGCGGTTTTATAGAAGATGCAAAGACTGAATCTATAGAGCATATTTTTGAGCTTGTGAATGTCAAGAACGAAAGTGAAGGGGAGAAGAAACTCATAGTGACAGGATGCCTGTCCCAGAGATATCACAATGAGCTCAAGGATGAGATTCCTGAAGTTGATGTATTCTTCGGCGTTAATGAGTACGAGAGCATGAGCAGCATAATACTCGGCGAATCAGAAGAAAAGGATGCTGTATCAGGAACAGAAGATGACCTCAAGTACAGAAAGAGAGTAATGCCTGAGGGTGAGTACAGCGCAGTCCTCAAGATTGCTGAGGGATGTAATAACGCTTGTACATTCTGCGCAATTCCTTCAATCAGAGGCAGATATCGTTCAAAGAAATTTGAAGACTGCATACAGGAAGCGAAGGATCTTGCAGAAGCAGGCATCAAGGAACTGCTTGTAATTGCGCAGGACACTTCACAGTACGGCAAGGATCTCTATGGCAGACTCAGACTTCCTGAACTTCTGACAGAACTCTGCAGAATTGACGGCATTGAGTGGATCAGACTGATGTATGTATACGACAACGGTATCACTGATGAACTTATCGATGTTATTGCCAGTGAGCCAAAGATGTGCAAATACGTGGACATTCCAATTCAGCACATTTCGGACAATGTGCTTCACAGAATGAAGAGACAGTCGAACAAGGCGTCCATTACAGCCTGCATAAATAAGCTCAGAGAGAGAATTCCGGATATCCATATCAGAACAACACTGCTCGTCGGCTTCCCGGGTGAGACAGAAGAAGATATCGAAGAGCTCATCGAGTGGATAGATACAATGAAGATTGACAGACTTGGAGCTTTCGCCTTTTCAGAAGAAGAGGGTACAGAATCCTTCGAAATGGACGGCAAGCTTCCTGATGAGGTAAAACAGGCAAGACGTGACCTCGTTATGGAGCATCAGTGCGCTGTAAGTGAGTCGCTTAATGAGATGAAAATCGGCGGAGTATATGAAGTCATGGTAGACGAATACGAAGGCGAGAACATATATGTCGGCAGAACCCGTTATGATGCAAGAGAGATAGACTGCGAAGTCTCTTTTACCGCTCTGACAGAACATCAGCCGGGCGATATCGTCAAAGTAAGAATTGATAATACTTATGAATATGACCTTGAAGGTGAGGAGGTATAAATGAATCTGCCTAACAAATTAACAATCGGAAGAGTAGTTGCCGTGCCTTTCTTTATTGCGGCATTTATGCTCAAAATGTACGCTGTATCACTCGTGATTTTTGCACTGGCATCTCTTACAGATCTGCTTGATGGTAAGATTGCGAGAGCACGCGGACTTGTAACTAATTTCGGTAAAATCATGGATCCGCTCGCTGACAAGATTCTGGTATATTCGGCACTTTGCCTTTTTATCGACATTAAGGTAATCGCCGGATGGACACTTATCATTATTCTCGCAAGAGAGTTTACAGTTGCAGGTATGAGAACTGTTGCTGCTGCAGAAGGAAGAGTCCTTGCTGCCGGAATGAGCGGCAAGATTAAGACAGTTCTCCAGATGATTGCTGTTATCGCCTTTATTCTGGCGCTTGCAGTTCCATCACAGCCATGGATTATGACAACGGGTCTTGTAATATTCTATGCTTCACTTATTATGACTGTTTACTCAGGCTGCGAGTATGTCCTCAAAAACAAGGACGTATTCTCTATGTAAGATGTTTTACTGCTAAAAGGATATTATTATGAGAGTTTCTATTCTTGCGGTCGGCACTGAGCTTCTGTTCGGTCAGACTGTAAATACGAATGCGGCATATCTTTCCAGGGAACTTCAGATTATGGGCTTCAGCGTAATGTATCATTACGTTGTAGGCGATAATCCTGACAGACTTAAAGAGCTTCTGGGAAAGGCTTTTGAGAAGGCTGATATAGTCATTACAACAGGCGGTCTGGGACCAACGCAGGACGACCTTACCAAGGAAATCGTCTGCGAATATATGGGTGCTGAGCTGGCTGCTGATGATAAAGTCATGTCAGATCTCAATGAATTCTTCTCAAGACATGGCCGTGTAATGACAGAGAACAATATCAAACAGGCCTATGTTCCTGTGGATGGCAAAGTATTCTACAATGCTGCGGGAACTGCTCCAGGATGTGCTGTAGAGAAAGACGGGAAGGTTGCAGTATGCCTTCCGGGACCGCCACGTGAGATGACCTGGCTCTTCGAGAACGGCGTAAAAGAGTATCTTGAAGATTTTATGGAAAAGAGGACATATTACAGAATCATCAGGACCATCGGCATAGGAGAGTCTGATCTTGAGACCTTACTTCTTCCTCTTATTGACGGACAGACGGATCCGACTATAGCAACTTATGCAAAAGCCGGAGAGTGCAGCGTCAGAGTTACTTCACAGAGAGATTCTATTGAAGAAGCGAAGAAAGCTGTAGATGCGATGATTGAGAAAATCAATGCAATCTGCGGAAAGTATATCTACAGCTACGATGATGAGAATATGAATGAAGTGGTTGTGAGACTGCTCAAGGAGAAAGGTCTTACGATTTCTTCAGCTGAGTCATGCACAGGCGGCAAATTCGCGGCTTCTATTACTGATGTGGCAGGCTCATCTGCTGTTTTCGGTTACGGCTTTGTAACATACAGCATCGATGCGAAAGTTAATCAGCTGGGTGTTGACAGGGTTGTGATTGACTCATGCGGTGTAGTAAGTGCCGAGGTTGCTGAAGCTATGGCTGTGCAGGCCAGAATAAAGTCCGGAAGTGATATTTCCGTAGCAATAACCGGATACGCAGGACCGGACGCTGACCCGGGATTTGAACCCGGAGATGCTTTTATCGGATATGCTTGTGAGGGAAAGAGCGGAAGCATTGAAGTGCATAAAAGCATTCGTGTAAGAGAATGGAACAGAGAAATGTTCACACTTCACATGCTGCGTACTGTCTACTCAATCATTACCGGAAGATTATAGGCTTACGCCGAAGGGGAAGATTTCCCTTTAGCACAGTTTATAAAGTGCAAAAAATGCTAGATTTGGGTAAAAATTTGTTTTATTTCAATGCGAAGATGACGCTATAATTCTTTTGTCGGAAGGCTTGACAATGAAGCGTTAAACCAGTATTATCTATATAGAACAAGTGTTCTTTTTCTAATATCAGGAGGAATTATGGCAAATAATCAGATGGCAAACGATGCAAAGGAGAAGGCTTTACAGCAGGCGCTTGATCAGATTCAGAAAGCGTACGGCAAGGGCGCAATTATGAAGCTCGGCGATGACAGCCTTTTCTCAAATATAGAGACTATTCCTACAGGATCAATCAGCCTTGATATGGCTACAGGTATTGGCGGATATCCTAAGGGAAGAATTATCGAGATATACGGACCTGAGTCATCAGGTAAGACAACACTTACACTTCATGCTATTGCTGAGGCTCAGAAGATGGGCGGCAAGGCAGCTTTCATTGATGCTGAGCATGCTCTTGACCCTGTATATGCAAGAAACCTGGGTGTTGATGTAGATGAACTTCTTGTATCACAGCCTGATACAGGAGAACAGGCTCTTGAGATCTGCGAGATGCTTGCACGAAGCGGAGCAATCGATATTATTGTAATTGACTCTGTTGCAGCTCTCGTTCCTAAGGCAGAGATTATGGGAGATATGGGCGATTCACATGTAGGTCTTCAGGCAAGACACATGTCACAGGCTCTTCGTAAGATTGCCGGTGCAGTTAACAAGTCCAATACTTGTGTAATCTTCATCAACCAGCTCAGAGAGAAGATCGGTGTTATGTTCGGTAACCCTGAGACAACAACAGGTGGTAGAGCTCTCAAGTTCTATGCTTCAATGAGACTTGATGTAAGAAAGATTGAGACTCTTAAGAAGGGCGATGAGATGCTTGGTAACAGAACAAGAGTCAAGATTGTTAAGAACAAGGTGTCACCTCCATTCAAGAAAGCTGAGTTCGATATTATGTACGGCAGTGGTATTTCTCTTGCAGGAGATGTACTTGATACAGCTGTAGAACTCAAGATTATTGAGAAGGCTGGTTCATGGTACAGCTATAATGGAGAGAGAATCGGACAGGGAAGAGAGAATATCAAAGAGTACCTGGCTGCCAACTATGCAGTACTCGAGGAAGTCAAAGGCAAGATTCTCGATGTTATTCACGAAGAGATGAACCGGAATGCCGGCAGCGACATCGAAGTTGACGAAGACGGCGTAGTAATTGAATAATCGTATATAGAGAGATAGAGAGGCCCGTTGGAAACAGCGGGTCTGTTTTGTTGTTTAAGGAAATTATTGCAACAAAATTAAATACATATAGTCTATACAAAGTGTTAGTTGTATAATTAGAAAAAATATCGAGCTGCTTCGGCTGCTTTAGATGGAGTATGTTAATGAGTAAAGCAACAAAAAAGACACTTACGGAAATTGGACAGATTCTGTTTGGAACAGGACTGTTCGGACTGGTTGTCAATCAGCTGATAACACCTTTTCATTTCTACAATACGGGTTTTCTTGGAATTGCTCAGGTTATCGTCAGTGTGCTCACAGATGTAACACATATCTATACAGGTTCATTTGATCTGACAAGCCCGCTGTTCTTCCTTCTCAATGTGCCGGCCTTCATTCTTGGTCTGGTGATGATGGGTAAGAAGTTCATGGCCAAGACAATATTTGCTACTGCAATGTATTCGGTATGGATGATGATATTTCCTGTCCCTGACAAACCAATCGTTTCAGATCCGCTTACTGCATGTATAGTTGCAGGAATCCTGACTGGAATCGGAGTTGGAACTGTTCTCACAACCGGAGCTGCAGGAGGCGGACAGGATATTGTGGGAATGTGCATTACTGAGAAGAGACCTAAGGCCAGTGTTGGAATACTGTATATTATCATTAACTTCTTCGTATTTGGAAGCTGTTTCCTGATTTATGATGTAGAGATAGTAATATATTCACTTATATATACAACTCTGATGGCTCTCGTAATGGACCGCTATCATAAGAGAAACATCCTTGTCGGTGTAATGATTTTCACAAAGCTTACAGATGTATCAATCGGTATACTGGAGAATGTCAGACGTGGAGTAACCAGATGGGATGGAATGGGATGCTACACAGAAGACGATTCACATGTATACTACTGTGTTGTTAACAAGTATGAGCTGCCTGCACTTCAGGCAGAGATCAAAAAAGCAGATCCGAATGCTTTTGTAGTATTCTCTGAGGATGTTCAGGTAATGGGCAATTTCCCAAAGAGACTTTGTGATTAAAAAATACTAAATTCTAATAATAATTTGACATATCACTGCTTATTATGGTATATTTAAGCGGTTAGCCGCACAGGTGAGGTTTTTGAAGTGCCGCAAACGGCGACACACCTCGGATTTGGCGAGTCTGGTATGAGGAGGAAATTAAATGTACGCAATTATTAAGACAGGCGGAAAGCAGTACAGAGTACAGAAGGACGACGAACTGAAGATTGAGAAGATCGAAGCTAACGTTGGTGACGTAGTTACTTTTGACGAAGTACTCGTAGTTGGTGGAGACAAGCTCGTAGTAGGTACACCTTTTGTTGAGGGTTGCGCTGTTCAGGCTGAGGTTCTCGAGCAGGGTAAGAATGACAAGGTTATCATCTACAAGTACAAGGCTAAGAAGGACTACAGAAGAAAGAATGGTCACAGACAGCCTTACACACTTGTTAAGATCGTAGGTATCGGCGAGGAGAAGGCTCCTGCAAAGAAGGCAGCAGCACCTGCAGCAGAGGCAGCAGTTGAGGCTCCAAAGGCAAGCATGAGCATGAAGAAGGACGAGCTTCTCGCAATCGCAGCAGAGATGGGCGTTGAGATATCAAGCAAGGCAACTAAGGCTGATATCCTCGCAGCTATCGAGGCAAAGTAGTTTAGAGTCAGAAGGAGGTACTTTCGATGTCAAGTAAAAAGGGAGTAGGTAGTTCCAAGAACGGTCGTGATTCCGAGTCGAAGCGTCTTGGTGTTAAGATTGGTGCTGGTCAGTTTGTAACTGCAGGAAGCATCCTTGTTAGACAGAGAGGAACAAAGTTCCACCCTGGTAACAATGTTGGTATCGGTGGAGACGACACACTGTTTGCAATGATCGACGGAAACGTAAAGTTCGAGAGATACGACAAGAAGAGAAAGAAGATCAGCGTATACAGCAAGGAAGCATAACTACCAGGCCCCTATGTCACAATAGGGGCTTTTTTATGTCTAAGAGGTATAAATATGTTCGTAGATAGAGCGGAAATCAAGATAGTGTCAGGTAAGGGCGGCAACGGTGCTGTAACCTTCAGAAGAGAGCCATTCGTTCCTGAGGGAGGTCCTAACGGAGGAGATGGCGGCAATGGAGGCAGCATTGTTTTTGTTGCGGACAGAAATCTCAGAACACTTATGGATTTCAAATACAAGAAGAAATATCAGGCTGAGAACGGACAGGATGGTATGAAGAGCAACCGTTTTGGAAAAAAGGGTGAAGATCTTATTATCAAAGTTCCTGTCGGAACACTTGTTATTGAAAAAGAGAGCGGAAGACTGATGAAGGATCTTTGTCACGACGGAGATACTCTTGTAGCGGCAAAAGGCGGCAAGGGCGGAAGAGGTAATGTACATTTCAAATCTTCCACAAGAAGAGCTCCAAATTTTGCAGAAGCAGGTGGTGCGGCAAAAGAGAGAACTGTCATTCTTGAGCTCAAACTTCTTGCTGATGTAGGCCTGCTGGGTTTCCCAAGTGTCGGCAAATCAACACTTCTCTCAGTAGCCACAAGCGCAAGACCAAAGATAGCGGCCTATCATTTTACTACTATAGATCCAAACCTCGGCGTAGTGCAACTCTACGACAAGAGCTTTGTAATGGCTGATATCGCCGGAATTATTGAAGGTGCGCATGCCGGTCAGGGCCTTGGATTCAGATTCCTTAAGCATATTGAGAGAACCAGAGTTCTCATTCATGTTGTTGATGTAGCAGGTTCAGAAGGAAGAGACCCTATTGATGACTACAACAAGATAATGCATGAGCTTGAGGAGTACGATCCGGCACTTCTCAAGAAGCCTATGATTATCGCTGCAAATAAAATGGATCTTGTGACAGATGAGGACAAGCTTCAGGAGTTCCTTGATTATATGGAGAAGCAGGGTCATAAGACATTCTGTATTTCTGCAGCAACAAATCAGGGTATCACAGAGCTTCTTAATGAGACTCTTGTACAGATGGAGAGCTATGAGCCTGAGGAAGATGATGCTGTTGAGATGTTTGACTTTGAGGCTGATGCCGTAGATCCAGATTACCGTAAAATCAGCGCATATCTCGATGAGGACGGAGTTTTTGTGCTTGAGGGTAAACAGCTCACAAAGATATTTAACTCGACTAATTTCGAAGATATGGGCTCAATCAGGTATCTTTACAATTACATTCTCAAACAGGGCGGCATAGATATGATGCTCGAACTTGGTCTTGAGGAAGGCGATACTGTACGAATCAATGATTTTGAGTTTGATTACTTCGAAGATTAGATACTGATAAGCAGTTTAATACAATATATTGTGTTAACAGCATGCAGGAGGGTAATACCTCCTGTTTTTTTGTTAAAAAAATTAAAATATTTTTATGCTCTTTCAAAGCGAGAATTAGCTGATTTCATTACAAATTTGAAGAATTTCGGTATAAAATTGCCTGATTTCATGATTATTCTGCAAATTTACGCATTTTGCAAAAGAATATTGCCTTGTATATTATGTTTTTACCTTAGAAAAGATGTAAATATGCGCATTATTACATTGAATTATCGTAGAAAGGAGATGAAATGCTTTCAGATTTGAGAGAATATGTCGGACATGCTGCTGATTGGGTTAAGAAGAACCGTAGAACAGCAGGTCAAATTGCAGCTGTTGCACTGATTCTGATAATTGCTGTCGTTATGCGGATATACGGCAACAGCTCGAAACAGGATGTTGAAGAAATCGAGGATGACCCGATTGAAGCATATGTTGATATCAGCGGCGAAGTAAATAAACCGGGTATCTATACGGTGAATGAAGACACACGCCTGTTTGAAGTAATAGAAATGGCGGGGGGATTAAAAGATAATGCAGATGTTGATTCAATTAATCAGGCTGAGTTTATAACTGACGGTCAGAAAATCATCATTCCTTCTAACACTGAAATTGATTCGGTATCAGCTGATTCTTCAGTCACAGCATCAGATTCATCAGCTTCATCCAGCGGGAAGATCAACATTAATACAGCTTCAAAGGAGGAGCTTAAGGAATTGAGCGGTATAGGAGATGTGATAGCAGAGAGAATAATCGAATACAGGAATGGCAGCAGATTCAACAGCACTGAAGATATCAAGAATGTAAAAGGTATAGGAGATGCAATTTATGAGAAGATTCGCAGCAATATTGCGGTCTGAATTAACAGGGGGAGTTATATATGGAAAAAATGACTTATAACATGGAGCCGGTAACAAAGCTCAATGAGCTGGCATTTGATTATCAGGTCAATCCTGATTATGAATTTGAATTAATAAGAATACTTTCAGATGTTCTCATTGATATCGGAATTACACCTGCCTATAAAGGCTATAACTATATAATTGATTCTGTGAGAATTCTTCACAGAAAGGGATATAGACATATTCTTATCACCAAAGACATATATGCGCCTGTAGCAATTATGTACGGAACTTCACCGGAACTGGTTGAACACTGTATCAGGACAGCGGTCAAAAAAGGCTGGATTAAGACAGAGGATATGGAACTCAAAAAATCTGTTTTCTCAAGTCTGGAAAACAGTCCTACAAATTATACTTTTCTAATCAATGTATTAAGACATGTATGCAGCATAATTAACGCTGAATTAACGTCGAATAAAGGCGTAGATGCTTGATTTTTCAAGGGCTTTCGGTGTATCATTTACTATGTATTTATATGATATTTAACATGATACACAGGAGAGTTTAAATTAATGGAACAGTCAAAAATTGACAGAATCAATGAGCTTGCAAGGAAATCCAAAGTTGTAGAACTTACAGCTGAGGAGAAACTTGAGCAGAGGGAACTTAGAAGAGAATTTCTCGCAGATATCAGAGCAGATCTCAAAAGTACATTAGAGACAATCGAATTCGTTGATGCGGATATAGAGTCTGATTACTCTTCCGAACTTTCATAGTTGATATTTAATTAAGACACAAAATCTATAAAGATTGACATAGAGAAGGAGATTCAATGGAAAAGATTGGTTTAAATGAATTAAGAGATATGTTCAGAGACTTTTTCGTAAGCAAGGGTCACTATGCAGGCGGAAGCGCACCTCTGATCCCAAGAAACGACAAGAGCCTTCTTATCATTAACTCGGGAATGGCACCTTTGAAGCCTTATTTTGCAGGCGTAGAAACACCACCTGCAAGAAGAATGACAACTTGTCAGAAGTGCATCAGAACAAATGATATCGAGAATGTAGGAAAGACTGCAAGACACGGTACTTTCTTTGAGATGCTCGGCAACTTCAGTTTCGGTGACTATTTCAAGAATGAGTCACTTCACTGGGGCTGGGAGTTCATTACTGAGTGGCTTCACATGCCTACTGAGAAGCTCTGGGCAACAATCTATGAAGATGATGATCAGGCATTTGAAATCTGGAAGGAAATCGGTATGCCTGAAGAGAGAATAGTAAGACTCGGCAAGGATGACAACTTCTGGGAGATCGGACTCGGTCCTTGCGGCCCATGTTCAGAGATTTATTTTGACAGAGGTGAAGAGTACGGCTGCGGAGATCCTGACTGTAAGCCTGGCTGTGACTGCGACAGATACATGGAGTTCTGGAACCACGTATTTACACAGTTCTCAAGAGAAGAAGACGGAACTTATTCAGATCTTGCTCATCCTAATATCGATACAGGAATGGGTCTTGAGAGACTTGCCTGCCTTATGCAGGGTGTAGACTCAATCTACGATGTAGATACAGTAAGACATATTCTCGACTCAATCACAGAGCTTGCAGGTGTTGACTATCAGGCAGGCAATCACAAGGTTGATGTTAGTATAAGAATTATCACAGACCACCTGAGATCAATGGTATTCATGATTGGTGACGGTGTTCTTCCTAGCAACGAAGGAAGAGGATATATCCTCAGAAGACTTATCAGAAGAGCTGCAAGACATGGCAGGCTTCTCGGTATCACAGATGAGAACTTCCTTTCAAAGCAGGCAGATAAGGTTATCGAGGTTTCCGGCGGTGCTTATTCAGAACTCGTAGAGAAGCAGGATTACATCAAGAAGATTATCAGAATCGAGGAAGAACAGTTTGCTAAGACTCTTGATAAGGGAATGAACATCCTTGAGAAGTACATGGCTGACATGGACGAGGCTAAGGATGAAGTTCTTGATGGAGAGAGAGCATTCAAGCTCTACGATACATACGGATTCCCGGTTGAGGTAACAGCTGAGATTCTCGAAGAGAACGGCAAGAGCCTCGATATGGACGGTTTTAACGAGAACATGCAGAAGCAGAAGGATCTTGCGCGTGCAGGTCAGCGTAATACTGATGAAGACGCATGGAGAGATGCTTCTGAGTACAGCAATCTGCCACCAACTGTTTTCACAGGATATACAGCTGAGGCAGGTGAGGCAACTGTTCAGTATGTAGGCGATTATGACAAGGACCGCAAGTTCATCATTCTCGACACTACTCCTTTCTACGCAACAAGCGGTGGACAGGTATATGATGAGGGAATTATCAAGTCAGCAGCGGACAGCGTAAAGGTTGTTGATGTTGTTAAGGAGAACGGTATTTTCCTCCATGTTATCGATGCCGATGATGCAGGTGCTGCAATGCAGTTCAAGGCAGGAGATAAGGTTGAGGCTGTTATCGATGCAGCTAGAAGACACAGAATCGCAAGAGGTCACAGTGCAACACATCTTGTTCAGCAGGCATTAAGAGATGTTCTTGGAGAGCATGTAATGCAGGCTGGTTCATATGTTGATGACAAGTATCTCAGATTCGACTTCAACCACTTCCAGGCTATGTCAGCTGAGGAGATTCAGAAGGTTGAGGATATTGTAAATGAGAAGATTGATCTCTTCCTTCCAATCGAGATGAGAGAGATGCCTATCGAGGAAGCTAAGGAACTTGGTGCAATGGCTCTCTTTGGCGAGAAGTATGGCGACATTGTAAGAGTTGTCAGCATGGGCGACTACAGTGTTGAGTTCTGCGGCGGTACACATCTGGACAGTACAGGTAAGATTGGAGCTATCAAGATTACAGGTGAGTTTGGTGTTGCTTCCGGCGTAAGAAGAATTGAGGCTGTAACAGGAACAAATGTTGTTAAATTCCTTGAGGAAAAGGAAGCTGTAATGGCTGAGGCTGCTTCAGTTCTCAAGACAAAGCCTGCTGATATCGCAAGAAGAGCAGCACAGGTAGTTGCTGATAATAAAGATCTTGAGAATACTATTAAAGCACTCAAGTCAGATGAGATCAGCGGAGCAATCGATGATATTATCGGTTCAGCAGCTCAGATCGGCGATGTAAAGCTTATCACAAGAAGATTTGATGATACTGATACAGACCAGCTCCGAAATATTTCCGATGCTGTAAAGGAGAAGACTGAGGGCGTTATCATGGTATTTGCCGCTGTTAACGGTGAAAAGGTTACATTTATCGCTTCTGTAACAGATGACCTTGTAGGTAAGGGATATCACGCTGGAAAGATTATTAAGGAAGTTGCTGCAGCTGCCGGTGGCGGTGGCGGTGGAAAGGCTAATATGGCTCAGGCAGGTGCAAAAGATGCGTCAAAGATTGATGCTGCTTTCGAGAAGGCTGTTGAGATAATTAGCAAGTAATTAAAGGGGGTAAAACAAATGAGCAAGAATACACTTATGTTTGAAGGCTTCAAAGATGATCAGATTGATAAGAAACAGGCACTGATGGATGTGTATAATGCGCTTACAGATCGTGGTTACAACGCTATCGATCAGATTGTAGGATATCTTACTTCCGGAGATCCTTCATATATTACAAGCCACAACAATGCAAGAAGCATTATTCTTAAGATTGACAGAGATGAGCTTCTCGAGCAGATTCTCAAGAGCTATCTGGGATTAAACAAGTAATTATGAGAATACTCGGTTTAGATGTAGGTGAAAAAACTGTGGGGGTCGCTGTGAGCGACCCTCTTGGTATTACTGCGCAGGGCGTAACAACAATCGAGAGAGTGGGGATTCGCAAGGATACCGGAAAAGTAATCGATTATATCAGGGAGTATGACTGTGATACTGTAGTAGTCGGTCTTCCTTTGAGTCTCGACGGTACTGACAGTGTTCAGACTGAGAAAGTCAGAGAATTCCGCAGAATGCTCGAGAACAAACTCAAGAGCCTCGGACCGCTCTCCAAAGTCAAGGTTGAATGGCAGGATGAACGATTCACAACCAAGATTGCAGAAAGAGTTCTTATAGAGGCCGATATGTCCAGAAAGGACAGAAAGAAAATTATTGACCGTCAGGCAGCAGTAATTATTCTGCAGAGTTATCTGGATAGAATTTAATTTAAAGATTATTATATAACAGTCCCAGTATTAAACCGGGACTGTTATTTTGTTGCGAAGTTTCGGGTTAGGGGCATTTTAATCATTCCAGGAAGCCTCTATTTGATTTCTGCAACTATTCCTAAAATCACAATTTTGGGAATAGTTATATACCGAAAAGAGGCGGAATCGGCTATATACTCCAGTTTAAGCAAGTTCAGTATTCTCAAATACCTGTGCCGATTCCGCATATATTAATCATATATAAACTGTATATAAATTATTTAATAATCAATTCCTGATAACATCTATATAATAATTGTTCCCCCTAATACATCTTTAAGTATATCCATTTACAATATTTATATAGGTATATATTCTTCTGATTCAGTCATCTGATTATCATCAAATATGTCCCGTAAATCGAGCCTTTTATTTTCGATTTAGGCGATTTTTTTCTAAATGGTCGATTAGTATTACCTTGCGATTTAGAGCTTAAAACGGAAAATTTCGACTTAATGATAACTTGCATATAGAACAGCCGAGAATCAACAGATTGAGGATGCAAGATCTGTAAATTCTCGGCTATGCCATATAAAACACACTATCTAGACATATAAGACTACTGGAAGAAAGTCCTATATGAATCCAGCTATAGTCTATTGGTAGATTGGAATGAATATCTGATCACCGGCATGAATTGACTCATTAGCACCAATGTCGTTAACTTCACAAATCTCATCGATAAAATCTCTGATATCTATTGAGTCATCAGTGTAATCAGATGCTATTGACCATAATGAATCATTATTCTGAACTTCTACCTGAACATATGAACTGACAGATGCAGCTTCGGTTCTTGCGCTTGTAAACAGTGATACAAGACCGAATACCATGATTAATGTTGATAACAGAACGAAAATGAAGAATCTAACCGGTGAAACAATCTTGTACTTTCTTAACATATCGAATACCTCCGTGCGAATACTTGTTCAGAACATTTGTTCTGATAGGATTATAACAACCGAACAATTGTTCGTCAACCCTTTTTCGAACAAAAGTTCAAAAAGTTTTGAAAAAAATCAGGTGCTAAAGCAAAACCTTGAACACCTTGAAATTTCAACGTTTGAGTGGATTCTAACACGTATCCGCTGTTTGTAGAGGGGAATTATTTGGTCAAGTCTGCGAATTCTGCCCCAATAAAATCAGCAAGAGTCTCAGGTTTGATAATAATCTGTTCTCCCCTCTTTCCGGCAGAAATATATATTCTATCGAAGAGAACAGCTGTCTCATCTATGTATGTCGGATATGATTTCTTCATTCCGACTGGAGAGCAGCCGCCTCGAATATATCCGGTAAGGTCCAGAAGTTCTTTTACATGAATCATCTCAATTGATTTGTGGTGTGACACAGAAGCTGCCTTCTTCAGATCGAGATTTGCTGAAGATGGAATAACAAATACCGATAATAATTTATCGTTACCTCGTGTAACGAGAGTCTTGAATACTTCATCTGCTGATACACCAAGCTCCTCAGCAGCATGTGTTCCTGACAGATCTGACTCATCATATGCATACTGTGAATGTCCGTATTCGATACCTGCCTGGTCCAGCAGGCGCATTGCGTTGGTTTTATCCTGTTTTTCCTTCTTAGCCATCTGTATCTCCATATCTCTCGGCAAATCTTTCGAGAATTGATAATATTTGTCTACGTTTGATTATGCATGCAATTGTTATCAGGCATGCTACGGTAAAAAGCGCCGCAAGCGCCGCATAGTTCTTGCTCTCGAGCAATACACCCATGAGCAGGCTTCCAAGCATTCCCGGGCTTCTGCCGATAGTTGACAGAATAAGGAACGGAACAAGCTTCATCTCAGATATTCCGGCAACATATGCCACAAGATCTTTAGGAATACCCGGAATAATGTAAATAATCAGAACAATTGCCATTGCCCTGCCGCCGTTAAGATGTTTTCTGTATTCTTCTACTTTCTCCTCACCGAAAATCTGATGAACAGCATTTTTACCTATAAGCTCTGCAAGCTTGTATGCGGCAATTGCACCAAAGAAGGCTCCGATAATGGATATAAGATATCCGGGAACAATTCCGTAGAGATAGCTTGAGGCAATCTGTATAGGTTCACCCGGAATCAGACATATGAGAATCTGCAGGAACTGAAGACCGGCGAGAACAAGAAAGGCGTATGACTTATACTCATGCATTTTACGCGGAAGATGCTCAAGCCATTCCGCATCAAGGAATGTACTTCTTCCGAAATACATAAGCAGTATCGAAAGAAGCACTATTGAAGCAAAAAGTAATGATAATCTGATATACGCCCTTGTCTTTGATTTCATATATTAGAAGCTGATAAGTCCTGCCTTGTATAACTTGTCTAAGCTTTTGATAACGCCGAATTTGGAGTGCTCATATGTGAGACCGCCCTGGAAGTATGCGATGAACGGATCTCTCAGAGGAGCATCTGCACTGAGCTCGATTGATGAGCCCTGTACAAAAGCACCGGCAGCCATTACCACCTGATCCTGATAACCCGGCATATCCCATGGCATTGGTGTTACATACGAATCGATTGGAGAAGCAGCCTGAACTGCCTGGCAGAAAGCTACCATTTTGTCAGGATCTTTGAACTTGATTGCCTGGATGATGTCACTTCTCTTTGTATAAGCCTTAGGCATAACCTCGAAACCGAGGCTGTCGTAGATTGCGCCGCAGAGCATAGCTCCTTTTTCAGCGGCATTTACAACCTTTGGAGCAAGGAAAAGTCCCTGCATTACATGTCTGTTCTGACCGTATGTGAGACCGCACTCTGCACCGATTCCCGGACATGTGAGTCTGTATGAGATTCTTTCAATGAGGTCCTCGCGACCGCAGATATATCCGCCTGAAAGTGCGATGCCGCCGCCCGGATTCTTGATGAGTGAACCTGCGATTACGTCAACGCCGAAATCAGTTGGCTCGTATGTATCAACGAATTCGCCGTAGCAGTTGTCAGCCATTACGATGATGTCAGGATTGATGGAATGAACAAGCTCTGTGACTTTCTTCATGCTCTCAAGTGAAATAGCCGGACGCCAGTCATAGCCTGTAGAACGCTGCATAGCAACTACCTTAGTCTTATCATTGATTGCCGCACGGATTCCATCAAGGTCAACATCGAGATCCTCGGTCAGAGGAACTTCGTTGTAGAGAATTCCGTAATCAAGGAGAGTTCCTGTGAACTTTCCCTCTTCGCGTCCTGTCTTGCCGATGACAGTCTCAAGAGTGTCATATGGAGCGCCGGTAGCATAGATGAGCTCTTCACCCGGCTTCAGGATGCCGAAAAGTGTTGATGCGATGGCATGTGTTCCGTTAACGATATTAGGTCTTACCAGTGCTGCTTCAGTATGGAAAACCGAAGCGTATACACGCTCAACTGCTTCACGGCCCGGATCATCATAACCGTAGCCTGTGCTCCAGTCGAAGTGTGTAGCATTGATGTGATTATCCTGAAAAGCCTTAAGAACCTTGAGCTGGCAGATTGATGTGATGTCATCAATGAGTGCAAACTGCTCGGAAAGCCTCTCTTCAGCAGCTTCAATTGCATCGAGCACCTCGCTGCTGATCTCAAAATCATTAATCAGATATTCTCTGTAAGTTGACATTGTCTATTTATCATCCTTTCTTTCGAGTTCCCATTCCATGTCATTGACGAGATCTCGTTTAACATTCATCTTATGTGACGCATAGAGCTGCGTTGTTGTTACCTGTTCGTGGTCAAGCAGTGCCTGTACGTCAAAAATAGAGTTGCCTCGGCCGATAAGGCTCGTAGCTGCGGTAGCTCTGAGCTTATGCGGGCTGTAACCGGCTTTTCGCGATGTATTAAGCGCGATTGAAGTATATTTCTTTACAAGTTCTCTGATAGCCCTTGCGGTCATGCGTTTACCCTGGAGTGATAAGAATAAAGCATCCTCGGCTGCCTCATTTTCCTGTATAACGTTAATTCTTTCGTTCTTGAGGTAATCTTCCACCACTAACTGTACAGAGCGATTTAAAGGCATTATTGACTCTTTATCACGTTTTCTGTATATCTTGAACTCCCCTCTTGTGAAGTTGAAAGAAGAGATATTAAGCTGCTGGAGCTCACTCAGTCTGAGACCGTATGTGACGAAGAGAATGAGAATAGCCTTGTCACGAAGCTTGGTTTTCTCCCAGTATGAGCGTTCATGCGGTGTGAGATCTGTACCGTTGGTTACAGCATCAAGCATTATCATAACTTCATCATCCTGAAGAGCCTTAATCTCTCTTTCGCCTGGCTTTGGTACCCTGATTGGGTCAAAGCCATCAGTGATATTGTTCTCAATCAGGCCGTCTCTGTAGAGCTGCTTGAAGAGAACTGAGATTGAAGATTTCTTGCGGGCAAGAGTTTTGTTGCTGTTCTCATAGATAGTCACTGTCTCGCCGTTATCTACGATGTATTTGCGACAGTAGTCGATGAAGAGATTGATATCCTGTGCAACAATTTTATTCATCTCATCAAGCTTGATATGCTTAATATTGTCAGCCGTTGTGAGATCAGTCTCATTGATGAGGTAATTGAAGAAGAATTTGACATCCTGCAGATATGCAAGTCTTGTCATAGGCAGCACATTGTTCTTCAGATAAGCATAATAAGAGCGCAGGAAATTAGGCAGCGACTGCTCAATCTTCTGACATTCGAGGTAGATGCGGTTCTCCTTCTCTACGATATTGTCGGGCTTGTCGCTCTTGTTATGTATTCTGTATTCTTTACTGTCTACAGTAGTTCTTCCCATTTATGCCTTTGCCATTTTCTCTATTACATCATCAGCAGTGTCTGATGGTGTAACATCAATCCATTTAACCATGTCATAGCGTTTGAGCCAGGTAATCTGTCTTTTAGCGAAACGACGTGTATTCCTCATAATGTTCTCTAAAGCTGTCTTAGGGTCACATTCTTTATTGTAATAAGCTATAATTTCTTTGTAACCAATTGCTTTCATAGAAGAATTCTCGATTGAATAACCCATGTCGATAAGTTTCTTAACCTCGCTGAAGAGTCCGTTCTTTACAAGCATAACGGCTCTTCTGTTGATTCTGTTATACAAGTCTTCACGGTCCATATTCAAAGCAAAGAACTCAAAATCGTATCTGGTGTTGAGAGGTGCTGCCTCCATAGGCTTGATGCCCTCACCTGTCTCGAAAGCTTCGATTGCTCTGATTATTTTGCGGACATTGTTAGGGTGAATTCTTTCAGCCGATTCCGGATCGATTGCGCTGAGATATGAGTGCATATAATCATTTCCCATCTTCTCAGCCATTTCCTCAAGCTCTTTACGTCTTGCGATAGTCTCTTCACTTTCTCTGTTTTGAGGACCGCCGAAGTCCATATCATAGAGAATTGAATTAAGATACAGACCTGTACCTCCGACAACAATCGGTGTCTTGCCTCTTGCAAGAATATTATCTATTACGGTAAAAGCAAGTTTCTGATATGTCGCAGCTGTCATGTCATAGTCAGGATTAACTATGCTGAACAGGTGGTGCGGAACTGCTTGCATTTCTTCAGGTGTAGGCTTAGCGCTTCCGACATCCATATATCTGTAAAGCTGTACAGAATCGCAGTTGACAATCTCACCGTCAATACGCTTGGCAAGCTCGATTGCCACAGCACTTTTACCTACAGCTGTAGGTCCTGAAATAATATAAACCTTATTACTCATTATTTATCACTCCTGATTGTTTATTTGCGCCTGAACGCGCGCTCGATTTCATATTTGCTGACTTTAATAAAAGTCGGTCTTCCATGCGGGCAACTGAATGGATTGCGGCAATCTGCAAGCTGTGCAAGCAGTGCCTTAATCTCGCTGTCGCTTAATGCATCATTGGCTTTGACAGCGGATTTGCATGACTTTGTAATCAGTTTATTGATTACAGTGCTGTTACATCTGCTGAACAGGTCAAGTCCGTCAATATAGGATCTTGCAAAGCTGTCAGCCTCCCCTGCTGTCATATATTCCGGAATACCCTTGATTATGAACATTCCGGCACCAAAGTCGCTTATATCATATCCCATCCTGCAGAGGGATTCCATCCAGTCGCGTTCTCTATTGTACACATCCTGGCTGGTTTCAATCATTATCGGTGTCAGTATAGGCTGAGGCATGTGCTCAGACCGGTTGTACTCATCGACAAGCTTCTCATAGAATATTCTCTCATGAGCTGCATGCTGGTCTAGAATGTATATATTTTCACCTGCCTGAGTGAGAATATAAGCGTTGAAGAAATATCCTGCAAGCTTTAATTCGCCAAAATCAAATGGTTTTGTGCGTGCGTAGTCCTCTTCGATGAGAACAGCCTTAGGCTCTTCGGGCTTATTTTCAATTACAGCCGGCTTCACAACAGGCTCCGGAGTATAAGTTTCAGCTGCTGTTTCCTTAAGTTCTGCTTTAGGAACAGGCACAGGCTCCGGCTGAGCTTTCTGAGGCTCTTTTGCAGGAACAGCTTTTGGCTCTTCCTGTGGAATTCTGCTCAGGAATTCCCTGATACCGAGCTGTTTAGGTTTCTCAGGTTTAGGAACTGCCTTGACTTCAGTCTGCCTGATCTCTTTTTCAATTCGCTCTTCCTTTGCAGGTGCTGCAGCAGATGGAATTGATTCTTTTGAGGTCATTGCATCGCTGATTGCTGCAGATACCGCACTGATTATATCCTGCTCATAGAGGAACTTAATCTGCTTCTTGCCGGGATGTATATTGACATCAATATCCTGAGGTCTTACATCGATGAAGAGAATCGCAATCGGATAACCGCTGAAAATTCTGTCACCGTAGCCTTTGATAATACCGTTCTCGATTACTTTGCTGTCAACGATTCTGCCGTTCACGAAGAAAATCTGACCCTTGCGGTTGTTCTTTGTAACTCCCGGGTTGGATATGAAACCGTGAACACCGTTTCCTTCGATGCTGATCAAATTAGCAAATTCCCTGCCTGGATAGATGCTTCTGATTGCTTTATTACAGTCGCCGTCTCCATCAGTTGAAAGAATTGTCTGTCCGTTGTTGATAAGCCTGAATCTGATGCCGGCATAATATATTGCAAGTTTCTGCACCAGGTCGATGATAGCCGAAGCCTCTCTCGCATCAGAACCCATGAACTTTCGTCTTGCGGGGATGTTGTAGAAAACATCCTCAACAATCATAGTTGTACCTTTGTTGGCTCCGACTGATTCTCTGGATACCTTCTGTCCGCCGTGCATCGTAAGCTTGGTGCCTGTAGCAGCATCGGCATCTTTGGTTACGATTGTGAGTCTTGATACAGCAGAGATGCTTGCAAGAGCCTCACCGCGAAAACCAAGTGTCTCTATGTTGTTAAGATCATCAAGCTTTGCAATTTTGCCTGTAGCGTGACGAAGAAAAGCTGTCTCAACTTCGTCTGCAGGAATTCCGCTGCCGTTATCAGTTACTCTGATGTATGCCTTGCCGCCGTTTCTAATCTCAACAATGATACTTGAGGCACCGGCATCGACCGAGTTCTCTATAAGCTCCTTGACGATGGAAAGAGGACGCTCGATGACCTCGCCTGCGGCGATTTTATCAGCGACAAAACTGTCTAATACTCTAATCATCGCGCTCTCCTCTCAGTAACTTCGCTTCTTCGATAACCTCAGCGAGCATATTCATTGCCTTAAGAGGTGTAAGAACATTTAGATCGATATCGGATATCCTGTCGATAAGAGCTTTTTCCTCGGAATTATCGGCAGGCTCAGTCTCTCTTAATGCTCCGAAATCCATAAGATTGAGTTGTGTGCCTGAATATTCATTTCTGTTTTCCCCTGCCTCGAGTTCGCGGAGTTTGCTTACTGCGTTGCTTCTGATCTCGGAAGGGATTCCGGCGATTTTTGCAACGTGAATTCCGTAGCTCTTGCTGGCAGGTCCTTCAACAATATTATGAAGGAAAATGATATTGTTGTTCTCTTCAGCAACTGCAACTGAAAGATTGCATACTGAAGGATACTCATTGCTTAGAACAGTGAGTTCGTGGTAATGAGTAGCGAACATTGTTCTTATCTTGCGGTCTGATTTGCAGAGATATTCAACGGTTGCCCATGCGATGGAAAGTCCGTCGAAGGTGCTTGGTCCTCTGCCGATCTCATCGAGGATAATGAGGCTTCGGCTTGTTGCATTTCTGAGAATATTGGCAAGCTCGCTCATCTCGATGAAGAATGTTGACTGACCGTATGAGAGATTGTCTGACGCACCGATTCTTGTAAATACTCTGTCAACCACGCCGATTTCTGCACTGTCTGCAGGAACGTAGCAGCCAATCTGAGCCATAAGAACGATGAGAGCAGTCTGTCTCATATATGTTGATTTGCCGGACATATTTGGTCCGGTAATAATAAGCATATTTCTTCTGCTGGTATCCATATCAGTGCAGTTGGATACGAACATGCCTGAACCAATCATTTTCTCGACAGTAGGATGTCTTCCATTCTCGATGCTGATGACATCGGAGTCGTTAACAACAGGCTTTGCATAGTTGTTCTCTGTCGCAACGCGCGCAAAAGAAAGCATTACATCGAGAAGTGCAACTTTAGCCGATGCACACTGGAGTCTGTCGATATGCGGTTCAATTGATGATCTGAGCTCCTTGAAAATCTCATATTCAATCGTGTTGATTTTGCTCTCTGCTGAGAGTACCAGGCTCTCCTTTTCTTTGAGCTCAGGTGTGATATATCTCTCGTTGTTGACGAGTGTCTGCTTACGGATATAGTAGTCAGGCACTTTGTCAATCATGCCCTTGCTGACATCAATATAGTATCCGAAAACCTTGTTAAATCCGACTTTGATAGTCTTGATTCCTGTTCTTTCGCGCTCGCTTATTTCAAGTCCGGCAATCCACTCTTTGGCATCCTTGATTGAAGCTTTGAGCTCATCAAGTTCCTCAGAGTAACCGTGCTTGAGAAGTCCACCCTCTGTAATGGTAAAAGGAGGTTCTTCTACGAGTGCTTTGTCGATTCTGTTGTGAAGTTCTGTGAAGTCATCAATATCTGCTCTTATTTCCCTCAGAAGATCTGAGTCGAGATAATCGAGCTGGTCGATGATATCAGGAAGCTGTGCCAGTGTTGTCTTGAGAGCAATAAGGTCTCTTGCATTAGCCCTCTTGCTGGCGATTCTTGCTGTCAGTCTCTGGAAGTCATAGATGTGCTTCAGAGAGTTTGCAATATTGTTGGCGATGAGTGTATTGGACTTGAGTTCTGATACCGCATCAAGTCTTCTGTTAATCTCAACTGAATCCTTAAGAGGCTCTTTGAGAAAAGATCTCAGCAGTCTTGCACCCATTGCTGTCTTTGTCTTGTTGAGTACTCCAAAGAGAGAACCGTGAACGTCGTGGTCATATATTGTCTCGAGAAGTTCAAGGTTTCTCATCGTTGAACGGTCAAGCTGCATTGTGTTATTGAGGCTCTTTACGCTCAGCGATTTAATCTGTGAAGGCGCCTGCTTCTGTGTATCAATGAGATACATCAGAAGTGAGCCTACTGAACAGACAAGCTCATCTTTTCCGTCGAGACCGAGCGGAATGAGAGATGCTACATCAAAGTGGCTTAGAATAGTATCTGTGCAGGCATTCAGCTTGTAGTAAGGCTCGTCGAATGATGTGAAATACGGCGAGAGCATGGAAGCTGTCGCAGCAGCCTCTGCGCGTTCAGCACATTTTACCGAAGTGATGAGCTCCTTAGGAGCGTAACGTGCGAGCTCTGATGCGAGCTTATCCCCTGACTCATCTGCGAAATCAAGACAGAAAAGTTCACCTGTTGAGATATCTGCGATGGCTAGAGCTGTTGTCTCATCGTGTATCATCACCGAGGCGATATAGATATTATCGTCAGTATTGTCTGATGCATCGATAGTTCCTGGTGTGATTACACGGATGACATCACGTTCAACAATGCCTTTGGCAGTGGCCGGATCCTCCATCTGCTCACAGATAGCGACTTTGTAGCCGTTACGAACAAGCTTTGTTATATAGCTGTCGACTGCATGATGAGGAACACCACACATTGGTGCCCTCTCCTCAAGACCGCAGTTACGGCCTGTGAGTGTCAGCTCGAGTTCTCTTGAAGCAGTTATGGCATCATCAAAGAAGAGCTCGTAGAAATCGCCGAGCCTGAACATGAGAAGACAGTCTTTGTACTTCTCCTTGATATCAAAATACTGCTGCATCATTGGTGATAATGCCATTCTTAACCTCTTTTTCTATTCATCGAGTGATGAGTGGCTGAGCTCAACCACTGCATCCGGGTCGAGGATTATTTCCTCTGTAACAGCCGCTTCAGGTACGAAGCAGCAAAGATACTCTATGTTGCCTTTTGTGCCCTTAACAGGCGAATATGTGAGTCCTATGGCTTTCAGACCATTGTCCATACCATAGCCGATTACTTTTCTTATAACTTCTGAGTGAACCTTGTGGTCTTTGACGATTCCCTTCTTGCCGACCTGCTCTCTGCCGGCCTCGAACTGAGGCTTGATAAGACAGAGAACCACTCCGTCATCAGCCAGAATCTTGGAGGCAACAGGAAGCATGTGTTTTACCGAAATAAAAGAAACGTCGATGGAAATCAGATTGATTGGTTCTTTGATGAGATCCGTATCAAGATATCTGATATTGGTTTTCTCCATATTGACTACTCGGGGATCTACGCGGAGTTTGTAGTCGAGCTGTCCGTAGCCTACGTCTATGGCGTAGACTTTGACAGCACCGTTCTGGAGCATACAGTCGGTAAAACCTCCGGTGGAGGCACCCATATCTACGCAGACGGCATCTTTCGCGGAGATATTGAATTCTTCGATGGCTTTCTCAAGCTTAAGACCGCCGCGGCTTACATATGGACAGAGCTTCTCTTTGAGAGTGAACTCACACTCTGTGTCAAATGTTCTGCCGGGCTTATCTTCAACCATGCCATCAACCATAACAAGACCGGCCATGATTGTTCTCTTGGCCTTGTCTCTGGATTCACATAATCCTTTTTCTACAAGTATTACATCAAGCCTTTCCTTCAAAATGCTCAATTGCTCCTTTCACGATTGCATCGGAATCCAATCCGAACTCAGCTCTAAGCTGGCTTACTGTTCCCTGCTCAATGAAGCTGTCAGGGATTGCTATATTTATTACATCGGGACTTTTTCCTGCAGAGGTCTTGCAGTATGCAGCAAGGGTCTCTCCAAAACCGCCCTTCTTTGCGTTATCTTCAACTGTGATAAGTAGTCTTGAATCGATGTCAGCGAGTGAAGTATCAAATGGTTTAACCACGCCGATATTTCTTATACCTACACTGTATCCCATCTCGCGAAGCTTATCTGATGCTTTAACAGCCTCGTCAAGCATAGCACCGACCGCAAGAATTGTAATATCTGAACCCTCGCTGATAGCGATATTCTCTCCTTTGAATGGTTTGAGTCTGAGATGAATACCCACAGATGAACCTCTTGGATATCTGATTGCAATAGGACCATCGTGCTCATTAATTGCATATTCGAGCATATCCTGAAGCTGATTGCCGTCAGCCGGTGAGAGTACAGTCATATTAGGAATCATCGACAGATATGACAGATCGAACTGTCCGTGATGAGTCTCACCGTCAGCACCTACAAGACCTGCTCTGTCGAGTGCGAAGACTACATGGAGATTCTGAAGTGCAATATCTACCACCAGCTGGTCAAAGGCCCTCTGGAGGAAGCTTGAGTATATAGCTACAACCGGAATCTGACCGTTCTTTGCAAGACCTGCAGCAAATACTGCAGCATGTTCTTCTGCAATACCTACATCAAAATATCTCTCAGGGTACGCCTCATAGAATGGACCTAATCCTGTAGCGGTTCCCATTGCTGCAGCAATTGCGACAACCTTTTCATTATCTTTCGCAATTGCTGTAACTTTTTCACCGAAGACTCTGGAGAAGCTTGGATCATTACTTGACGATAATAGATTACCGTTCTCTATATTGAATGGTGCAATACCATGGAATCTGCGAGGATACATTTCAGACCATCTGTAACCTTTACCCTTTTTTGTGATTACATGGATGATTACAGGCTTGTCATACTTGTTTGCAGCCTCCATAGCGCTGCACAGACCTTCGATATCGTAGCCGTCAATCGGTCCAAGATATTTGATGCCGAGATTCTCAAAGAGAACACCTTCATCTCCGAGTACTGACTGTTTGATCCTATCTTTAGTATTGTGCAGTCCGCCTCTGATGGTCTTGCCGACTACCGGCATGTTGTCAAGCACAGAGTTGATTGACTGCTTTGTTCTGATGTAATTATCTGATGATCTGAGCTGTGTTAAATGTGTTGATAGACCTCCGACATTATGTGAGATAGACATTCCATTATCATTGAGAATTATCTTCATATTGGTCTTTGATGCACCTATGTTGTTAAGTGCTTCATAGCATAGACCGCCTGTCATCGAGCCATCTCCGATGACAGCAACTACATTGTAGTTATCACCTTGAAGGTCCCTTGCTGTGGCAATACCAAGTGCAGCGCTGAGTGAGGTGCTGCTGTGACCTGTCTCATATGAGTCATGTGCACTCTCTCTGGTTTTTGGAAATCCGCTGAGTCCCTTGAACTGTCTTAGTGTATCAAACTGGTCTGCTCTTCCTGTGAGTATTTTGTGTACATAAGCCTGATGGCCTACATCGAATATTATTCTGTCTTCAGGTGTGTTATATACCCTGTGAAGAGCTACAGTAAGTTCAACAATTCCAAGATTGGAAGCAAGGTGTCCGCCGGTAACGGAAACCTTTCTGATGAGGAATTGTCTGATATCGTCTGAAAGATTCTGGAGATCGACATATGAACCGTATTTGACTACATCTCTTAAATTGTCTTTCTCTATATTAAAAGTCATTTATTGCTATGCCTTTCTGGTTTCTAGTTTTGAAACAAGTTCAATAAAGAACTCTGCTTCGCTGCCGTACTCTGCGAGAGCAGCCTTAGCCTCATCTGTAAGGCTGTGAAGCTTGTCCTTTGCGGAATCTAATCCATGTACGCATACATAGTTGCACTTACCTGCATCCTGATCTTTGTTGAGCTTCTTGCCCATAAGAGCTTCGTCACCTTCATAGTCAAGAATATCATCTGCAATCTGGAAGCCTTTGCCGAGCTTTGCTGCGAATATTCTGAAGTTCTCTATCATGCTTTCATCTGCTCCAGCGATGTTGAGTCCTGCGACTACAGGTGCAATGAGAAGCGCTCCAGTCTTGTTTGCATCGATAAATTCAACAAGTTCAGCTGTAGCTTTATTGTACTGGTTCTCGACATCTGCAACCTGTCCAGCCACCATGCCTCTGACTCCGGCACTCTCGATAATAGCAAGACCTGCTTTAGCATGATTAACCATTCTTACTGGGTCATCATAGAACCTGGCAAGGTCTCTGGACATTGTCTCAGCAGCAGTGTTCAGAAGACCGTCTCCGGCGAGAATTGCCATATCTTCTCCGAACACTTTGTGATTAGTAGGCTGTCCTCTTCTAAGATCGTCGTTATCCATTGCCGGAAGATCGTCATGAATCAGCGAATATGTGTGAATGTATTCAAGGGAACATGCATATGGCAGAGCTTCTTCAATATTACCTCCCGCGAAATCGCAGGCTGCAAGAAGAAGAACCGGACGGAGTCTTTTACCGCCTACTTTAAGACTGTATGCCATAGCCTTCTCGATTGTTGCAGCGAAAGGCTCAATCTCAGGAAAGAAATCGGTGAGTCTTTCGTTGATTATATCTTTGTACTCATCGTATTTAAGCATCAGTTTCACCGCCGTTCTGATAGATAGTTATATGCTGTTCAGCACTGTCGAGGATTTCTTTGCAGAAAGCAGCTTCTTTCATTCCTACTTCGAAAAGCTCCAGTGATTCTTCAAGTGTTGTTGCCTGTCTGCCGATATCTGAAGCAGCCTGCTGAAGCTTGCCGAGAGCTTCTGTAAATGTTTTCTCAGCCATTATTTACTCCTTTCTACATCAACGACTTCTGCTGTGAAATTGCCGTCTTTCATCTTTACCGTATATCTGTCACCTGCGCTTATATTCTCTACGGAAGATACTATTCTGCCCTCCTGATCGAGAACGGCTGAATAGCCCTTGTTGAAAATATTGCGCGGATCATTCTCTCTGAGTGATATCATCGCTTTCTCGACCATGGCTCTCGCCTGAACAGTCTTGCTGTTCATATTGCTTCTGAGAAGTTCAATTCTGCTGTCCAGAAGCTGTCTTTCGGACTTGATCTTATAAGCGATGGATTCGTGTAATCTTCTGAGGTCTCTTTCTATTTCCTCATAGAGTTCTGTTGTATTCATAACTGCCATATCAGCAGCTGCTGTAGGAGTCTCTGCTCGAACATCTGCAACAAAGTCAGATATAGAGAAATCTGTCTCATGTCCGACTGCAGATATTACAGGTATCTCTGAAGCGAAAATCGCTCTGGCTACGCCTTCGTCATTCCAGGCCATAAGTTCTTCAGCAGAACCGCCTCCACGTCCGACTATCAGTGTGTCTATGCGCATACCCTCTTTCATGAGTCTGTTTGCAAGATTGATATTATCGATGATGCTCTGAGGAGCTCCGGCTCCTTGAACAAGGGTTGGGAATATCAGAATATCTGTGAAATTATTCTTTGCTGTTATTATCTTGCATATATCCTGAACTGCAGCACCTGTGGCGGATGTAACAACTCCGACTCTGTAAGGAAATGCAGGTATAGGCTTCTTGTATCTGCTGTCAAATAAACCTTCTTTCTCAAGCTGGGCTTTGATTCTGTTGAACTCCTGCATGAGATCGCCCTCGCCTTTTGCCTCGACCATCTTTATGCTGAAAGAATAGTTGCCGCCTTTAGCGTATGGGCTTATATCTCCGAGTGCGATAATTTTCTTGCCGTTCTTCACAAGAGACATATCAATCTTTGCAGCATTTGAAGCCCAGATTGCACATTTAATCATGCTGTCTGAATCTTTAAGTGTCAGATAGTAATGAGGTCCGCTTTTGCTGAAACCGGAGATTTCTCCTTCCACAGCAAGATTGCGGAGATTGTAATCATCTCTGAGCTTTTTGGCTATGTATTCATTTAATTGTGTTACTGTTACACTTCTCATTGAAATACTGTCTGCTTCCTAATCTTGCTGTTCCAACGGCATTGTCACCAGAGAGCTCCGGATCTCCGAAAACTATTTCGAAATCATTACCGGCCAGCCTGCTGATAAGCATTCTGACAGTTCGGCTTGAGGCAACTCCGCCTGCGATATATACTTTGCGGATATTGTATTTATGTGCAAGGTAATCTGCACTTGTGTATATAAGTTCGGCAATAGCAGCGAAAAGCTCCTGAATAATTCTTTCGCTGCTGTCTCTTTCGCCTTCAGGTTTGTCGAGCTCTCGCATAAGCTTTGTCTCAAGACCTGACAGATTGAAAAAGCCATCATTCTGTTTAATCTTTAAGCTGCTCTTTCTTTGATAGCTGCCCTTTGATGCAATCTCATCAAGATATTTTCCTGCTGGAAAAGCATAGCCAAGCTTTACTCCGATGCGGTCGATTAGCTGACCTATGCTGATATCCTTTGTTCCGCCGATTATATCGAGTCTGTAGCCGCTTGAATCAGCTTCACATAGAAGTATCTCACTCGTACCTCCGCTCAGATGGTACATTATACACTTCTCGCAGATATCAGCATCGGTGCTTGTAAGCACAGCATGTGTATGACCTTCCTGATGCGAGAAGCGATACAACGGCGCGTTCAGAGCTGCGGCGAGCTCGCGAGCTGCATTTTCGCCGGCAAGAAATACCGGCATATATGAACCCTCGACTCGTCTGGGGCGTGTTGATACAGCAACTGCAGTTACCCTGGAGAAATTGACAGCTTTCGAAGCCTCTTCAATAAACAAAGGCAGAGCATTGGAATGCATAAAGAAGGCCACTGACTGACGGAGGCCCCTTTCACCCTGCTCTACCTCAAGGTATTCAGACCTCTGATAGACTATATTGCCATTATCATCTGTTACTGCTAATGATGTTTTGTAATTTGAAGTATCAATTCCGAGAAATAATCTATCCATATTAAGATTCAATTTCTGCACATACTTTTCTCAGAACTGAGTTAACGAAAGCATAGGATTTGTCATCACCATACTTCTTTGCAAGCTCTACGGCTTCATTAATTGAAACTACAGCCGGAATCTGGTCGATGTATTTGATTTCAGCTGTTGCATTTCTGAGAATAGCACGATCGGTCTTGGCGATTCTGTCTGCGTTCCAGTTGGTGATACAACGGGAAAGAATTTCGTCAATTTCTTCTATGTGATCTCTGATTACTTCAAGTGTTCTGATTGCCTGAGCTTCTTCAAGAACTGCATAGTACTCCTCCATAATGGAGGCATTGGTGTAATCCCATTCACCGCTTACATCCATCTGAAAGATAATCTGCATCGTTTGTTCTCTGATTTTTTCTCTTTTCATAGTTACCTTTTTTGCATATCTGCTGAGTTATAAGTTATTGTTTTCTGTCAATCCCATCGACAGAAATATTGATTTCAGTTACTGTAAGTCCGGTAAGTTTCTCTATACGATTCTTAATCGTCATCTGAAGTTCATAGGATAACTGAGGAATATTCACGCCATAGAATACTATGATATGAATTGTAATAGATATTTTGTTATCACTGTTCTGTATCTTGATTCCGGAATACTGAGAATCTCTTCCCAGGAAATTCTTGGTTATTCCGTCAGTCAGACTTACTGCAAATCTGCTGACATCATTATGTGACAGAACTTCAGAAGATACACTTTCAGCAATTACCTGATCATCAATATTTATGTCAACTGGTTTAACAATTTCTTTATCCATCATATCTCCTGTTAATCATCGCTTTCTTCTTTGATTGCAATGCGGAGTTTCTCGATTCGTCTGTCTTTGATATCGAGAATTGTGAATTCGTAATCTTCGTATTCAATAGGGCTGTATTTAACACCTTCCTTAGGAATCTCTCCCATAAGATCAATTATAAAACCGCCTATTGTCTCGCTATTCTCTGACTCAAGTTCAACACCTGTTTCTTCATCGAGATCGTCGAGGTATACATTTCCGTCTACGATGAAGGTGCAGTCGTCAATCTTTGAAATTACACGATCTTCTTCGTCGAACTCATCGTCTATATCACCGAAAATCTGTTCGATAATATCCTCAATTGATACGATTCCGCTGAATCCGCCATATTCATCAATCAGAATTGCCATATGATGCTTTTCTTTCTGGAGTTCGTAGAATAAAGCATCAACATTCTTTGTTTCTGGTACAAAATATACGGGTCTGAGCATGCTGCTGATGTCAACATTCTCAAAACCGACTTCTGTAGCTTTAAGAAGGAAGTCCTTGATATGCAGAAGTCCGATAATATTATCTGAATCGCCTTCGTATACAGGAATTCTTGAATGTGTCATCTCAGTAAGTTCTTCGATGTATTCTGATACTTCATCGTCTATATCGATCATGAACACATCAGTACGAGGTGTCATAATCTCATAAGCGAGAAGATCATCAAACTCGAAAATACTGTCAATCATTTTGCGGCCTTCTTCTTTGAGTTCGCCTGATTCCTGTCCTATATCAAGCATGGACATAATCTGCTCTTCAGAGAAGTAAGTGTCGTCTACATCTGTTTCTTTCCCACCAATAAGAAGTGTTATATTGGCAACTCCCTTACACAGTTCAACAATCGGAAAAGTAATCACATATACGAACTTTTGATAGCCGATATGCGACAATGCTTTCTTTTCACTTGCCTGTGCAGCCAGCTTCTTTGGAAGTATGTCTGCAAATGCAGTGTATAGAATGAGGAAGCCGAGATTACCGAGCAGTAATCTGAGTGCTCCAACGCCGGGAACCTGAACAATAATTGCGTAATTGAACACGCAGAAAGCCAGCAGCGTAATAATTGCAGTCATAACATGATCTGCATAGTGATATTTGGATGGTTTCTTCTCAAAATCGATTATGCTTAGCAGCTTCTTATTGTCAGGCTCATCCTCGAGTCTATCCTTGAATGATCCGAGATCGGAATAATCAAGCGCTCTCTTTGATGCGGTAGTAAAAGCGTTCATTAGTCCTAAAAGGACCAGAATAATGTAGTACAAATAATGCGGCCAACTGTCTGATGACATTTTATAACCAACTCCTTCTACTTATACGATAAATAATTATTGTTAATTAACACTCAGCTTTTTTCTTTCTGAGTATGAAATTTTCTTTTGGCTTTCTATCGAATCTGATTCTCAGAATCTGCTGAGGATGAGGTGCTGCCTCTATAGGATTGCCCTCTTCATCAGTCATTTCTTTAATAGTTTCGGTATAGTATGGTGTTCCCGGACCGAAAATCTCTATTTCATCGCCCACGCAGAACTTATTTCTCTGTTCAACAACTGTGTAACCGGAACCGTCGTCTTCTGTTTTGACAAGTCCAACAAAAGAATATGTTCTTGTATAGTCACTTGTGAGGTAGTTCTGATCCTTGTCTGTAGGTTTGTTGTAATAGAAACCGTGTGTGAATTCACGGTGGCTTGCTTTACAGAGTTCATCGTACCATTTCTTATTGAACCGATAGTTGTCAGGGTCAGCAAGATATGCATCAATTGCCATTCTGTAAGCGCTTACGATAGTGGCAACGTAATACATACTCTTCATTCTGCCTTCAATCTTGAATGAAGTAATACCAGCTTCAACAAGGTCAGGAATGCAGTCAATCATGCAGAGATCTCTTGAATTCATGATGTAGCTTCCGCGGTCATCTTCTTCAATCGGGAAGTATTCTCCCGGTCTCTGCTGCTCAACAAGGGCATACTTCCATCTGCATGGATGAGTGCATGCACCTCTGTTTGCATCTCTTCCTACCATAAAATTGCTGAGCAGGCATCTTCCTGAATACGAAATGCACATTGCTCCGTGAATGAAAGATTCGATTTCAATATCATCCGTAAGGTTCTCACGCATTGTTCGGAGTTCAGAAAGACTCATCTCCCTCGCTGATACGATTCTCTTGACACCCTGGCCCGCCCAGAAATTGGCAGTCACATAGTTAGTTGTGTTTGCCTGAGTTGAAAGATGTATTTCCGCATCAGGAATAGCTTCCTTAATAAGCGTGATAACGCCCGGATCAGACACGATAAAAGCATCGATAGGAATACCTGCCAGCTTTGCAATATAATCCTTAAGAAGCGAAATATCGTCGTTGTGAGGGTATATATTGATGGTCAGATAGCCCTTCTTGCCATGCTCATGAATGAAATCCATCGCCTCGACAATTTCATCAATTGAAAGATTGCCTGCGCCGGCTCTCAGACTGAACATTTCGCCGCCAAAATATACGGCATCTGCTCCGTATATAATCGCTGTCTTCAGTTTCTCAAGGTCTCCTGCTGGAGCCAGAAGTTCGATATATGGTCTAGTCATTGAGTTTAATTACCGCAAGACCGTCCCCGCAGCTCAGTAGAGATACGGTAAGATCTTCCCTTTCGTTGATATAGTCGATGAATTCAAGCATGCGCTTGACGCTTGTTCTGTGTCTTCTGTCTGGCTCCAGACTTCTGTCAACAATATATGCACGCATCAGAATATTGTCACAGAGTATAACTGCGCCTTTTCGACAGAGCTTCTCCGATTTCTCGAGGAATTCTTTATAGTGGCTCTTTGCTGCATCGATAAAAACAAAATCGTATAGCTCGAAGTCTTCATTCTCCTTAGACTCGGCTATGAGTCGGTCAAGATTATCTATTGCATCTCCGATGAGCATAGTAACCCTCTTGCCTTCTTCATATGAAGCAAGGTTCTTCTCTGCATTCTCATACATATATGGAGAACGCTCGAGAGTTGTTACAGTACACTCAGGAAGATACTTTGCAAAGAATAAAGAAGAGTAACCGAAAGCTGTACCGATTTCAAGAATTCTCTTCGGCTTAATAAGCTGAAGGAATGTGAGAAGATAATTCTCTGTTTCTTTAAGAATCAGCGGAATCTCCAGTTCTTCACATTTCTTTCTGAAATCAGCCAGTTCGTTATCAATCGGTCTGTAGTACTGATTAATATAATCTGTGACTTTGTCGTTCGTTATATTCATCTGTAACTAGTCCTCTTTCTTTGATGCTTCTCTTGCAGCGTATGCCTTATCATATGCTTCTTTTAGCGATGCATACTCAGCCTTTGTTGTCGCATAGACATGAGATCCGTCGAGTTTATCGTCCAGAACATAATAGCAGTAAGACGACTCATCAGCATGTAGTACAGCTTCTATTGATTCTCTTGATGGAGAGCACAGCGGAATTTCAGGGAAACCGCCTTCAATTCCAAGACCTGATGAAATTCTGTTCAGAAGAACTGAAGCAATCATGCCTTTTTCTTTATCGATACTGGTTTCTTTTTCAACTATTGATGCCAGTACAACAACCTGCCTGATGCTGAGTCCAAGCTCCTTGGCTCTTTCTCTGTATTCTTCTGTGAAGAACTGATCAAACTGATTAAGCATTGTTGCTATAATCATACTTTCATCGGCTTCTTTACTCATTTCATATTGTCCGGGAAGAAGGAATCCTTCAAGACTTTCTGAGCCATCAAGAAAACTGAACTGTGATGCGAATATGCCGCTTTCGGCAATAGATATAAACGCATCTTTATCAGAAAAACCTGCATTATAAAGCGCCTCAGCTGTCTGGTTAACTGTAAAGCCTGCCGGAAGTTTGAAGCCCTTGCTTGTTGTAATGCCGTCAATAAGAGTATCAGCGATGGAATTCATATTCATTGATGGTGAAAGAGAATATGTTCCGGGCTTGAACTTATTGTTGTACAGCAAAACCTTCGAAAGGAAGGTAAAACTGCCCTTTCTTCCGATAATGCCGTTCTCATGCAGAGTCTCTGCAATATCTGAGGTGTTTGATCCTTTTGAAATGGTTACATCAATGTATGTGTTGTCTGCTTTGTCATACGGTCTTGAAATAAATGATAGAAGACCGTAGACAACAGCAATTATGACGAGAGCACATACCAGATAATGCAGAGGCCTGCTGAATCTTTTTCTGCCGGTTTTAACTGATGAATCGTTTGTGTTCATATTTATATTGATTACTTTGATCTTCCGAGATACTCACCTGATCTTGTATCAATCTGGATAACTTCACCCTCGTTGATAAAGATAGGAACCTGGATAACAGCGCCAGTCTCTACTGTAGCAGCCTTAGTAACGTTAGTAGCTGTATCACCCTTTACACCTGGCTCAGTCTCGATAACTGCAAGGTCAACGAAGTTAGGTGCCTCAACTGTAAAAGCGTTGTCCTTGTAGAACTTTACTGTTGCTGTGTCGTTCTCTCTGATGTACTTTACAGCGTCCTCAACGAGCTCAGCTGTCAGTGGAACCTGATCAAATGTCTCCTGATCCATGAAGTAGTAGAGCTCTCCGTCATTGTAGAGATACTGCATTGTCTTTGTCTCGATGTGAGCCTTAGGGAACTTGTCGTTAGGGTTGAAAGCCTCTTCTCTTGTAGCTCCTGTGAGGATGTTTCTGTACTTTGTTCTTACGAAAGCAGCACCCTTACCTGGCTTAACGTGCTGGAAGTCCAGTACGATATGTGGCTCACCGTTCATCTCAAAAGTAACGCCTTTTCTGAAATCACTTGCATAAATCATTTTGTATACCTCTCTTTATATTAAAAATTTTTAACGAACGAAATCAACTGCATCACCGAGAATCTCGAAAACATCTTTAATCATCATTGAGATTCTGAGTTCTGCCTGCATATATTCAGCTGCAGCCGGATTAGCCATGAGCATTGTGTAAAGGCTCTGGAACTGCTGCATTGCCTGTGGATCAGGAGTCTGACCTGTAAGCTGAGCAGTCTGGATAGTAACCTGCATATCCTGCAGCTGCTTTAACATGTCTTTTAACTGTGGATCTCCGTCAGTCTGCTGGCGAAGTCTCATATAATCTTTATATTCCCCGCTTTCTTTAATTGCTTTTGCGAGGTTGTGAGCTTCATCATATACATTCATGTCTGTCACCTCTTATACTCGAAGTATTGTTGGAAGAATTACCGGACTTCTCTTTGTCTTCTTATAGATATACTTGCGCATATCATCTTTTAATGACTGTCTCAGAGCCGGATAGTCTGTATTGCCCTTCTCCAACCAGTTGCCTATGGTGTTATATACCACAGCTGTCGCCTCATCAATGAGATCCATATTGTCTTTAACATATATGAAACCTCTTGTTGTAAGTTCCGGTTCAGCAATCAGTGCTCCGGTTGCCTGATCGATAGCCACTGCAATGATTATGAGGCCGGAAGAAGATAATTGTTTTCTGTCCTTGAGAACAGCATTACCGATATCTCCAACACCGTATCCATCAACCATGACATCCTCGCCGGAAGTATATGATTCGATGTGTTCAGCATGCTTTCCCTGTATGGTAAGAGCATCGCCATTACTCATTACGAATATCTTATTCGTATTCATACCGAGGCTCTTTGCGAGTTTGGCATGTTCTATAAGATGTCTGTATTCGCCGTGTGCCGGCAGGAAGAATTTAGGTCTTACCAGTGTATGAATCAGTCGTAATTCTTCCTTGCAAGCGTGACCTGATACGTGAACATTCATCATATCAGAAAGAACAAGTTCAACTCTCTTTTCGTAGAGCTTGTTAATTACATTAGTAACAGCTTTCTCATTGCCCGGTATAGGCGAAGAAGAGAATACTACAACATCATTCTTTTTTAGTTTTACTGCTCTGTGTGTATCATGCGCCATTCTGTTAAGCGCTGACATCGGTTCGCCCTGGCTTCCTGTTGTCAGTATAGTAAGCATACTGTCAGGAATATTGGCTATGTTCTTTATGTCAATGAATGCACTGTCAGGAATTGATTTAAGATATCCGAGATCCTTTGCAAGCTGTACAACATTCTCCATCGATCTGCCGGAAACCGCAATTCGTCTTCCATGCTTGATTGAAGCTTCCATAATACATTTGATTCTATGAACATTGGAAGCAAATGTTGCAACGATAATACGCTTATCTGTATTATCGAAAATCTTGTCAACTGAATCTTTTACTACTCTTTCAGATGGTGTATATCCCTCTCTAAGTACATTTGTACTGTCAGATATAAGTAAATCAACGCCTTCTGTTCCGAGCTGCGAGAATCTGTTAAGATCAATCACCTTTCCGTCCAGCGGATAGTAATCTATCTTGAAATCTCCTGTGTGTACAATATGTCCACCTGCGCATTTGATTGAAAATGCCATAGCATCTGCAATACTGTGATTTATCTGAATTGCCTCGATGTCAAAGCCTCCGATGGAGAACTTGTCACCTGGCTGGATAATAAATCTCTGAGCAGTTAGACCGTGCTCTTCCAGTTTGTTGCCTATAAGACCCATACTCAGCGGAGAAGCATATATTGGCATATCGAATTCCTGAAGCAGATATGGAATACCTCCGATATGATCTTCGTGTCCGTGAGTTACTATAAGGCCTTTTATCTTCGAACTGTTCTCGTGAAGATAAGCGAAATCCGGAATTACAACGTCTATTCCAAACATCTCGTAATCAGGGAAACAGAAACCGCAGTCAACAATGAGTATTTCATCATTGCATTCAATAAGTGTGCAGTTCTTTCCGATTTCCTTCATTCCTCCCAGAGGAATGATTTTAAACGGAACAGAATGCTCCTTGCTGTGGCTTTTCTGTCTTCTGCCATGATGCCTGGTATGTTTGTTGTTATTACTATTAGTCATATTAGCTTAAGAAGCTTATTTAACTACGAAGTTGATAATCTTGTTAGGAACTACAATTACCTTAACAACTGTAAGTCCATCGATAGCTTCCTGTACCTTATCAAGCTTCATAGCGGCCTCTTCAACCACCTCCTTGCCTGAATTATTTGGAAGTACAAGCTTGTCTTTCATCTTGCCGTTAATCTGAACGATTACTTCAACCTCGTCTTTTACAAGAGCTTTTTCATCATATGAAGGCCACTTTGCATCATAGAGTCTATCCTCGTGGCCGAGATTGCTCCACATTTCCTCAGTGATATGAGGAACAAATGGGTTGAGAACAATAATCATCTTGCTGATTGCCTCGTTATAGAGCTCGAGGTTCATCTCAGCTGACTGCTTGTATTTGTAGAGCTCATTTACAAGCTCCATGATTGAGGAAATAGCAGTGTTGAAATTGAATCTTCCACCTGCATCCTCAGTTACTTTCTTGATTGTTGCATTGAGAACATAGTTCAGCTTCTTGTCGTCAGCATTCTTAATCTCAAATACTGGGCTGACTTCCTTATCACCCTTGATCTTAGTAACGTACTCGTGAACAAGTCTGTATACTCTGCAAAGGAATCTGAAACTTCCCTCAACTCCCGCATCGGACCAGTCGAGTTCCTTCTCAGGTGGTGCTGCGAAAAGTATGAAGAGACGTGCTGTGTCTGCGCCGTACTTTCCCTGAATCTCCTGAGGGCTTACTACATTACCGAGTGATTTTGACATCTTAGCGCCATCCTTGATAACCATTCCCTGTGTAAGGAGGTTCTTGAATGGTTCCTCAGCATCAACAAGTCCGAGATCGTGAATAACCATCTGGAAGAATCTTGCATAAAGGAGGTGAAGAATAGCATGCTCTACACCACCGATATACTGGTCAACATCCATCCAGTAGTCAGCCTTCTTTTTCTCAAATACTTCCTTGTCGTTATGAGCGTCACAGTATCTGAGGAAGTACCATGATGAATCAAGGAATGTATCCATTGTATCGTACTCTCTCTCAGCAGGTGATCCGCAGTATGGACAAGTTGTCTTGCCGTATGTCTTTGATGTTGTGAGAGGTGAAGCACCCTTTCCAGTGAATTCAACATCAGTTGGGAGGAGAATTGGGAGGTTCTCTTCCTTTTCAGGAACCCAGCCGCACTTTTCACAGTTGAGCATTGGAATTGGTGTTCCCCAGTATCTCTGACGGCTGATAAGCCAGTCTCTGAGCTTGTAGTTAACAGTCTTCTTACCCTTGCCAGCTGCCTCAAGATCGGCAGTAACCATCTTGATAACTTCTCTGTTATTGAGTCCGTTGTACTTTCCGGAGTTAATCATTGTTCCGGTAGCTGCAGCAGCCTCTGTAAGATTGTAGAGATCGATTGACTCGTCGCCAACATCTACTACTGGAATAATGTCAAGTCCGAATGTCTTTGCGAAATCAAAGTCTCTCTGGTCATGAGCAGGTACGGCCATGATAGCACCGGTACCGTAATCCATGAGTACATAGTCTGAGATGAAAATAGGAATTCTTGCATCATTGATTGGGTTAACAGCATATTGTCCGATGAAAACTCCTGTCTTATCCTTTGTGAGGGATGTACGCTCAATCTCTGACTTTGCAGCACACTCCTGCTTATATGCGTTAACAGCCTCTTCATACTCAGTTCCCTTTGTGAGTTCTTCAACGTAAGGATGCTCAGGAGCGAGTACCATGTATGTTACACCGTAAAGTGTGTCAACACGTGTTGTATATACTACGAGGTCGAGGTCTGTTTTATCAATTCCGAAAACAACCTCACAGCCTTCTGATCTGCCAATCCAGTTGCGCTGCATTGTCTTAACCTTTTCAGGCCATCCGTCAAGTGTATCAAGATTTGAGAGAAGTCTGTCTGCATAATCTGTAATCTTGAAGTACCACTGTGAGAGATTCTTCTTTGTAACAGGTGTCTTACAACGCTCACATGCACCGTCAACAACCTGCTCGTTAGCAAGTACTGTTGCACAACTTGGGCACCAGTTAACAGGGTTCTCTTTTTTGTATGCCAGCCCCTTCTTGTAGAACTGGATAAAGAGCCACTGCATCCACTTGTAATAATCAGGCTTGCATGTTGCTACTTCTCTGTCCCAGTCATAGCTAAAACCAAGTCCATTCAGCTGCTTATGCATCTCTGCGATGTTGCTGTCTGTCCAGATAGCTGGATGAATACCGTTCTTGATAGCAGCATTCTCTGCAGGAAGTCCGAATGAATCCCATCCCATAGGATGGATAACATTGTAACCTGCCATTTTCTTGAATCTTGCAACAACATCTCCTATGGAGTAATTTCTTACATGACCCATGTGAAGCTTGCCTGATGGATATGGGAACATTTCAAGAACATAGTATTTCTCTTTGTCATAATCCTCTACAGTCTTGAATGCATTTTCATCGGCCCAGATTTTCTGCCATTTCTGTTCGATTTCCTGAAATTCATACCTTTCTTTCATTGTTCATCTCCTTTTGAGTTTCAATACCCTATTCGATATTTTCAATCTCGCAATCGCTCCACACCTTATCGAGTGAGTAGCGGTCTCTGATATCGCGAGTGAATATATTGACGATAACATCACCGCCGTCAACCAGAATCCATCCGGTCTCAGGTCTTCCTTCCGAACTTTTCGGAATGTATCCCAGTTCAGCCATTTTGTCCTGAACTTCATTTGCCAGTGTGCCGAGCTGTCTTTCGGAACCGGCTGTAGCATTTACAAAGAAGTCAGCAAAAGAAGATTTCTCTGAAATATTAATAATAGTGATATCCTGCGCCTTCTTTTCGCTGATTGCCTTTGCAATCTCAAGTGCTAGTTCTCTACTTGTCATTTTGTCTCCTTGCTATCCTTTCGGATATATATTCTCTTGCATCAGCAGTGTCTCTATCGAGTACTCTGCTCTTGCTTTCAATCAGATTAATTGTGTAATCCATTATGAAAAGGCATGCTCCATCAAGATCTGTAAGAGCCTGTTCCTGAAGCTCTGCCAGCCCTTCATAGCTGCGATTGTCCTCTATCGCATCAGCAACATATACGATTTCTTCAAGAAGAGTCATTCCTTTTCTTCCGGTTGTGTGTCCGGATACAGCCGAGAGAATATCTTCGTCAGCAACCCCGAATTCATACTTAAGCAGCGCTGCTGCAACCTTTGAATGAGCAAGAGCCTGATTATCTCTATACTCATCTGGTATACCGAATTCTCTAATCATTCGGTTGAGCATCTCATCAGAGAAGCACTTGGCGATGTCGTGGTATCTTCCTGCAAAAGCAGCTTTAGCTGTGTCTGCATTATGTGCTTCAGCAAGTCTGACCGCCATCTTCTCTACGCCAAGGCTGTGAATATATCTAGTTTTCTTCAGATTATGAAGAGCAAATTCTTCTAATCTGTTCTTATCTGTATAAACCATGTTTTCTGATATATTCCTGCACTTCAGGAGTCAGAAGTCCATCCGTGCTTTCTTCGTTTCTAATAAGTTCTCTGATTTCTGTAGATGAGGCATCAAACGGTTCGATATCGAGGACTGTGATATCTGCATCATAGATCTTTCTGTATTCCTCTATCTTAAGAAAGCCTGCTTCATCACCTGTACCCGGCCTTCTTCCTGTGATAAGTGGATAATTGCTTATGATTTCCGTACCCTGATACCATCTGTCAAGATCGAGCACTGAGTCAAATCCAAGTATAAAATACGGTGTAAAACCGAATTCATCTTTGAAATGTTTCAGTGTATCGATGGTGTATGAAGGCTCGGCACGATTTACTTCATATAACGAAATATCGAAAGCTTCATTATATGGAAGAACCCTGCGAACCATTTCAACTCTGTCTTCAGTAGCTGTGACCTCATGGTCAAGCTTGAATGGAGAGATGCAATTCGGCATTAGAAGCAGCTTATCGATGCCAAGCTCTCGTACTGCGGCATCGGCAAGTCTCAAATGACCAATGTGAATCGGATCAAAGGACCCGCCGAATATCGCAATTTTCTTATTGTTTATATCTGAATTATTCATGTACACTGATTTCAATGCCCAGTTCTTCGAGCTGACTTGCTTCAACAATTCCAGGTGCTTCGCATACAGGGCACTCAGCGTTCGCATTCTTAGGGAATGCGATAACCTCTCTGATGCTCTTTTCGCCCAGAAGAAGCATTACGAGTCTGTCGAGTCCGTAAGCAAGACCAGCATGAGGTGGTGCACCATACTTGAACGCCTCGATAAGGAAGCCGAACTTCTCCTCGCACTCTTCATCTGTAAGTCCAAGAACGTTGAACATCTTAGCCTGAAGCTGTCTGTCGTGGATTCTTACACTTCCTCCACCGAGCTCTACACCGTTAAGAACGATGTCATAAGCGTTAGCATTGAGTCCGAGGATATCTCCTTCATCCAGCTTGTAGAGCTCATCGAGCTTAGGCTGTGTGAATGGGTGATGCATAGCCTTGATATTGCCCTCTTCATCCTCTTCGAACATTGGGAAATCAACAACCCAGAGGAACTTGAATTCGTTATCATCAAGCATTCCGAGAAGACCGGCAATCTTTCTTCTGAGCCATCCGAGAGTATCGAATACAACCTTAGCCTTGCCGCTTACGATAAATACGATATCGCCTGTTTCAGCTCCGCACTTGTCGAGGATTGCTCCGAGCTCTTCTTCTGTGAAGAACTTGTTTACTGAAGAGTTGATTCCGCCCTCTTCTTTCTTAATCCATACAAGTCCTTTTGCACCATAATGCTTAGCCTCTTCAACAAGCTTGTCAATCTTCTTTCTTGAGAATTCAGCAGCACCGCCAGGTACGCAGATACCTCTTACATCTCCGCCTGCTTCAAGTGCCTTGTTAAATACGTCGAAGCTGCAGCCGGAAACTGTATCGTTGAGCTTAATGAGTTCAATGTCGAATCTTGTATCAGGCTTATCTGAACCGTAGCGCTCCATAGCCTCTGCATATGTCATTCTTGGGAAAGGAGTCTCGATATCGATACCTTTAACTTCCTTCATAACTCTCTTGAGGAAGCCTTCCTGAATTTCGATTACTGTATTTTCATCAGCGAATGAAAGCTCAAGGTCAATCTGAGTGAACTCAGGCTGTCTGTCAGCTCTAAGGTCCTCATCTCTGAAGCACTTTGCAATCTGGAAATATCTGTCGCATCCGGATACCATCAAAAGCTGCTTGAAGAGCTGTGGTGACTGAGGAAGAGCGTAGAATGAACCGTTCTTTACTCTGCTTGGTACGATATAGTCTCTTGCTCCCTCAGGTGTTGACTTGATGAGAATAGGTGTCTCAATCTCGGTAAAACCATTGTCATCAAAGTAGTCACGTGCAATCTTGACGATTCTGTGTCTTGTTGACAGATTGCGCTGCATCTTGTTCTTACGAAGATCAAGGTATCTGTACTTGAGTCTGAGATTGTCATCTACATTATCATCATCCTTGATGTAGATTGGAGGTGTCATCGCCTCTGAGTAGATAACAAGGTCTGTAGCAAATACTTCGATATCTCCTGTATCAATCTTATTGTTCTTGGAGGATCTTTCCTGAACAGTACCTTTGATTCCGATTACATATTCACTTCTTAGTGATTTTGCCTTATCAAGAATCTCATCTCCCAGATCCTCGTTGAAAGTAATCTGAGTAATTCCAGTTTTGTCTCTAAGGTCTACGAAAACAAGACTTCCAAGGCTTCTTGCTTTAGCAACCCATCCGTTAAGTACTACTTCTTTGCCGGCATCTTCAAGTCTGAGTTCGCCGCACATATGAGTTCTTTTGTAAAGTGACATCATATCCTCCTGATTAGTTATTTCTTATTGTATCTATGAGTTTCTCTCTTGAAACTTTTATCTGCTCTGATGTTGACATATTCTTCAGTGTTAGCTCGCCTGTTTCAATCTCGCTCTCACCGATTACTACTGAATATGCAGCTCCGAGCTTGTTAGCATATTTAAGCTGTCCCTTAAGATTTCTTGCTTTTGTATCAAGAACAGTTCTTACACCGCTCTTTCTCATCTCATGTACGAGCTTGAGGCTGTATGAGAGGGCCTCATCACCAATCCATGCAACGAAGAGCTCAGGTTTCTGCTCTTCACCAAAGCTTGCGCCGCATGCTTCCATAAGCATGAGGAGTCTTTCTTTTCCAAGACCGAAGCCTACTCCCGGCATATCCGGACCGCCTACTTCTTCGATGAGGTGATCGTAACGTCCGCCGCCGCATACAGTGCCCTGTGCACCGATTTTTGTTGTGATGAACTCGAATGCAGTCTTTGTGTAGTAATCAAGACCTCTTACGATTGATGGGTCTACGATATACTTGATATCCATTGCATCGAGGTGTGACTTGAGCTCATCGAGTGCCTGTCTGCAGTCATCACAGAGGTAGTCAAGTACCATTGGTGCTCCCTGTACAAGTTCCTTACATACCGGTGACTTGCAGTCGAGTATTCTCATTGGGTTCTTGTCGAATCTGCCCTTACATGTATCACAAAGTTCTTCGAATTTAGGATTTAGAAAGTCCTGAAGAGCTTTTCTGTGAAGCGGTCTGCACTTGCGGCAGCCCACACTTGAAATGTGAAGCTCTACATCTTCAATTCCCATTCTTCCGAGGAAGTCGGATGCAAGTTCAATTACTTCAGCATCTGCCAGCATATCTGATGTACCGAAGTTCTCGATACCGAACTGGTGGAATTCTCTGAGTCTTCCGGCCTGTGGCTTCTCATATCTGAAGCATGGTGTATTGTAGTAATATTTGCTAGGCTGAGTCTCTGCGTACTGATTGCTCTCAATAAAAGCTCTTACCGCCGGCGATGTACCTTCTGGCTTCAGAGTGATGCTTCTGTGGCCCATATCTTCGAACGTGTACATCTCTTTCTGTACGACATCAGTTGTGTCACCGATTCCTCTGTTGAAGAGCTCTGTTGCTTCGAATGTAGGAGTTCTCATCTCTTCGAAGCCGTACTCTGCACAGATCTTTGCCCACTCAGATTCAATATAACGCCATTTGTACGAATCCTGAGGTAAGATATCTTTCGTTCCTTTTGGTGCTTTAATTGCCATCCTATCCTCCGTAATAATTGTTCTTTCGCTCGAGCATCTCTTCGAAACGCTCGTTATATACTTTATAGTTGCTTACATTTGCAACTCTTTCGAGTCTGTCTTCATCAGGGAAATAGACTTTGCCGATAGCGCCTGCACCCAAGCCGACAATGGTCTGTTTCTCTTCCATTATTCGGATATTGTAGACGGAGTGTGTATCCGGTATGCAGTATCCTACATTCTCGAGGGAGCCTATCTGGTGCTTCTGCCTATAGAGATAGTATGGTCTGTAGCCATTCTCCTCAAGAATTCTTCTCGATTCAGCAAGCATTTCATTAACTGAATCAGCCCCTCTTCTGAAATATTTCGGGTCAGTCTCCTTTAATCTGGAGCCTGTTTTGACCGAAAGTGTGTGAATAGTTATATTGTTCGCTCCGACTTCAATCATCTTGTTAAGGCTTCGGGTAAAATCATCGATTGTCTCACCCTGAAGGCCTGCTATCAGGTCAGCATTTATTATGTCGAAGTTATACTCGTTTGCGAGTTCATAACTTCGCAGAATATCTCCTGATGTGTGTTTTCTTCCTATTATATCAAGTGTTTCATCCTTCATTGTCTGAGGATTGATGCTTATTCTTGAAATACCGTGTTTCTTGAGCACATCGAATTTGTCAGCTGTAATTGTGTCAGGCCTGCCTGCTTCAACAGTGAATTCAAGTTCTGAAGCTTTGATGGCAAAGCTCTTCTCTACAGCTGTAATCAATATGTTAAGCTGATTTGCACTCAGTGTTGTTGGAGTTCCTCCACCGATATAGATACTCTCAATTCTGTCCTCATGTGCATCAATGAGTTCACCCATATATGTGATTTCTTTGAGAAGATTGCTAAGATATTCTTCAATCTCTTCATCAGATGCAACATTTGATGCAAAGGCACAGTATGAACATCTTGTTGGACAGAATGGTATTCCGATGTAGATTCCAAGTCTGCCGTCCGGTCCCTCTTTAACATATTCAAGCTGATATGCAAGTGTGTCAGTAAGAAGTGCTATCTTATCTTCGTTAAGAGCATAGACATCTCGCAGAACTTCCTGCATTTTCTCTATGCTGCCCTCGCGATCATAGATTTTCTTTGCAATCTTGAGTGGTCTTACGCCTGTCATGGTTCCCCAATCGTTGGTTTTACCTGTTAATCTCTCAAGCAGTCTCAGAAGTTCAAGCTTGATAAGATTACTGTCCTCAAGTCTATTTATGTTAACGATATAACTGTTATCGGAAAGAGCCTTGCTTATATCTGATTTAAGATCAATACCGATGGTTTCGAACTCTTCGTCTGAGAGAAATACTCTGCATAGTTCAGCGTAGTTATAATCGTTATCAACTTTGTTAAGGTAAAATCTGTACATAAGGGTTATTCTTCTTCTCAAATCCTATTAATGTCATTGGTCCATGTCCCGGAAGCACTTCTGTGTTGTCCGGAAGAGCATATAGCTTATCATGGATTGACTTCTGGAGTGCCGGCCAGTCTCCTGTTGCAAAATGTGTTGCACCGACTGACATATAGAACAGCGTATCACCGCAGAACAGTCGTCCGTCAACCAGATAGCACATACCGCCGATTGTATGACCCGGTGTGCTGATGCATCTGATGCTGCTTTCACCAAACTCAATGAAATCATTGTCATTTACAAGGATTTCTCCTGTATCAGAAATTCCTTTTCCCATATCAGCTGAACCATTGATTGAAGAGTCTGCAAGCAGTGGAGCTTCGTCAGCTGAAAGGACAAGCTTGGCATCCGGATATGCTTTTCTGTACTCAGGAAGAGCCATTATATGATCTCCGTGACTGTGAGTAAGAATAATATATTTGAGATTTGAAGCATCTCCGATATGCTCTTTAATTGCTTCTGTATAGCATCCTGGATCTACTACAGCTTTGCATGTACCTGTATTATCTTCCAGGATGTATGTGTTTTCTTCGAGAAGTCCGAAAGGATATGCTTTGAATGAAGTGCTCATATTCTTTTACCCTCTTATATAATAATTGAATTTATCTTGGCTTTGCTCTGTATACGCTGGTAATATTCTGAATCTGTCTAAGTCCTATCATCAGTCTCTGAAGCTGATGCATATCAGTAATTGAAACGGTGATGGTGACAGCAACATCACCAGTTGTTACAGGATTCATATTGACTCCAGCGAGATTTACATCATGGTCTTCACATGATTTGGAAATATCACTGAAAAGTCCTTTTCTATCAGTTCCCTCGAGACATATGTCAACGAAATATGTATAACCTGACTTAGGTGTATCCCAGCATACTTCTATAAGTCTCGCCTTGTCCTGATCGTTCATATTTACTATATTAGGACAGTCAGTGCGATGAACATTGATTCCCTTGCCCTTCGATATATAACCGATAATTAAATCTCCAGGCACAGGATTACAGCAAGTTGCTCTTCTGATAAGCAGATTGTCTGTTCCTTTAACAACAATTCCGGTATCGGAACCTGCTGCCCCGCGGTTAACCTGAGGTTTCTTAGGACTTTCAGCAAGCTTTGTAAGTTCATCGGTTTCTTTTATCTCGTTATCTTTAGTGTAGTATTCAATGAGCTTCTGGCATACTTTTGATACATTATTGCCACCTCTTGAAGACTGAAGATAAAGATCATTTACACTGTCATAATTAAGCTCTTTTGATGCTTTAAGGATATATGAGTTCTTTGCTACAAGGCTTGAATCCAAACCTTTCTTCTTGATGTAAGAAATAATATTCTGCTTACCTCTATCTACATCATCATCCTTGTTTGCTTTTCTGAGCCAGGCTTTAATCTTATGCTTGGCCTGAGAACTCTTAACTATATTGAGCCAGTCCATGCTTGGTCCGGATGAATTGGCAGATGTAATGATTTCGACTATATCACCGTTGTTGAGTGTATAGTCCTTAGGGACCATCTTACCGTTAATCTTTGCACCAACGCATCTTACACCGACATCTGTATGCACCTTAAATGCGAAATCCAGCGGAGTTGATTCAATTGGAAGTTCGACTACGTCGCCTCTCGGGGTGAAAACAAATACCTGATTGTTGAACAGGTCCATTTTCATAGTCTCGAGGAATTCCACTGAATCGTCAGCTTCTTTCTGCCACTCGAGAGCCTGTCTGAGCCATGCGAGCTTCTGATCGCTGTCGTCCTCGTTATTTCCCTTGCCTTCTTTGTATTTCCAGTGTGCTGCAATTCCGTACTCAGCTACCCTGTGCATTTCGTAAGTTCTGATCTGTACTTCAAACGGTTCACCATTGTCTCCCAGAACTGTAGTATGCAGGGACTGGTACATATTAGGCTTAGGCATTGCAATGTAGTCCTTGAAACGTCCCGGAATAGGCTTCCACTTGGAGTGAACCAGACCGAGAACAGCGTAACAGTCTTTTACACTCTGAACAAGAACTCTTACAGCAAGCAGGTCGAAAATCTCATCAATCTGCTTATGCTGAATAACCATCTTGCGGTAAATGCTGTAAAGATGCTTTGAACGACCTTTTACATCATGCTTTATACCTGATTCATCAAGTCCGTCGCTGATTTCTTTAATAAGTGCACTGATATTCTGCTCATATACCGCCTGCTTCTTATTAACCTGATCTGAAAGGCTTTTGTATTCAAGCGGATGCAGATACTTGAGAGCAAGGTCTTCAAGTTCGAACTTTATGCTGTATATTCCGAGTCTGCCTGCGAGTGGCGCATATATCTCAAGTGTTTCGAGAGCCTTCTCCTCTCTCTTGTTGGTCGGCATATACTCGAGAGTTCTCATGTTGTGAAGTCTGTCGGCAAGCTTGATAATCAGTACTCTGATGTCCTTTGACATGGCGAGGAACATCTTTCTGAAGTTCTCAGCCTGAGCTACTTCCTTCGAGTCGTATTTGATATTGCCAAGCTTGGTGACTCCGTCTACCAGCAATGCGATTCTGCTGTCAAAGTCTTCGACAAGCTGTTCTCTGGTATAATCAGTATCTTCAACTACATCGTGGAGAAGACCGGCAACAACAGTTTCGTTATCCATGCCGAAACTTGCAAGAATCTTTGCAACTGCAATCGGGTGAATAATATAAGGCTCGCCGCTCTTTCTAAACTGTCCTTCGTGGAGACCTTTTGCAATTTCAAAAGCCTTGATGACAATAGTGTCATCATACTTTGGATTGATTGCGATTATCTCATCCATAAACTGTTCAGTTGTCAAAATGTGAACTTTACCCATTAGTACTCCTGCCGATTGCAATAATTTATCGAATTAATCTTATTTGAGGATTCCTTCGTTAGCTCTGTTTCTCTTTCTGCGTGCCTTGTCACTCTTCTCTTTGTTCTCCTGATATCTTGAAAGATTCTCTTTTCTTGTCAGGTCATAGAACAGAGGGCTGCAAAGGAAGATTGATGAATATGTTCCGACAAATACACCAATCATGAGCGGAATGAGGAACTGTCTGATTTCTGAAGAAACCATAATGAACAGTGGAATCATTACCGCAAATGTTGTAAGCGATGTCATGATAGAACGTGAGAGTGTCTGATTTATACTGTCATCTATCAGCTCCACTCTCTGCTTACGATTGTAGAACTTTGTATTCTCTCTGATTCTGTCGAATACTACGATGGTATCGTTGATTGAATATCCTACAACTGTGAGAATTCCGGCGATGAACGGATTGTTGATGGTAAAACCGAAAATCGCATAGAGTGCAAGTGTAATCAGAACGTCGTGACCGAGTCCTGCAACAGCAGATAAACCGTACTTCCATGTCTTGAATCTGAATCTGATATAGATAAGCATACAGATTGCAGCTATGATAATCGATTTAACTGCGTTATGTCTTAGATCCTTTCCGACTGTTGGACCGAACTCTTCTGAAGCAAGTACAGCATCATCACGGAG
>JAZUII010000033.1:0-17648 GCA_045642105.1 Anaerovoracaceae bacterium | reverse complement strand
ATGGCAAATCATAGAGTAGAGAAGGTTGAAGATGTGATGAATATCGGTGACAAGGTTACTGTAAAGGTTACAGAGATCGATAATCAGAATAGAATCAATCTTTCAAGAAAAGAGCTTCTTAAGGACGAGAAGTAATACTGATTTGATATAGAAAAGCGTGATGCTTATGCATCACCCTTTTTGCATTTGAAGAATACATTTGTATAGTGCTACAATAGACATAACACTACAAAGGAGGTATCGTATGTCGAAGGCACATATTGCTGATAGAATAGCTCGTATAATTGCGGCGGCAGCGTTAGCTGTATTTATTGTGTTCTTTTTTGCTGAAAACTGCAGTGCTGCAGACATTACGACCTGCAGTATTGAGAACTGGAAGACGAATATAAGTGTCCATAATGACAACACCTGCGATTTCAGAGAATCCGTTGTTTTCAAAGGTGTTGAAGGGATGGATTCAGAGACTTTTACAATAGAGAGAAGCCTGCCTGATGAATATAAAGGCAGGATTTATGATGTGGGAGTTAAAGGATATGAATTTGATTTTAATCCTGAAAGCAATGTGATAAGCATTACTATCGATGATCTGGGAATGAATGATTCTCTTGCATTTGATATTGCATACTCTCTTACAGGCATTGATTATATGGGAAAGCAGAATGATGAATACATTCTCTATATTGTGCCTGGTAATCGCAGACATTCAATTAAGAATGCTTCAATCAGAATCAGATATCCTGAGAATATGAAGTATGAGAATATAACATATTCTGCAGGAGACCAGACAGGATTAATCAACAGCTTTGGAAACTGGGTGAAAGACAGCCATAATTATATTATTTCATATAAGGGAAGTAAGATTGCGCCTGATGCTGATTTAACTGTAAAAGCAACTCTGCCTGCCGGATACTGGGCAAACGCTGTCAGCATAGGTAGAACGAAGACGTTTTCAATGATTATTCTTCTGGGCGGATGTCTCGTATTTATTCTTCTGCGACTTCTCCTCAGAAAACAACAGAATGTTGAAGTCCGCGAGGAGATACACGCTCCGGATAAGCTCAGCCCTGCTCATGTAGGATATCTTATCGACGATATTGTTGAGAATCACGATATAATGTCTCTTCTGTATTATCTTGCACAGAAGGGATATATGAAGATTACAGAGTATCAGCGACGACAGTTCGATTTTACTTATATTGAGTATCCAAAGTCGGAGACAAAAGCAGCGAGAATTATGTTCGATGCAGTTTTTGATAAGAGCGATAAAGGTTCGACTGTAAGACTTTCTGACTGTGGAACAAGAATTTATAATGCAATACCAAAGATGAAAGCAGCTGTTCCAAAGGACATTTTCGGCAGCAATAATTTCTATTCTATCGGGTCGAAGATATCAGTCTGGACCGCACAGCTGGTATATGCTTTTGCTATTGCAGCTTTGCCTGTGTTAAATTTCAGTTTCATTAATCTTTCAGGGGGAAAAGCAGCTGTAAGTAATGCCGCAGCTGTCGCCATTGCGGTAGTGATGAGTGTCTCCCTGGAGCATCTGTGTCAGTGCTATTACAACCGCAAACAGCGACACTCAAAGGACAGCGGCAAGCAGTTGATAATCGCGGTCTGCATATATCTTGTGCTCTCTGCTTTATATATCTATTTCTTCAGATTCTCATATAACGGAAGAATAGGAGATGTTCAGGTTGCAACGGCTGAAGCCGTATTCCTTCTGATTGCGCCGCTTGCACGAATAGGAATGAAGACCAGGAACAAGGCAAGTGCAGCACTGGCAGGACATGTTATGGGACTACAGATGTTCATGAACAACTGTACTAAAGATGCAGTATATGAAATATCTAAAGCGGAACCAGCTTATTACTATGAGATGATGTCATATGCCTATGCTATGAATATCTCAAGAAAATTTGCGGGAGTTTTCGAGTATGTTGAACTTGATCAGCCTGAATGGTATCAGGCATATGGTTTGAGCCCCGAAGATCCGTTCGATATAGTTGTGATGAATTCAATGATTGCAAATCTGCCTGAACAGATGAATAAAGAGGTGTTCAGCAGAAATGTTGCGAGTCGAATTACCAGATAGATTCGCTTGAGGAGGTAAAATTGGCTAGATTATATGAAGAAGGTTTTACGCAGAATCGTGAGATTTCCTGGTTAAGATATAACGAGCGTGTACTTGATGAGGCACTGGATCCATCAGTACCGCTGTTCGAGCGTCTTAATTTTATTTCAATATTCTGTTCTAACCTTGAAGAATTCTTTCAGGTAAGGGTAGGAAGCCTTATTACTGATGATGACAGCGGAGATGACAGCATCGATTCCAGATCGGGAATGAGTGCCGCTCAGCAGCTCGATGCCATTTACAGAATAATGCCTGTTCTGTTCGAGAAAATGGATTTTGCATACAGAAAGGTAGATGCAGAGCTGAAAGAAGCAGGCATTGTAAGACTGGATATCGGACAGCTTACAGCTGAAGAACTCAAAAATGCTCTGAATGTCTATCAGCAGTACAAGTCCGGTTTCAGCATTAATATAATCAAGAAGCCGGAAGATATGCCGATGCTTAACAACAGCGGAAGTTACTATATCAGCAGGCTCAAGAGTGATACGGGTACCTTTTTTGCTCTTGTAGAAAGAGACTCTTCAGTACCTTCAATCTATGTTCTGGATGACGGCATGCTTCCCGGACATCAGCTCAGATATATTGTAACTGATGATCTTGTTAAAGCAATAATTCCACAGCTTTACAAACCTTTTGAAGAAGCTGAGACAATCTGTTTCAGCATTACAAGAAACGGTGATGTTCAGGCAGATGAGAATGCCGACAGCATGATGGAGGAGATGAAGTCCATCGTTGACAAAAGACTTACATCTGCACCTGACAAGCTGCTTGCCGATGCACAAATAAGCGCATCCATGAAGGCTTTTCTTATTGAGACATTTAAGCTTGAGGAAAGACAGATTTATTATGCGGAGAGGGCGTCTTTCAGCTATGTTGGAGATCTTAAAGACGTTCTTTCCGATGATTACAAAGCCAGACTGTGCTACAGACCGTTCACGCCTTTCAATCAGCTTAAATTAAAGAATCAGCCGGTAATGGAGTTCATAAAGAATGAAGACCTTCTTTCAGCATATCCGTTTGATTCTATGGATCCGCTTCTGGAACTTCTCAGGGAAGCCGGAGAAAATCCTTCTGTAAAAGAAATACGCATGACGATATACAGATTATCGTCACATCCGATTATAGTTGAACATCTTCTAAATGCGGTATCCAATGGCAAGAAGGTTAAACTTCTTATTGAGTTAAGAGCAAGGAATGATGAAGCGAAGAATATTGACTGGGCAGAGAAACTGAGCGAAGCTGGCTGCAATATTTATTTCGGTGACAGCAAATACAAAGTGCACTCTAAGCTCTGTCAGATTGTTCTGAATGAGAATGGTGAGAAGAAATATATCTCTCAGGTGTCAACAGGAAACTACAACGAGAAATCCGCAAAGAGCTATACTGATTTCTCACTTATAACTTATGATCAGCGAATCGGAAAGGATGTGAACGAGTTTTTCGAAGATGTCTTCAAGAACAAAGAGTGCAAATATGACCACATCCTGACATCTCCGAAAACCATGCACGATACAGTGATTAAGCTGATAAAGCGCGAGGCTGAAAAAGGCCGTAAGGGCCGCATTTTTATCAAGGTCAATGCAGTGACTGATGAGAAACTTATCGAGGCACTTATGGAAGCTTCGTGTGCGGGATGCAAGATAAAAATGATTGTAAGAGGAATTTGCTGCATTCTTCCGGGCGTTGAGTTCTGCACTGAGAACATCGAAATCGTCAGCCTTGTAGGAAGGCTGCTGGAGCATTCGAGAGTATATCTTTTCGGCGAGGGCGATGATGAAATTATGTATATTTCGTCAGCAGATTTTATGACCAGAAATATGCTTAAGAGAGTTGAGCTGGCATGTCCGATATATAACCGAAAGATTCGTGAAAGGATTAAAGCAATTCTCTATCTGAATCTGATAGATAATGTAAAGGGCAGGGTGATGAGAAGCGACGGTACCTATGCTCAGAAACCGGATTCAGGCAAAAAAACAGACAGCCAGGAAATGCTGATGAAGCAGTCACAGGTTGTCTGAATCAATCGAATATAAAGATAATTAGTGGATATTACGTTTGTGTTTCTCGGTATCGATATTCTCGGTTGGGAAAAACAAAGTCTTATTCTCGGAGGCTTCTTCGTTCTCGTGTGTTTTGCGCAGAACGGAAGGAGTCTCTATTTCTTTTCCACTCGAAATGTAGCTTGCAACAGCATATATAAGCAGTCCTATAAGAACTAATAATCCAAGAATAATCAGTGGCATGGCGTACCTCCTTTGACGCACTCTATGTCATTATTATATCTTTATTTGATATAAAATCAATTGCGATTAGATTTTCGGCAAATATATATTAATTGAAACAATATATTGATATATTTCAAGTGCAAATTCAGCATATTTATGGTATGATAATTGCGTATATTTGCGCTATTTTTGTGCAAAAAAATTAGAGGGTATTAAAGATTCGGGACAATGAATATTGTTAATACTACTAAAGCAAATTTTTAGGAGATCGAAATATGTTTGAGAAATTATCAGAAAAGCCTGTTGCTGAATATCAGAACGAACAGGTAGCAAAGTGGAATGATATGGACCTTCTCGAGCTTTGCGTAACAGAGCGTGAAGGCGCACCAAGCTACGTATTCTATGAGGGACCTCCAACTGCTAACGGCAGACCTGGAATTCATCATGTTATGGCAAGAACCCTCAAGGATTCAGTCAACAGATACAAGACAATGCAGGGCTTCCAGGTTAAGAGAAAGGGAGGCTGGGATACTCACGGACTTCCTGTAGAGATTGAGGTCGAGAAGCAGCTTGGATTCAGCGGAAAGCAGGATATCGAGAAGTACGGTATCAGACAGTTCAATGAGAAGTGCCGCGAGTCTGTTTTCACATACACACAGATGTGGACAGATATGTCAGAGAGAATGGCATACCTTGCAGATATGAAGGACCCATATATCACATATAAGAATGATTATATCGAGTCCGGCTGGTGGATTCTCAAGACTGCTTTTGATAAGGATCTCGTATATGAGGGATACAAGATTCTGCCATATTGCCCACGTTGCGGAACAGGCCTTGCATCACACGAGGTAGCACAGGGCTACAAGATGGTTAAGGTTAACACACTTACATGCAAGTTCAAGAAGAAGGGCACAGATAATGAGTACTTCCTCGCATGGACAACAACACCATGGACACTTGCTTCAAATATCGCTCTTACTGTTGGAGCTGACATCGATTACGTTAAGGTAAAGATGACTTCAGGAGACAACGAGGGCAACTACTTCTATGTTGCTAAGAACCTTGCTGAGAAGACTTTCGGCAAAGAGACTTACGAGGTTGTTGAAGAACTCAAGGGAAAGGACATGGAGTTCTGGGAGTATGAGCAGCTCATGCCTTTCTGCGTTCCTGAGAAGAACAAGGCAGCATTCATCGTTACATGCATGGATTATGTCTCAATTGAGGATGGTACAGGTATCGTACATACTGCTCCTGCATTTGGTGAGGACGACTATCAGTGCGGAAGAAAGTACAACCTTGCAGTACTTCAGCCTGTAGATGAGAAGGGCTGTTACACAGAGACACCTTGGAAGGGTCGCTTCGTAATGGAAGACGGTCTCGATGTAGACATCATCAAGTATCTTGCTTTGGATGACAAGATTTACAAGAAAGAGAAGCTCGAGCATAACTATCCACACTGCTGGAGATGCAGCACTCCTCTCGTATACTATGCTAACAAGTCATGGTACATCGAGATGAGCAAACTCAAGGATCAGCTAGTTGCTAATAACAATACAGTTAACTGGTTCCCTGATTACATCGGTGAGAAGAGATTCGGAAACTGGATTGCAGATGTTAAGGACTGGGCTATCTCAAGATCAAGATACTGGGGAACACCTATTCCTATCTGGAGATGCGAGTGCGGACATCTTCACTGCATAGGTTCAAGAGCAGAGCTTGTAGAGCTTGCTAACGAGGACATCGATGAGACAATCGAGCTCCACAGACCATATGTTGATGAAGTTACACTCACATGTCCTGAGTGCGGAGGCAAGATGCACAGAGTAACTGAAGTTATGGACTGCTGGTTCGACTCAGGAGCAATGCCTTTCGCTCAGTGGCACTATCCGTTTGAGAACAAGGAGAGATTCGACGAGCTCTTCCCGGCAGACTTCATTTGCGAGGGTATTGACCAGACAAGAGGATGGTTCTACTCCCTCATGGCTGTATCAACAATCGTAAAGGGCTGTGCACCATACAGAAACGTTCTTGTTAACGACCTTATCCTCGATAAGGAAGGCAAGAAGATGTCAAAGTCAAGAGGCAACACTGTATCACCGTTCGAACTTCTTGATAAGTACGGCGCTGATGCACTCAGATGGTATCTCGTATCAGTATCACCTGCATGGACTCCTACAAAGTTCGATGAGGACGGCGTTAAGGATGTAGTAAGCAAGGTATTCGGTACACTTAGAAACACATACAATTTCTTCACACTGTACTCGAATATTGATGATATAGATGCTGCTAACATCGAGGTTCCATACGCTGAGAGACCAGAACTTGACAGATGGATTATCTCAAAGTACAACAAGCTGATTAAGGATACAACAGCAAGCATGGATGTATATGATCATATGAAGACTGTTAAGGCTATCAGTGAGTTCATCTCAGAGGATCTGTCCAACTGGTACATCAGAAGAGCAAGAAGAAGATTCTATGCTGAGGGAATGTCGGATGACAAGAAGTCAGTATATGCAACAACATATGAAGTACTGCTCGGACTCTCCAAGATGATGGCTCCAATTGCACCATTTATCAGTGACGAGATCTATACAAAGCTCACAGGCGAGAAGACAGTACACACAGCTTACTATCCTAAGTGCAATGATGCTCTCATCGATGAGAAGGTTGAGGAGAGAATGGATCTTGTAAAAACTCTTGTTAACCTCGGAAGAGGAACAAGAGAGCAGGAGAAGCTCAAGGTTAGACAGCCTCTCTCAAAGGTAATCGTTGATGGTAAGTATGAGTCAATCATCGGCAACCTTACTGACCTCATCGAAGAGGAGCTTAATGTTAAGGAAGTAGTATTCGAGAATGATCTCGACCAGTATATGAACTACTCTGTAAAGCCTAACTTCAGAGCTGCCGGCCCTGTTCTTGGCAAAAACATCAAGGAGTTCGGACAGAAGATGGCTGCAGCTGATGCAAAAGAGATTATTGCAAAGCTCGCAGAAGGTGCTGTTCAGATGGAACTCGGCGGAGAGGCATTTGAGATCACAGAGGATTTCCTCGATGTAAGAATTTCTGCTAAGGAAGGCTTCGTTGTAGGAATGGAGAACAATGTATTCACTATCCTGGATACAACGCTCACACCTGAGCTTATCAATCAGGGATATGTAAGAGAGGTCATCTCAAAGATTCAGCAGCTCCGTAAGCAGGCTGACTTTGAAATGATGGACAGAATCAACATCTACATTGATGCTGATGATGAGATAAAGGCAGCTGTATGCGAAAGTGAGGCATTCATTATGGATGAGACACAGGCAGACAGCATTACTGAGAAGAGCGGTATTGATGAGTTCGATATCAACGGACACAAGACAGGTATCGCAGTAGAGAGAATTTAGTTCTAAGGAACACGAAAGGACACTGATGGCTGAAGTACACGGAAAGCAGAATATCCTGAGCCTCAATATAGATGAGCTCAAACAGCTTATGGCTGAATACGGTGAAGCTGCATTCCGTGCAAAACAGCTTTTCGGATGGCTTGCAAAGGGCGTAGAGAGTTTTGAGGAAATGCTCAATATCCCCTCAAAACTCAGAGCCCTTCTCGAAGAAGATTACTACATAGGACTTCCAAAGATGATTCGAAAGTCTGAATCATCTGTTGACGGTACAGTAAAAGTGCTGTATGAGATGCGTGACTGTGCCAGAGTGGAAGCTGTATTCATGAAATATAAATACGGTAATTCTATCTGCATCTCTTCACAGGCAGGCTGCAGAATGGGCTGCACATTCTGTGCAACTGCAATCGGCGGCCTTGAGAGGAATCTCAGCGCAGGAGAGATGCTCGGTGAAGTTCTCCAGATGGGGAATATAACCGGCGAGAGAATCAATCACATAGTAATAATGGGTATGGGTGAGCCGTTTGACAACTACGAGAATGTTGCACGTTTCCTGAAGCTTATCAATGACAAGAATGGAGTAAATCTGAGTATGAGAGATATTACCATATCAACCTGCGGTATTATCCCTATGATTGAAAGATTCGGAGATGATTTTAAGCAGGTTAATCTCGCTGTATCACTGCATGCGCCGAATGATACCATTCGCAGACGCACAATGCCGGTTGCAAAAGCTTATGCTTATGATGACCTTATGAAGGCATGTCGCAATTATACAGAGAAGACAGGACGCAGAATTACATTCGAATATGCAATGATTAACGGTGTGAATGATACTGAAGAATGTGCAAGAGAGCTTGCATCTCATCTTAAATCATGGCTTACACATGTTAATCTGATTCCGCTGAATGAGGTTAAAGAGAAATCCTACAGAGCTTCAGAAAGAAATAGAATCCAGAGATTTAAAGCAATTCTTGAATCTGAGAATATTACCGTCACAATAAGAAGAACACTTGGTTCAGATATTGATGCGGCTTGCGGACAGCTTAGAAACAATAACTGCTGATACGGAGGAAAACATGAGAATACTTGTTGATGGAATGGGTGGAGATTATTCACCTGATGAGATTGTCAAAGGCGCTGTAAGGGCAGCAAAAGAAATTGATGCTACAGTTACCATACTTGGACCGGAAGAGACAATAAATGATCTTCTCGCTAAAGAGAAGTGGAATGGAAATAATATAGAGGTTGTCAATGCGACAGAGGTTATCACAAATGATGATGCTCCGGCAATGGCAATCAGAAAAAAGAAAGACTCTACTATTGTAAAGGGCATGAATATGCTGAAGGCAGGAGAGGCAGACGCCTTTGTTTCGGCAGGAAGCACAGGTGCGCTTCTGTCAGGCGGCCTTCTCATTCTCGGAAGAATTAAAGGAATCAAGCGTCCGGCGATAGCTGCATTTTTCCCTAAAATCGGACAGAATGACGCTGTTCTTCTTCTTGACTGTGGAGCAAATGTTGAGACAAAGCCAGAACATATTCTTCAGAATGGAATTATGGGAAGCATTTTTGCCAAGTGTGTAAAGGGAATCGCGAACCCTGATGTCAAGCTCCTCAATGTCGGGGCTGAGGACGGAAAGGGCAATGACCTTCACAAAGAGGCATTTGCATTACTTAAGAATAGCAATATCAACTTCACAGGTAATGTTGAAGGAAGAGATGTATGCTTCGGAGTATGTGATGTCGTTGCTACAGACGGATTCTCCGGCAATGTATTCCTGAAGAGCTCAGAGGGTGTTGCACTTGCAGTAATGAAGAGAGTGCAGTCAAAGCTTACTGAGGGCTTACAGGCCAAGATTGGAGCGGCCTTTGCATATGGTAAGCTTAAGGAACTCAAATCCGAGTTCAATTACGATAAGGAAGGCGGAGCTCCTATACTTGGACTTAAGGGCGCAGTGCTTAAGATACACGGTAATTCAAAGGCACCTGCTGTATATTATGCAATCAAGAAGGCTGTTCCATATGTTGAGAATGATGTAACAGGACAGATAGCAGAAGCAATAGCAGAGAATCAGGAAATATGCACAGAATAGAAGATCTTGAAGAAATAATTCAATATAAATTCAACAATGTTAATCTGCTTCGCAATGCACTGACACACAGCTCATATGCCTCAGAGAATGGCAAGAGTTACAGGGCAAACAATGAGAGACTGGAGTTCATCGGAGATGCATATCTTGGCGCAGTAATCGGCACTAAGCTTTTTACCGTTATGCAGGATACTCAGGAAGGTGTGCTGTCAAGAAAGAGAGCAGAGATTGTATGTGAGCAGTCTCTTGCAGATATAGCCAGAGAGAATCATATTGGAGATTATCTTCTTCTTGGAAAAGGAGAGGCAGCTCATAACGGCAAAGACAAGGATTCCATTCTTTCTGATGCAATGGAGGCTGTCATCGGAGCCGTATATCTTGACGGCGGTTTCGAGGCCTGTCAGAAGCTGATTCTGACAATTTTTGCCGAGAAGATAAGACTTGCAATTAAAGGCGAGCTGATTAAAGACTACAAATCTGAACTACAGAAAAGAGTTCAGCACATATATCACGAGAATTCACTTCAGTATATTCTTACTGATGAGAGCGGTCCTGCTCATGACAAATCTTTTACTGTAGAAGTTCTACACAGAGGCAGGACGCTTGGATGCGGAACAGGCAAAAGCAAACATAAGGCTGAGCAGGAAGCAGCAAAAGCCGTTTTGAAGAAAGGGGTATTCTAGATTTGTATTTCAAACGAATTGAACTGCAGGGATTCAAATCTTTTGCAGACCCGGTAACAATTGAATTAAACGACGGTATCACCTGTATTATCGGCCCGAACGGAAGCGGTAAAAGTAACATTAGTGATGCATTGAGATGGGTTCTTGGAGAACAGAGCTCAAAGCAGCTTCGTGGAAGCAAGATGCAGGATGTTATTTTCGCAGGTACCAATACAAGAAAGCCTAAGGGCATGGCAGAGGTAACTCTTGTAATAGACAATACTTCGGGCATTCTTCCTTTGGAATACAATGAAGTTGCTGTTACAAGACGTATGTTCAGATCCGGCGAAAGCGAGTATCTGATTAACGGCAACAACTGCAGACTGAGAGATATAAAAGAGCTGTTCATGGATACCGGTATAGGTGTAGATGGATACTCAATCATAGGACAGGGCAAGATTGCAGAAATCGTAAGCTCAAAGCCTGAGAGCAGAAGACAGATTTTTGAGGAAGCAGCCGGAGTAGTTCTGTATAAGAGCCGTAAGACTGATGCAGAGCACAAGCTCAAGGATGCCAGCGACAATCTTGAAAGAGTCAAAGACATCATCGCCGAAATAGAAGGAAGAATAGGCGGTCTTAAAGAAGATTCAGAGAAAGCCGTTGAATATATCGGCCTCAGAGAAAGATATAAGACACTTGGAATCAATATTATTCTTCACAATCTTGAAGGTCTCGAGAAGAGTGTTGAAGCCGGCAAGGCTGATCTGCTTGATCTTGAGAGACAGATTCTCGAGATTCAGGGCAGAGCAATCGAGCTCGATCAGCAGATTGAAGAAAGAAGTGCAGCAGACAGTGACCTGAACGATGAACTTAACAGCAGAAATGCAGAACTGCTTGCAAAGATTAACGAGCTGAATACTATCAGCAGCAGCGGTCAGGTTAACGAAGAGAAGCTCAACAATATCGAAAGAGAACTTGAGAGACTCAACGCTGTAATCGAAGAGAATGAGGCCAAGTTTAAAGAAGAGAAAGAGGCTCTTGATGAGCTGATCTCAAAGGACAGTGACTACAACAAGGCGCTTGACGATGCAAAGGCAGCCTGTGATGCTGCAGTAGCAAAACTGACAGCAGATACATCCGAACTGGGTGCTGTCAGCGCAAGAATAGAGCAGGCTAAGGATGAGATAATCTCAATTAACACTGACAATGTCAAGAAAAGCGGAGATATCAACACTCTTGAGAACTATATGCATACTCTGAACGATAGAATAGAAGCTATCAATTCAGAGAACAGCGGAAGAGATGAGAGGGATAACGAGCTAAAATCAGCTTTCGCTGAGGTTATGTCGAAGCTAGAGGCAAAAGAAGCAGAGCTTGCTTCTGCGAAAGATAACGCCACGAAGAATGACGAGAACATTTTATCAGTCAACAGAAGCGTAGCGGACTGCTCTATGGAGATTTCTGACATAACAGACAGATACAACCGTGCTGAAGCCAGAAAGAATACCATCGAAGAGATGGAGAACAACTATGAAGGCTATAACAATGCTGTAAGAGCCGTAATGCGCAAGTCATTCGGTGGAATCGTCGGCACTGTATCAGATATCATAACTGTTCCTGACGGCTATGAACTGGCTGTTGAGACAGCTCTTGGCAACGGACTTCAGAATATTGTCTGCAAGGATGATGCATCAGCAAAATCTGCAGTAAGCTGGCTCAAATCCGCAAAGGCAGGTCGTGCAACATTCCTTCCAATGGAGTCAATTAGAGCAGACAGAATTACGCCTGACAGAGCTGTAATGAATTCTAAAGGATATGTCGGCATTGCATCTGACATTGTTCAGTATGAGGCAAAGTATTCGAATATTGCGGAGTACCTTCTCTGCAGAGTGATTGTTGCAGATAATATGGACAATGCTGTTGCAATTGCGAAGAAGAATATCAGAGGTTTCAGAATTGTTACACTTGATGGCGAAGTAATAAGTTCTGCTGGTGCTATCACCGGTGGTAAATATGTCAACAAGTCTGCAAATCTTCTTGACCGAAAGAAGGAAATCGAGGAACTCAATGAGCAGCTGAAGAAATTTGCAGCACGCATTTACAGTCTGAAGAATGCTCGTGAGAAGTACCTTGAAGAGCTCAAAAATGCGGACAGCCGCAAGAGCGAGCTTATGGCTGCTGTTCAGTCTGCTGAAATTGAATACAACGTTTTAAAGACAGAGAAAGATCATCTCGAGGAGATGGTAAATGAAGCAGCAGGAAGTGCTGATAAGGCAGCTGACGAGATAAGAACAATCAGGGAAGATATTGATGCAGCTGAGAGACGCATTTCCAGTCAGAAAGAAGAAATCAAAGCTGCTGAACTTAAGGCAGAAGCTCTTCAGAATGAAGTTGATGAACTTCTGGATAAGCAGGACAATCTCAGATCTGTTGTCGAAAGTGATAATGAGAACATCGTTGCTCTCAGAGTGGAACTTACCGAGAATGAGACAAAGATTCTGGCTCAGAATGAACTCGTTGAACGTGTTAAGGACACACTTGCAGATATCGAGGATGCACTTAACGAAGACACTGAAACAAGAGATGAGTATGAGACACAGCGCAATCTGCTGACAAGCACAGGTGTCGAGTCTGAGGAGCAGATTGTTGCACTTAAGGAAGATAAGAAGGTTCTTGAAGAAGCTATACTTGAGCTGACTGCAAGAGTGGACAGAAATAAGGCTGAGTATGAGAATGCTCTCAAAGAGCAGAGAAAATGTGGCAGCGAACTTGAATCTGCCAGAGATAAGAAATATAAGGCGGAGGTTAAGGCTGCAAAGAATGAAACCCTGCTTGAAACACAGAAAGACAAGCTGTGGGATGATTTCGAAGTATCTTATGCTGAGGCTCTCGATATGAGAGTTGAGAATTTTGCGATTACTGCCGGCAACAGAGAGTCCAAAGAGATTCGTGTCAGAATGGCAGAACTTGGAGATGTAAATATCAGCGCAATCGAGGAGTATAAGAAAGTCAGCAAGAGATATGAGTTCCTTACTGCTCAGGAAGCGGATATCAGTAAAGCGAAGAAAGAGCTTGAGGATATCATTGCCAATATGGAGAAAACCATCAGAGTCAAATTCAAAGAGACTTTCGACGAGGTTGTTGTCAACTTCGAGAAGGCATTCAAGGATCTCTTCGGCGGTGGTCATGCTGAGCTTACACTTGAGAATCCTGATGATCCTTTAGAATCAGGAATTGAGATTACAGCACAGCCTCCAGGAAAGAAGCTCAAGAATATCAACCTGCTTTCAGGTGGAGAGAAAACACTTACAGCTATTGCTCTTATGTTTGGTGTATTAAGAGCTAAGCCTACACCTTTCTGTATTCTTGATGAGGTAGAGGCTGCTCTTGATGAAGTGAATATTGAGCGTTTCTCTGATTATCTCAGGAATTTCAATGAGATTCAGTTTGCTCTTATCACTCACCAGAAAGCTACAATGGAGCATGCGGATGTACTCTACGGAGTTACAATGCCTGAACAGGGCGTTTCAAGAATGCTTTCACTTAAGCTCGGGGAAGAATTTGATGTCCCTGGCTTAGAATAAAACAAAGAAAAGGAAACACAGAATGGGTCTTTTTGAGAAAAAATCTACATTCAGAAAATTTGTCGACAGCATCACAAATGTAATTGCTGATAATCCGACATTTGTTGACAATTTCTTTGAGGAGCTCGAAGAATCTCTTGTAATGTCAGACATCGGAATTGACACTGCTGAGAAGATTATGGATGAGCTTAAAACTGTTGTTAACAAGAAATATATTACCAAGCCGGAAAGAATTACTGACGAGCTGAAGGTAATCATAGAGAAGCTCGTTGATAAGGGCGAACGCAACAGACTCAGTGATGAAACCCCGCTGATTATTCTTATGATAGGTATCAACGGAGGCGGTAAAACAACCTCAATCGGCAAGATTGCCAATAAGATAAAATCAAGCGGCAAGAGTGTTATGCTTGCGGCAGCAGATACTTTCAGAGCTGCTGCGGCAGAGCAGCTTGAGCTCTGGGGCGAGAGAGTCGGAGTCAGAGTAATCAGACACGAAGAGGGAACTGATCCTTCAGCTGTAATATATGATGCAATACAGTCTGCAAAGGCTAATAATACAGATGTTCTGATTGTAGATACGGCAGGAAGACTTCAGAACAAGGGTAATCTGATGAAAGAGCTTGAGAAGATGAGCAGAGTCATCAGCAAGGAATACCCTGAAGCACATAGAGAGAATCTCCTGGTTCTTGATTCAACAACAGGAAAGAATGCTATAAGCCAGGCTAAAGAGTTCTCGGAGATTACAGATATTACCGGCATCGTGCTCACAAAGATGGATGGAACGGCCAGAGGCGGAATCTCCATTACGATTTCTGATGAGTATGATCTGCCGATTAAATTCATAGGAATGGGAGAGGGCATGAACGACCTTCTCGAATTCAATGCGAAGGATTTCGCAGGGGGAATTTTTGATGAGTAAACCAATTCTTGCCGTAGTAGGCAGACCAAATGTCGGAAAGTCGACATTTTTCAACAGAATAGTAGGTGAAAGAAGAGCCATCGTAGAGGATGTTCCCGGTGTAACACGTGACAGAATCTATGCTGAAGCTGAATGGAATGGTAAAGAATTCGCTATCATAGATACCGGTGGAATAGAAGCTAAGACAGATGATACTATTCTTTCACAGATGAGAGACCAGGCTGTTATCGCTATGGATATGGCTGATGTAATCATTTTCATGGTTGACGGGAAAGAGGGCCTGACATCTGCGGACCGTGATGTAGCATCAATTCTAAGAAGAACCGGTAAGGATGTAATTCTGGTTGTGAATAAGATTGATGTTCCGGATAGAATCTATGATAATATATATGATTTCTATGAACTCGGTTTCGGAGAGCCTATACCTATAAGTTCAGTCAATATGCTGAATCTTGGAGATCTCCTGGATAGAGTTATCGAAGGTTTTCCTGATGATTCGTATGATGATGAGGATTCAGTCAAAATTGCAATCATCGGTAAGCCTAATGTAGGAAAGTCATCGATGGTCAATGCTCTTACTAAGGAGAATAGAGTAATTGTATCGCCAATTGCAGGTACAACAAGAGACTCAATTGACACACCTTTTGAATATAAAGGAAATAAGTACACTCTTATCGATACTGCCGGCCTGAGAAGAAAGAGCAAGGTACATGACAATATCGAGCATTACAGCGTTGTAAGAGCGATTGCGGCTGTTGAAAGATGCGATGTGTGTGTACTTATGATTGATGCAACAGAAGGACTGACAGAGCAGGATAAGAAAATCGCAGGCCTTGCTCATGAAGCAGGAAAAGGAATGCTGGTTGTTGTCAACAAGTGGGATCTTATCGAAAAAGAGACTAATACGATGAGAGACTACGAGCGTAAGATTAAAGCAGAACTGCTTTTCGCATCATATGCACCAGTTCTCTTCACTTCTGTTGTTCAGAAGAGAAGAATATTTGATGTCATAGATAAGTGTGAAGCAATACAGAATATGCGTTCAATGCGTATTACTACCGGCAAACTTAACAGTATAGTAGAAGATGCTGTTATGATGAGTCAGCCTCCGCAGGATAAGGGCAGACGCCTTAAGATATATTATGCGGCACAGGTTGGCGTACAGCCACCGCTTTTCAGCTTCAGTATCAATGACAAAGAACTTATGCATTTCTCATATGCCAGATATCTTGAGAATAAGATAAGAGCTGCATATGGTTTCGAAGGAACTTCGATTAAATTTATATATAAAGAGAAGAGAGGAGACAAGTAATGACAAAATACATCACGTTAGCTGTAATAGCTGTATTTGCATATCTTGTAGGATGCATTTCTCCATCCATTATCATTAGTAATCTTGCAGGCGTCGATATAAAGAAAGAGGGCAGCGGCAATGCCGGAACAACAAATGTTCTCAGAGTTCTCGGTGCAAAACCGGCTCTTATTGTTCTCGTAGTAGATATTCTGAAGGGTTTTATCGCTGTCAAGATCGGTTTTACATATGGTAAATCTCTTGGCGCAGTAATCGCTTTTGTATGTGTTCTTCTTGGACATGTATTTCCTGCTTTCCACAAATTTAAAGGTGGAAAAGGTGTGGCAACAAGCTTTGGTGCAGCGTTAGCTATTGATTTCCCAACAGCGATTGCACTTCTGATAATTGCTGCGCTTGGAGTAGGATATTCCAAGAAGATGTCGGTTGGATCGATTACTGCTGCAGCATGTTATCCACTGCTTGTATATTTCTATATGCATCGTTTTGGTAATTTCTACTATTACCTCATTATGGCTGTATTAGTTGCTGTGTTTATTATTTGCAATCACAGAGCAAATATCAAAAGACTTCGTCAGCATGAAGAGCCCGATTTAGATTTTTCAAAAATTGCTGCAAAGCTTGGAATTAACAAAGATGAGGTATCATCCGGGACTCAGGATGCAGTAATTGCAAATGCTGATTCTCCAGCTGTAGTAAATCTGGCTACAGATGTTGAGCCTGAGCCTATGGATTTCTATGAAGGTGTTAAGATTCCTAAGCTCAAGGCAGCTGAGAAGATGAACATTTCCGTAATCGGCAACGGAAGCTTCGGTACTGCTATTGCCAATGTTCTTGTTCATAATGGACACAAGGTAATGGTATATGGAAGAAATAAGGAAGATTTAGATAAAATTGCTGAGACAAAGATGAACGAGAAATATCTCCCATATGTAATTCTCAGTGACAAAATTAAATATACACATGTGCTTAAAACTGCAGCAAGCAACAGAGATATGGTAATTTTCGCTCTTCCTGCACAGAGCTTCAGAGCTGTATCAAAGAAGGTGGGAAAGTATCTCAAGAAGGAAACTGTTGTTGTTAACCTTGCAAAGGGAATCGAGCAGGGTACACTTGAAAGAATGTCAGAGATTGCAAAGGAAACTATGCCTGATGCAAAATATGTTGCAGTAAGCGGTCCGTCACATGCTGAAGAAATTGTAAGAAACATGCCTGTAGCTCTTGTTGCTGTTTCAGAAGATGAGGAAGCAGCAAAGCTGGTTCAGGATACATTCATGAATGAAAAGGTTAGAATGTATACTCAGAACGATATGGTTGGTGTTGAGCTTGGCGGAGCTAT
>JAZUII010000032.1:0-3645 GCA_045642105.1 Anaerovoracaceae bacterium | reverse complement strand
GTGAGCTTCTGTGTCATAAAACTTACTGAAGCCTCCTCAACATCAGGAAGTGCGTTGATAGCATCTTCCATCTTCTGAGCGCAGTGAGCACATTCAAGGTTCTCAAGCTTAAACTTCTTCTTCATCAGTATATCCTCCTACTCTTCTTCGATGTGTTCTTTACCCATCGCAATTATTGTCTTAACATGGTCATCTGCCAGCGAAGAGTTTACCGCCTTGCCTTCCCTTCTGCTTCTAACCAGCTTGGAAGACTTAAGCAGCTTGAGCTGATGTGATACAGCTGACTGATTCATATCGATATCCTCACAGATTTCACTTACGTTCTTCTCTCTGTCGAAAAGATCATAGAGAATCTTGATTCTTGTTGAATCCGAGAACATCTTGAAAAGCTCAGCGAGATCCAGCAGTTCCTCTTCGCCTATATCTCTTATATATCCCTCAGTCTTACCGTGTGACATATCCTGCTCCTTCCGTTATGTATGTTATCTATACGCGAACAATTGAACGCTTATTCATATGAATATATTATCATATGTTCTGAGTAAGTCAACTTGTTTTTTGCCGGAATTTCGTGATACTGGCTGGTATTTAAAAAAATTAGCTGTGACTTTATGTTGGAAAAAGCATAATGCCTCGTTCAACATAAAAAAATACTTGCGGCCGACTACAGATTTGCTTCTGCCACATTCAAAAGGACATTTTTCAATATACTTTTGTGTGAATCAGTTTTTTCATAACAACTGAACATAACCTCAGAGCAAATCCAACATATGCCGAAGATAATATGCAAAAACTTATGCAGTATTATGCATCAGGTTACATTCTTGGCGATAATCTGCTTATCTTTGTTGATGACATTAGCGGAAGCCTTGATGCACTCACTGTCAGAAGGATACTTAAATCCAGATTCTAAAAAAACAGAGAACCGACTTTCCAGTCAGTTCTCTGCATCTATACATTAAAGTTCAAATATACTCATCTGCGCTGACTCAGGCAGCTCTGTGAACATGCCATGTCGCTTCAGGTCCTCGATGTTATTTGCTGACAGCTTTGTTCTCTGTCTGACATCATCTATGGTGAAAAAATCAGCCTCTCTGTATGCCTCATCTATAGATTCGGCTGCTGTTCTTCCAACACCCTGAATTGCCATGAACGGAAGCTTGACCTTGCCGTCTACAACGGTGAAATTGCATGGTTTAGAGACACCGAGTTCCGGCTCAGCAAACTCATAGCCTCTTGAAAGCATCTCATACATGACCTCGAGAACAATGAGCGTAGTCTTCTGCTTAGCAGTGGCAGCATTACCGAGATTGCTTATTTCCTCAATTCTCGCCATAACACCGTCGTAGCCTTCATTGATCGCTTCTGCATCAAAATCATCGACTTTTGAAGTGAAATATGCTGCGTAGAAGGCCTGCGGATAATTGATCTTGAACCATGCCATACGAATCGACATCATTACATAAGCTGAAGCATGTGCACGCGGGAAGAGATATGTAAGTGTCTCGCAGGACCAGATATACCAGTCCGGAACACCGTGGCTCTTCATGAGCTCAAGCTCCTCTTCTGTAAGAACCTTGTTCTTTCTAACCTTCTCCATGATTTTGAAAGACTCTGATTTGTCGATATCGTGGAGAATGAGGTAACGCATGATATCGTCACGGCTGGAGATGAGGTCATCAATTGTGATGTCTTCACCTTTAATTACATCCAGCAGCCTTTCATCCTTACGAAGGAGATCCTGGCCGTTGCCCTGCCATACAAGTGTACCATGCGAGAAGCCTGACATCTTGATGAGAGCAGAGACTGTCTTCGGTCCGATATCGTCAAGCATGCCTCGTGTAAAATTAGTTCCAAACTCCGGAATTGCATAGGTTCCGTGAGTGAATTTGTAGTTCGGATTTTTTATCTTGAGCGCATCAAGGGATGTGAAAATGCTCAATGTCTCCGGATCGTCGAACGGAATACTCATCGGCTCGACACCTGTCAGGTTCTGCAGGTGTCTAAGAAGCTGCGGAGCATCGTGTCCGAGAATATCAAGCTTAAGCAGATTCTGGTCGATTTTGTGATAATCAAAATGCGTTGTAATTACATCGACGTCCCTCTTGTTGGCCGGCTTCTGAATAGGACAGAACTCGTAGATCTCGTGGTCGTCAGGAACGACGATAATACCGCCCGGGTGCTGGCCAGTTGTTCGCTTGACGCCCATACATCCTTTTACGAGATAATCGATGTCATACTTCGACGGATTCATTCCCTTCTCATCGAAGTAGTGCTTAACATATCCGTAAGCTGTTTTATCCTGAAGCGTAGCAACAGTTCCTGCTTTGAAAACGTTCTTTTCACCGAAAATCGTTCCTACATATTTGTGTGCTGTAGGCTGATACTCTCCGGCGAAGTTAAGGTCGATATCAGGCTCCTTGTCTCCCTTGAATCCAAGGAAGGTTGCAAAAGGAATGGCAAGGCCGTCTTTATGCATGCGCGTACCGCAGTGCGGACAATTCTTCTCAGGCATGTCAAAACCGCAGTCATACACCTGAAGATCTCCCCATTCAAGGTATTTGCACTCCGGACAAATATAGTGCGGATCGAGAGGATTAACCTCTGTGATTCCCGCCATGGTAGCAGCAAAGGATGAACCTACTGAACCTCGGCTTCCTACGAGATATCCGTCAGACATGGACTTGGCTACGAGCATCTGAGCCGCAACATACATGACAGCATAGCCCTCTCTGATGATAGGTACAAGCTCAGCTTCAAGTCTGTCCTCAATCTCCTTAGGCAGAGGATCGCCATAGATGGACTTGGCTTTCTCGTAGCAGCTTGTACGAAGCTTCTCTTCTGCGCCCTCAATTCTTGGCGGATACTTGCCTTTAGGAACAGGTCTTATCTGCTCGCACATATCTGCGATTTTGTTAGTATTTGTGATAACAACCTCCTCAGCCCTGTCGCCGAGATATGAAAACTCTTCCATCATTTCATCGGTTGTTCTCATATAGAGGTTATCTGACTCTGTATCCTTGAATCCTATACCCTTCATTATGATGTTCCTGTAGATGGCCGCATCAGGTGTCGGATAGTGTGAGTCTGTTGTTGCAACACAAAGCTTGCCTAGCTTGTCTGCCAGCGCAAGGATTTTGAGATTGTTATCAATGAGATCCTGTCGTCCCTCAACATAACCTTCGTTGATAAGGAACTGGTTGTTGGCAAGAGGCTGAATCTCAAGGTAATCATAGTATGATGCAATCTCCTCGAGCTTCTCGTCTGTCTCACCTCTTCTTATAGCCTGGTACAGCTCTCCCGCTTCGCAGGCACTTCCCACGATGATTCCCTCACGATGTGCCTCAAGCACTGAACGAGGAATTCTCGGTCTTTTGTAGAAGTAATCTATGTGCGAAAGGGATACCAGTTTATATATATTCTTGAGTCCGGTCTGATTCTGAGCAAGAAGAATGATGTGGTACGTTCCATGCTTCTTGATGTCAATCTCACCATCCTCATTAATTGCGTCTTCATCAGGGAAAAGATATCCTTCAAGACCGAAGAGTACCTTGATGTCGATATCTTTGGATTTCTTGAGTTTCTCTGCCGTATTCGCCGCATCAGGGAAGCCCTGTACTACACCGTGATCAGAAGTCGGAGGCC
>JAZUII010000031.1:0-9545 GCA_045642105.1 Anaerovoracaceae bacterium | reverse complement strand
TTCCTCTAAGACCGGTGCAGTATGAAAATGCGATAGCACCTATGCTTTCGAGGCCCTCCGGAAGTTCTACTGCGGTAATTGTCTCACATCTTTCAAATGCCGCTTGACCGATAGCCTTTACCGGTTTGCCGTTGATCTCTGCCGGTACAGTTACTCTTTCTGCTGTTCCGGTATATTTGTCTATTGTGATACTGTTTTCTGATTCAGTATACTCAAAGTTGCCGTCCTCCGTTGTCTCCGCATAGGCCATTGTAATGCCAGAGCCCAAACAGCAGATCAGCATCAGTATCATGCAAATAATAGTGCTTTTTTTCATTTGATTTTCTCCCGATAAATACTGTTTTGCTTAACTATCGAGGTATTATACCACAGGAGTCACAGGATTGCTGTTCTCTGCTTAAAAAAATGCTATAATTATGCGGGGAATCATTAAGTAATGAATTCCTGCAGAAATGCACGCTTTGTATTGTTCTGCGAGCAAGAAAGGAGCGAAATTATGGAAAGAGTTTCGACAGCAAACAAGAGGCTTCTGGGGCTGATAAGCGGCTTGATGTGCATGCTTGCCTGCATGCTTGTTGCAGCTTCGCTCAATCCTGTTTACGCAGACTCACACAGCTCAAAACAGGCCAATGACTTTGGATCTATTACCGTTGGAAGCAGCACCAGGTACTACGACAGCGTTCCGGATCTTCTGGATGACCTCGAGGAGTACGATGAATGCAGTATCCAGGTTGAGATGTTCAAAGACTGGTACATGGGTAAAAATTGCCAGTGGATTGAGATCGCTTCAGGCGACAGCCGCAATCATACCAAGGTACTCTTTAAAATGAACGGATACACAATCAACAGAAATATTCCTAACGATGAATATGATGACGATTATCTGGTTTTCACTGTTCTGGCTTTACTCCAGTTACCGTAAAGCTTCATACTGCTTCCCTTGTACTGAGCTCTTACCTTGACAGTATATTTTCTGCTGCGGCTCAGCTTCTTCAGTGTCGTTGAAAGATACTTCTTTCCAACAGTCTTATATCTGGCCTTCGAACCGGACTTCTTATAGTAAATCCTGTAGCTTGTTGCCTTTGGCACTGATCTGTATTTAATCTTCAGACGGCCGACGCCTGGACTCTTTGCATATGTGACGGCAGTTGTTTTGAGCTTCGTAGTAGCAGTCTGCCACTTGCCATAGTAAGTCTTACCGTTATATACCTGGTATTCCCTTACTCTGTATCTGGCCGCAACCTTCTTGTCTACATATCTAAGATCCGTGGTGCGCTTGATAATATAGTTGCTGCCATCGGATTTTACTCTCGCAAGCTGGAATCCGCTTCTGTTTGCATTCGGAGTAGTCCATTTGATTGTTACTCTGTACTTATCTGTAACAAGTGCACTTGGCTTCAGCTTATCGCTGTTAAGCTGATTCTGGATAAGCTGTCCGACCTCAGCATCCCGGAAGCTGTTGAGCTCTTTGCCCAGAACATCCTGGAAATCTGCAACTGCGAGAGCTACATCTGCAACCTTCTCACTGATATTTCGCTCTTCTTCAGCAAGTGCATCAATATTGATATTAATCTGTGCAAGAGCTGACTTCAGCTTCTCCACTTTCGCAGAATCATGTCCTCCATTTTCCATGGTGGCAATGTTTTCTGCTGCCTCAGCTGCAACAGCTCTGAAACGTCCCTGTATCTCTGATACAGCCTGCTTCTTAAGATCAGTTACCGATGCCATAAGATTATCGCATCTTTTTACCAGATCCTTATCCCTGGAACCGACCGCATAGTCCGAATCGATAACATCAAAGTCCGCACGAGCATCCTCGACTGCCTTTACAAGGCCCTCAGGCGCTTCCGCCCCGATTGATGAAATATCTTGTACCAGAAGCTCCATATCGTTAACAGCTTCCTTCAGATTCTCGAAGTGCTGCTCTGCACTTATGACTTCAATTGTGATAATCTGGTCATCTTCAGTTGTAAGCTGTTCTCCGGTTTCTGAATATCCGCCATTCCACTTGAAGCCGCTATTGATTGAGGCCCTTACTGAATAGATTCCAACCTCGCTTACAACGGCATTTCCGTTTTCGTCAATGCTTACACCGCTGCCGTCCTCTGCAGACAATGTATAGAACTCGCTTGCAGGAAGACCAATCTTAGGGCTTCCATCATATTCAATCTGCTGTGCTGACGGAACATCGATGATGTTAATGAATTCATATACCTGCACTAATTCATCACTTATGCTCTTACCGTTTCTGACAGCTATTGCTCTGACACTTACTGTAGGATCCTTGTCTGAAAGCTTATCTGCACGCCTGATTGGAATTGCATTCTGGTAGACATCTGATTTCTCACTTGGTTCACTTCCATCTACAGTATAGTAGATGACTGCATTCTCTTCCGGACAAGACAGCACCAGATTGAAGTCTTTCTGGTACCTGCCGGCTGCGTGAGACGCAACAGGAGCTGCTGTTTTCGGTGCACCGTCAACTGTCGCTTCTATCTCAACGCCCAGATTGATATTGTTGTCATTCTTTACTGTCTCAGGAAGTACAACCCTGCCTGTAACCCTGTAGGTCTTCGGGTCGGTTTCTCGTCCCGTAGTTATCAGCTCAGGTGTATCCCACTCAACTGCAGCACTGTTAATGCTGTTATCTGACACCTGAATATCCGTCTTATCTGTAAGCTTGGCCTTGATTCCATCCGGTCCGCTTCCATAAGGAATACCCTTTACATTATCCGGGTTCTTTATTCCAAGCAGCAGAGACTTGTAAGAATCAGTCATTGGGAATGTGTAAACCACAGCATTCTCACTCTCATCAAGCTTTGCTGCCTCTCCGTTTACCTTCGCCTTTGCGTTGCTTGCGTACAGGAAGACACCTTCCACCTTCTGATCAGCACTCTGGCCGTTAACTTTTATCACATGAACCTTGCCGTCTGCATCCTTAGGCGCCAGCTTAATTTTTGCAGTATAGTTTGTCTCATAGTCAGCTGTCTCACCTTCCGGAGTCCATACAAGCTCAAAGTCTTCAGGATCCAGGCCGTATGTGTTTTCAAATACAACTTCAACTTCCTTCAGATCCGGCATCTTCTTTTCTGTTTCCGGTGCATCAAGTACAATGTTGAATTCCTGAACAACAGGAATATAGTTTGCTGTAATCGTGTACTTTGATACATCAGCGCCTGCAGGTATTACCATCGTTGCTGTCTGAGAAGTCCTCTCATCCTCATTTTCCAGTGTAATGCCTGTTCCTTCTGTATCCCAGCCTGCAAACACTTCGCTTTCTACAGAAGGTGCGGTGACAGTCACTCTGGCAGCTTCGCCATCTCCCGACTCTGTGTAATATTCAGCGGAATCAGGGAGCTTCTTCTGCAGGTTGAGGTCGAAAGTATCTATAACAAGAGTTCGACTGTTTTCCGGTCTGGAACTGCCTTCTCCTGTTTCGGGATATGTAATCTTCAGAAGAAGACTTCCGTCGGCTGCATTAAATGCCGCATCCACATTTGTTCCGGCAGGCATTTCGTCTGAAACCGCAGCTTCAACATCTCTGGAGAATACCATTCCGGTATCCTTGTTCATTTTAAGGAGTATTTCCGCAGTGTACACTGTCTCGCCGTAAGCCTTGTCACTGCTGTTCAATACAGTCTTTCCTGCATACTGATATGTCCATACAACGCTTTCTGTACTGAATGAATCCTCAGATACGGAATCCGACAGCAGCGCCTTCAGAGATGCGGACTTATCCAGCAGCTCATCAGCAGTCGGCGCATCGAGCTCAGCAGTCAGCTTCTTGATTTTCTGACCGTATCTTGCATTAAACTGAAGCTTATAGTTCTCCGGAATCTTTCCTCCGATAGAGGACTCCGGCATTGTGATAGTAACAGTCTCATTAGTCGCCTGGCTGTCATCTCCACTTCCGAGAATCTCAGTTGTGATATCTTTGCCGCTGCAGCTTACTGATTCCCAGCGCTTGAAATACGCCGTATCAAGATCAGGTGCACTTATGGTTGCCTTATCGCCTTCTTTATAGAAGTAAGGCTCATCACGGTATACGCTGTTACCCCATTTTGCATATACCTCAACCTCATGCTTTGTTCCCTGAATGTCGAAATCATATTCTACAGCTTTGCTCTTTACACCATACTTGATTGCATATGCTGTTACAGTGAAGTCACGAAGCTTTCCCTCTGTGCATGACAGGCTGATTCCACCTCTGTATATTGCGTCCTTTGCAATAGTGGTGTCGCCTTCCTTCAGAGTGTAATAGATTGCTTCTCCGGATGTATTATCTACATCAAGAACAATCTTCTGATTGCCTATGAGCAGTTTTTCTTCATCAGAATCCAGAACTACTGGTTTATCAGGTGATTCTTCACTTACGGCACTGGCCTTCGGAGCATCTACCGACTCCGGTACGCTGATGTCGATTTCCTTTGTTTCGTTATCGTAAAAGCTGTCATAGCTTCTTGTCCAGGTCAGAACCACTTCGTGAGCGTGGTTTGAAATTGCTCGAGACATATTGTAGATACTTGTACCAAGCAGCGTTGATGCCAGATCTGTCTTGTACAGATTATCGCTTCCTGAATCCAGGTAATCCGGGCCCTGGAACTGCAGAATCATATTGAGGAGAGTTGGAAAATCCTTCTCGACTATTGCCGCTTCTTCCTCTGTCAGAACATCCAGTGCGCCTGTATCTTTGAGCTTGCCCCACATCCACTTGATATGGCTTTCCTTGGTCTTGTCGCTGAGTGTATTCCAGTCGCCGACCATATCTCCGTATACTATAGAGACCTTATCTCCGGTGCCTATGTGATTCATTATCGTTGATGCACGATTGATGAACTCAGATGCTTTATCCACGTCCATCGCAAACACCATGCCTGCAAGCTCACGCGCAGAACGCTCGATAGTCTCATAGGTTTTGTCATTTATTACAGGTCCGCTTCCTGAGTAGATTGTTCTGTTCTGAATAGCATCTTTCTGAAGTCTCGCTATCAGATCCCTCTCCCAGATTTCCATATTGACCTTGACATCTTTGCCTTCATCGCATTCAAGTATTCGGAGATTAGGCATATAGTTGATATGAGCAACATGGAAATAGTCATCGAAAATCATATCGCTGTCAACAGCGTTAAGCTGCTCAAGCATCTTAACACGCTGCTTTCTGTACTCATCACCGTCTGAATACCATATATCATTATCGCTGTAGGTTGTTACACTTACAGGGCCGGCACCTCCCGCACGGCTCGCCTGATTCTTCTTCTGAGTCGTATTTCCGGCCTCTCCGCCCGGAACATAATGGTCAACGCCATATCTTTTCAGACCCATTTCTGAAGGTGCTACCAGCGGAACTATATCACCGTAATTCAGCAGATTATGAATGGTGCCATAATCCTTGCCGACAATTTCTGCACTGTCGATTCCGCCCTGTGGTGCTTCAAAAGTATATCCGAATACTTCATTACGGCCGTACTTATCTCCGCCGACATATTTATCAATAAGCCTCTTCGATGTCAGATTTGCAGTTGCTCCGGCTCTTGAGAAACCTGCAACCCAGAATTTAACATTTCCGGCTTTAAGCTCATCTTCAAGCTCATACTTCTCAATATAAGCGTCAATCTCTCTGCAGACTTTATCAGCAGCATCGCTGAAGCCGGCATGCTCGCCGCTTAGACCGATTGTACAGTTGCTAGCCCATTCAGCTTCATAGTTGCCGCCTCGGATAGCTACAGGAATGAGAATCTTTCCGGTCTCGCTCTTATCTTTGTTGAGAAGCTCTTTGCTCGCAATTGCAACACCAATGGAATCTGTACCAGGTCTTACTATATTGTAATCGTTAATATATATGCTCTGATCATCACAGCCTATATCTGCAAGGAACTGCCTGATAGCTGCATGCTTGTTTTTGTAATCAACAGTGGAACCTGCACCGCCTGCATTCAGATACATTGCCGCCAGAGACATATTCATCGATGTAGTTGCGAGATGCTCATTGTATTCACTCGCCTTGTCAAAGAAAAATCCATCCGAATAGTAGAACACAACATCAGAATCCCTGCTGTCCTCTTCTATATCACCGAATGTAGTGTATCCTCTGACCAATTCATATTCATTGTTATATGTTCCGCTGGATTTAGCACCCGGATTCACCTCTGTCTTTGGCTCAGGTGCAGGCTTGCTGCCTGATTTGAGTCTGATATGTCTGTCGTCTGTCCACACGAAATAGAAACCGCTGTTATCGCAGGTCAGGAACTTAATGCGATATGTTCCGGCATGGTCGGATACTCTTTTGTTATTCTCCGGAGCTTTAAAACCGACGTGGACATCTGAGTCTTTGGTAACATCCATGTCAATAGTAGTATCCTCGTCGTACAGATACAGATTGGCCGACGCAGCCGAACTTCCATTGTTATCTTTAATGACTGTCTTGCCTGTTACCGAAAGTGCTTCATCATCTTCATTATCATTTACATCCGTATCGACAAAAACACCGCCGCCCTCTTTTTCAGAGCTGTTATCTTTAATAATGCAGGCCGATATCGACTGACTTTTATCGAAAATACCCGAATAAGCATCATCCAGGAAGATTGCTCCTCCGTGTCTGCCTGCTGTGTTATCTGTGAAAGTGCATTCCGATACGCTGAAAACATCGCCGTCAGCATAGATGGCACCTGCATCGTAATCACTTCTGTTTCCGTGAAAAGTGATTCCTGTGATAGATGTATCTGCGTTTACATAAATGGCACCGCCACCGTAATGAAAAGGATCATTCGCTTCGGCTCTGTTGCCGCTTATTGTACAGTCACCGCTACCTGCGAGTGTATTTCCGTTTCCATCAAAATAGATAGCACCGCCGTCATCCCAGGCGTAGTTATCATCGATGTGTGAATTCTTCATGTAGATTTCTGCGTTGCTGTTGCAATAGATAGCACCACCGTTGTTGTAGGCCCAGTTACCCGTGATGGTTGTATTATTCAGATTAATCTTGTTATTCGAATTGTCCACATAAATAGCACCGCCGTGACCGTCAGTTCCGGCTCTCTGCTCTGCTCTGTTTCCTGCCAGAGTTACGCTGTTAAGAGCAAGTACACATCCGTCACCGTCCATCTGAATGGCACCGCCGCCATTGGTGCTTCCGCCATTGGAAATAACGCCGCCCGAGAAGCTTGCGTCACTGCCCTTGCGACTGCTGTTTTTCTGAAAAACCTTTACTGAATGAGATATAGATCTGTCTCCTCCGTTGATTGTCAGGTTCGACTCTGTATCCATGTAAATCAGCTCACCATCAGATTCGTAGTCGCCATCTGTCGGATCGATATCGCTGCGATACAGTCTGTGCCCATTCATGTTGATTACTACAGTTGATTCTTGGGGAATTACAATAGGGTCGTCAATACCCCAGTCACTTAACATGACCAGTTCATAACTCTTTCCGCTGTCAGCGTCTTCCATTGCATCAACGATTGCATCAGGCGACATGGTCTTGCCGTTCAGAGTTCCGCTCTGACCGGAGCTCGCATATCCGCCCGTCGTTAAAGACAGCATTAGTAATGCTGCTGCAGGAACAATTATGAGACGTTTAAATACCGAATTGCCCACTTCTTAACTCCTTTATATATAAATATTCTTTGCTATTTGAAATCACTTCTACTCAATTATACTATACCACATTCCTAAGCTGTCTCTAGAAAAAGACTATGACTCATTTTAGATCTTCTCAAATGCAGTTGATGAATATATCCGCTACTACAACAATGAAAGAATTCAGCGCAAAACAAAATGGATGCCACCTGTTAAGTACAGGATAGCATCCATGTGTTCCGCTTAATTCGCTAATGAATGTGTCCAGGATTCTGGGTACATATCGCCTTTCAAGAGCTGCAGATACCTTCTCGAAAGCGCACCTATTGCTTAAACAATGGCTTTTCTATTGATTCTACAATTCAGAAATAAGAAAATCCGAAAGTATTGAGACTACTGTTTCATATACTTATCGATGTCTTCATCAGTTCCTTCAATCAGAAAACTGACAGGTCTGAATCCGTCATTGCAGGATGCTATGAATATCTTTGGGTCAGTAAAATTTCCATCATAAAAATCGCCGCCGCCCTGTGCCAGAGTCATGCAGTATTCCATCATAGACTTCCACGCATTATCGCAAAGGCCATCCGGCTTCTGCCAACCGTTTGTATAGAACACCTGTCCTACCTCATGTACCGGACACACACCAGTTCCCGGCTTGGCATACTTCTTTGCCAAGTCATCATGAAACGCACATTTGACAACTGTAATCTTTACCTTCTTCATTATTTCGCACCTCTTATTTATTCTGACTGCCGTAATCACTGTCAGCTATTATGAACTGAACCAGCCGCAAAACTGGGATTCTTCTTTACTTTAACGATGAATAGTCAATAAAAATGAACTTACATGATTCACAGTTGCAAGCAGGAATATGTTCCCCTCTTAAATATGGAGCTTTTCCAATTTGAAAAAAACCGTCCGCAGATCGTGGTGCACCATAGTCCACCATTTCATTTGTCCAGCAAATCCCCCCGCGCCCTGTTGCTCCAACAAAACCATTTTTCATTTCTTTATCACAGTATGGACATTTCATTATAACACCTCCACAACTTCCATTTTGTTAATTATACACCATTAAAAGGATGACTGTCGCATAAAACGAATACATTTCGTTAGGAATGCAAGTTTTGTCAGTGAATTAAACTCCGTTGCCAGCTTGAGTTCTGAAGAATATGTAAATGAGCGCTGATTCTTTAGAAAATTCGTTCGTTATAGCTCGTTATAGGCGGAGAGCAGTTAGCGAATGATGAAAAAAGCGAGTTGAGTTCTGTAGAATAGCGATGAGAATATAGATTCTTCAGAACTATTATTAATAGTAAATCGTATAAATAGATATAATTTGCACCAGAAGTGGATTTGTTCTTAAGTTTACTATTCAAAAGAAGAATACTTCAGAACTGCAGCTAGCAATCACCTTTGCGTGAATTGAGTATAAGCTTGACAATTGAAATAAACAGAGCACGCTCCAATCTCAATTCGAAAGATTTTGTTTTTTTAATCCGAACACTATGACAACAAAACTATATATAATATGAAAACTACAAACTAAAAGCAGGTAACTGAAATCAATTACCTGCTAATACGTTCAATATATTCACTTCTGGATTATTCCATCTCTGTAATCAAAAAGTTTTTCTAGATTGGATTCCTTGAAATAGCTGTGTTTCTACGGCACGCAAGCGTGCTGTTTTGCTGTATTTCATACAGTTTTCAGGAATTCCGTTGTCATTTTGTTGTCACTGTAAGCTAATCACTTGAACTTTTATCAAGGCGCTAATGCAGTTATAGGTACAACAAATACTCCATCAGGTCTTTGGTATGCTGCATTTGACATACCGCAAATTACACAGAGCATTATGGTCCAGTTAGATGAATTTGTCAATCTCAATTCGAGAGATTTTCACTTTCTAATTCGAGAGATTTTCAGTATTCAATTCGAGAGATTTTGTGTTTTAATCTGAACACCT
>JAZUII010000030.1:0-52169 GCA_045642105.1 Anaerovoracaceae bacterium | reverse complement strand
GTTGCTAATGAGCATAATGAGGTGATTGATACTCCGGAAGTTCCTGCAACCTGCAGTAAAGACGGACATGAAAAAGTATCTCATTGTAGTTCATGTAATATACAGATATCTAATGGTGATGTTATTCCGGCAACAGGAAATCATACAGAGGAAATTGATGTGGAAGCCAAAGCAGCGACTTGTGGTACAGACGGACATGAAAAAGTATCTCACTGCAGTGTTTGTGATAAGTCGCTTTCCAGAGGAAAGACTATTCCAGCAACAGGCAAGCATACAGAAGAAATTGATGTGGAAGCCAAAGCAGCGACTTGTGGTACAGACGGACATGAAAAAGTATCTCACTGCAGTGTTTGTGATAAGTCGCTTTCCAGAGGAAAGACTATTCCTGCAACTGGCGAGCATACACCTGTTACTGATGAAGAAAAGGCAGCTACATATTCCAAGACCGGTCTGACAGAGGGAAGCCACTGCAGCGTATGCGGTGAGGTACTAATAGCGCAGACTGAGACTCCTATGCTGACACTGGCTAAGCCTGTAATTTCAAGCCTGACAAACGGAAGTACAGCTATTGCAGTGAAGTGGAAGAAGGTTACAGGAGCAATAGGATACAAGGTATACCGCAAGGCAGGCAGTGCAACTTCATGGTCACTTGCTAAGACTATTACCAGCGGATCTACTGTAAGCTGGAATGATACAAAGCGTACTAACGGTACTAAATACCAGTACAAGATCGTGGCTACTGCAGGCACTAACAAGAGTGCAGCTTCTACTGTTAAGACAACATACCGCCTTAGCCGTCCTTCACTGGCAACAGGCACTAAGAACATTGCCACAAAGAAGATCGTGGTAAAGTGGAACAAGAACAGCAAGGCAACAGGATATCAGGTGAAGTATGTTACAGGTAGCACTACGAAGACAGTAAAGATTAGTGGTAAGTCAAAGCTGAGCAAGACGCTGACAAGACTGAAGAAGGGCAAGACATACAAGGTATATGTTCGCTGCTACAAGACAGTAGGCAGCAAAACTTACTACTCTGCTTATTCCGCAGCCAAGAGCGTGAAGGTGAAGAAGTAAAAGCATTAATAAAACAGCCTCAGAATCCTGGTCTGTTTGTTATTGAAATTATACCTGAAGTGATGTAATTACGTGCAAATCACTTTACATGCCTCAGGCAATACCGCCTGAGGCTTTTCTATTACTCAAAAACAAGGAGGTAAAATTATGTCAGACGATAGAATTAGTTACAAAGTTTTAGCAAATGTTGGTGTACTTGCACAGTACCCTACTGGCTGGAACAAGGAAGCAAACATTGTTTCCTGGAATGGTGGAGCCCCAAAGCTCGACATCAGAGACTGGTCAGCAGATCATGAGCATATGCACTGGGGATTATTCCGGAAGATAAATTCAAGATGATGGCTGAATCATATGAAACTGAACAGAAAAAAATAAAAGCAGCAATTCAGAATTATGAAGATAATTATTCGAAAGTGAAATCGACTGAAGATGATATCGAGAGATTTTATGGACTGGTAGAACGACACACTGCCTTCGAGGAACTCACTCCAAGAATGATCAATGAATTTGTTGACAAGGTGCTCGTTCATCGAGCTGAGAAGATCGACGGAAGGCGAGTGCAGAAAGTTGAAGTGTATCTGAATTTCATCGGAATGATTGATATACCGGAGCCGGAAGTTGATCCGAAACAAGAAAAAATCGATAAGTATTGGCGGGACAGATACCAACGCAATAAAGAAAGAGAACTGGCACGAAGGAAGAAAGTTCTCGCTAAGGAGAATGAAAAGCTTCAAGCGGAACAACAAGCTGAATGGGATCGCAAGATCCAGGAATTCAATGATGAGGTCGACACAATCGGTCTGGAGAATATGCCGGTGATACCGGACAGACTAAGGAAAGAAGCATAGACAAGGGCACCCAAGATGAGGGGTGCCCTTTAGCATTGAAAGATTTGTTTTATTCGCGAATTTACATAATTCAATTATTCCATAATCCATGTTAAAATGATATATGAGTATTTCTGTTTTTGGAGTTGAAGAAGGAAAATGGACAGACTCACACCAGAACAACGACATAAAAATATGCAAGCAATCAAGAATAAGGATTCGGATATCGAAATCAAATTGCGTAAAGAGCTGTGGCGTCGTGGCTTGCGATATCAGAAGAATGTAAGACAGATTATCGGAAAGCCGGATATTGTTTTCAAAGGGGCAAAGGTTGTGGTTTTCTGTGATAGCGAATTCTGGCATGGCTATAATTGGGAAGAAAGAAAACAAGATTTTAAGTCCAATCAGGAATTCTGGATACCCAAAATAGAGCGTAATATTGAAAGAGATCGAGAGGTAACTGAAGCCTTGGAGAAAGAAGGCTGGACTGTACTTAGGTTCTGGGGAAAAGAAATTAAGAAGCATCTAGAAGAATGTGCTGATGAAATAGAAAAGGTGGTTAGAAGTAATGGTGTATAGATCAATCGACTTGTTCGCAGGAATAGGCGGAATACGAATGGGCTTTGATTTAGCGTTTAAGGACGATATTGAAACTGTATTCGTAAGTGAATTTGATGAGTATGCAGTAAAAACATATACCGAAAACTTCAAAGATGACTTTGAGATTGCTGGTGATATTACCAAAATAGATGAGAAAGACATACCGCCTTTTGATATTTGTTTAGCTGGTTTCCCTTGTCAGGCGTTTAGTTTGGCGGGAAAACATCAGGGGTTTGACGATAACTATAAAGACCTGACTAGAGGAACATTCCTTTAAGAGGCGTATCGACAAGATTATGGGAAGAAGCAGTCTTGAAAAGCTTTATCTCAGATATTGCTACGAGCTTGGATACCTTCCAAGATATAAGCAGAATCCGTCAAAAGTTCATTCCCTGTTAAAGGACGAGCTCCTGAAGTGCGAAATGTACAGTGAGGAAGCAAAGTTTCTAGCTAAGCATAGCATTTCAGACTTAAATGAACTTGCTAAACACAAGGAGATGATTCTTACGGGAATCGGTTCGCTTGAAGAAGATCGTGACAAACTAAGACTCAAAGCCAAACGCAAGATACCAGAAGACGAACGCAGTTTATGTAAGCAAGAGATTGCTGGATTAACTTGCGAGCTTAGGGAACTTAGAAAAGAATTGAAGCTCGTTGAAGACATAGAGAAACGTTCCCCAGCTGTGAAGAAGCAGCTTGAACAGATAGAAAAAGAAAGAAACAAGGAGGTGCAGAGATAATGAACAACGGAGGAGATGCAGCAGAACAGATTGTGCGTATGTCTCTTGAAGGCGTTGAAGTTGCTGCGAGAATATCCGGCAACGGTGCTAAGAATATTGCCATTCTTCTTGCTGCAGTTCTTAAAGAAGAACAGAAGACAAAAGGAAAAGCCAGACTTACAAACATGCTTAAGTCGGGCAAGGAACTTAAGGTCTATACAGTACAGAATAAGGATCTTAAGAAGTTCTCTCAGGAAGCCAAACGCTACGGTGTTCTTTACTGCGTGCTGAGAGACAAGAACAATAAATCAGATAACGCAATCGTAGATGTCATTGCAAGAGCAGAAGACGCTGCAAAGATTCAGAGAATCACGGAACGTTTTCAGCTTGCTACTGTGGATACAGCAACTGTTATGGGTAGCGTAACTCAGAAGAATGAACTCTTCCCTGAAAGAGATAAGCCTGTTAAGGATATGCCTGGTGCTCCTGCTTGCGAAGAAGGTGAGATATTGCATAAGTGAAAAAAGTAGAATATGATGGAAGTACAATTCAGAAGTTGTAGAGGAGCAGTGTTTATGTTCAGATCGATAAGAAAAAGGAAAAACGAAATAAGTATTGATGAGGCCAAGAGACTTCTTACAGAAGCAAGAAGAGGGGTTTTGGCCGTAAATGGTGATGACGGCTACCCTTATGCAATACCTGTAAATTATTATTATGATGAAGCTGATCAGAAAATATTTTTTCATGGATCACGCATCGGACATAAGGTCGATTCTCTTAATAAATGTGACAAAATATGTTTCACTGTTTTCGGGCTGGAAATGGTAAAGGAGGAAACATGGGCACCGTTCGTTCAGAGCGTTGTGGTTTTCGGACGCTGTCATCTTGTTGAGGATCCGACAGTAACTGAGACGCGGTTAAGACAGTTTGCTTTGAAATACTATCCTGATGAAGAACTGGTAAATGAAGAAATATCAATCTCCGGTAAAGCTGTTCAAATATATGAGATCGAGATTGAACATTTCAGTGGAAAAGAAGTTCAGGAGCGATAAACTTGAATTGGGGGGATTGCTAACTATGAAGAAACCGATTACATTAATGATAATTTTTGTTTTTATTCTTGTGATAACAATCGGATGTGCATCAAGAGCGTTAGATTATAATATGAATCTTGGGTATGACTTGAATAATGTAAAACATAAGGACATTACATTCAATGTGTATCATTCTAACACGGAAGATGGTTCGTGGGAGCAGATAGCGAGTTTTCCTTGTACTCCACAGATTGGGCACTATAACGATGTTAAATTAGAATGTAAACCTGGAAAGATAACAGCGGTTTTAGAAGACAATAACTATACTGAATCTGAAGACGGCAACTCCGCAACGATTGATGGAACGATTGAAGCTTCTTATGAGTATGATATAGACGGATTCAAAGGTTCACTTCATGGATGGGAAAGTTTTAAAGTAAAGGATATAGAAGGAGAACAGATGATTCGAATGTATCCTATTTCAAATAAAGGGGGAATTACATATATGGAGGATATCGATTTAGATAGGCCATACAATCCCGAAGGAGAAACAGGTAACATTGACAATATACTGATCACAATAGTAATGAAATAAGTTGTGATATACAAATTTGAATTGATGGAGGAACTAGGATGAATAAGTTAGTCAGTAAAACATTGGTAATGTCTATAATCTTAATCAGTGTAATGTGTTTATGCGCATGTTCCGAATCAGGGAAAACCGCAAACTGTAATATTATCCCTATTGAATCCGAAATATATACACAGGAAGATTATGAAGAAGCCTGCCGGGTTGTATTTGATTACTTCAAAGGCTTTACTGGTTGCGAGATGACAGAAATCAGATATGCAGGCGATGATAAATCAGAGAGAGAAATGGATCTGCAAGATGCTGATGAAGTTATCGTTCTAGAGTCAACCTTTGATACTGATAGTAAAGGTGGAGATGGTTCACTGAATCCAAATGAAACATATACCGGGTGGCAGTGGATTCTTGTAAGAGATAAGGATGGCCGATGGAAACACAAAGACCATGGTTATGGTTAATAACAGGTTGATAAATCCCGATATATCTTTCTAATCAAACACTTTCAGCTTAATTTGATAAGATTGGTAAAAATCTTAGTATTATACCCGAAATGATATAATTGCATGCGATTTGCAAATATTATATCATTTCGGGTATATTTATATGGATTCTGCTTGAAAATATACCTTATAGGGTATATAATGCGACAAATCATATAGGAGGTCGGGCGATGAATCCAATTGCAGAATTTGTTAAGAAGAATAGAAGGGCGGCCGGACTGACGCAGGAGGAATTCGCCATGCGTTCGGGACTTGGACTTCGTTTCGTCCGTGACCTGGAGCAGGGTAAGGAAACGGTGCGGATGGACAAGGTGAATGTTGCTCTTGCTATGTTCGGAATGGAAGCCGGAGCTATAAGGAAGGATAATAAATAATGAATGGTTTAAGGACGGCATATGTTTATGTGCGAGATGTATTTGCCGGAACACTGGAAGAGACCGACTTCGGATATTCCTTCAGCTATGATGAAGGCTATCTTAACATGGAAAAAGCTACAGCTGTTTCTTTGACCCTGCCGCTTAGCAGCAACAAGTATAAGTCGCAGGTACTCTTTCCTTTCTTTGACGGTCTTATTCCGGAAGGATGGCTTCTTGATGTCGTGAGTCGCAACTGGAAGATAAATATGAATGATCGTTTTGGTCTGCTACTGGTTGCTTGTAAAGACAGCATCGGTAATGTCAGTATCAGGGAGGTGAAGTGATGAACTGCTTATGTTGCGGGAAACCGCTGAAAAGTGATTCTGGAAACGGCTGGCACAAAGCGTGCATCAAACGATTCTTTGGAACAGCTGAAATACCTGAACTGGAGATAGATCAGCAGACATTGGAAGCACTTGCTGCACAGAGTACAAATAAGGGCCTTACTGTTCCCGGTGTCCAGAAAAAACTATCACTGCATCTTCATTCGGAAAACGGAAACAACCGACTTACTCTCGTTGATTATCCAACCGGCTATATTCTGAAACCTCAGGTTGAGGATTTTGAGAGCCTGCCGGAATCAGAGCAGTTGATTATGTCTATGGCAGATGCTACGGGTATCGCCACAGTACCTCATGCTCTAATCCAAAATGGGAACGATGTTGCCTATATAACGAAGCGTGTCGACCGAATCGGAGCCGGACTGGAAATCACAAAGCTTGCCATGGAAGATTTCTGCCAGCTTGATCTCAGACTGACAGCCGACAAGTATAAGGGGTCCTATGAAAGATGCGCGAAGATTGTCAGAAAATACTCTTCTCAGATGGGACTCGATATGACAGAGCTGTTCATGAGAATTGTATTCTCGTTCGTTGTCGGCAACTCTGATATGCACCTGAAAAACTTTTCGATGATAGAGACAAGTGAGGCAAGCTCAGAATATGTTCTGTCACCAGCTTATGATCTGTTGCCGGTCAACATTATCATGCCGGAAGATGATGAGGAGTGTGCACTTACACTAAACGGAAAGAAGTCAAATCTCAAGACGGGCGATTTCTTTTCATTCGCTGAAGCATGTGGTATTTCAAAGACATCAGCTGAAAAGATGATTCGAAAAATTGTTTCGATGAAGGACAGATACACTCAAATGTGCAGGGAGTCATTAGTTTCGGAAAAAATGAAAAGAGACCTGGCAGAGCTAATTGAGAATAGATGTAGAAATTTGAATTAAAGGAGGCAATCCGTGGTATTAGAAACTGAAAGATTGATATTGCGTCCGTTTGAAGAAGACAGTTCTTTCGGTTCCGGAAACCTGTGCGGTATGCCTGAAAGAAGCTAACAGAGCTATAGGAAGTATTGGGCTGATGATTGGTTCCGCAAGTAATCTTAATCTGCCTGAAGATGAGGCAGAAATCGGATATTGGATAGGGGATCCTTTCTGGGGACAGGGTCTGATTCCCGAAGCAATAAGATGTGTCATTAAACATGCATTTGATGATCTCAATCTGCAACGCCTATGGTGCAGCTATTTCGATGGAAATACCAAGTCGAAACGCGCTCAGGAAAAATGCGGCTTTATATATCATCATACGGACAGGGACATATATTGGGCATTAATGGACGACATACGCACAGAACATATTACTGTACTTGAGAGATAAATCAGAATTATTATTATCTGCAACTGCCGGTTGCGTAATTTCCAAGTCCGGTTGGTAGTGTGCAACTGACGCAAATGATAGTTTAAAGGTGTCAGATACATCGGACAGAAACAATCAGAAAACAGGAGGCATCAAATGATTTTGGCAGATAAGCTTATAGAATTAAGAAAACAGAATGGATGGTCGCAGGAGGAGCTTGCAGACCGAATTGGAGTATCAAGACAGTCCGTTTCTAAATGGGAGAGCGGCACTTCGATTCCGGATCTCGACAGAATACTGAAGCTCGGAGAGATTTTTGGCGTAAGTACTGATTATCTCTTAAAGGATGAGCTTGAAGAGTTAACACCTGAGTATTCGGTTGAAATCAGAGGCGAGGGAAGAAATATCTCTATCGATACCGCGAATGAATACATGGATATTACACCGGACGCAGCATCGGGCTTAGGCAAGGGCGTAGCTCTGTGTATTCTCGGACCGGCAATGCTTATGTACATCATGGCATTTGGTACAGGTATTATAGGAAGTAACAGCGAACAGGTCAGCGGAGCAATCGGCACAGGATTAATGCTTCTGGTAATTGCTTTTGGCGTTCTAAAGATTGTAACTAATTCGATGAAACTCAGCAGATTCGAGTTTCTGGAGGAAGAACCAATTTCTCTTGACTATGGGGTAAAGGGTATTGTTGAAAAGAAGAAAGCTGACTTCGAAGAAACCTTCAGAAAATACATCGCGACTGGTGTTGGAATCTGCATTGCTGCTTCAGTTCCTCTTATCATTGTAGGCGGCATTCTCGAATCCGACGCAGGAGCTGTTTTCTGCGTTGGAATTCTCCTAACTGCAATAGCAGTAGCAGTCTATATGTTCGTCTGGGCAGGAACGATTAGAAGCTCCTACATGAAGCTGCTTCAGGAGGGCGACTATACAATAGAAAACAAGAAGCTGTCAAAGAAACTGAGACACTTCCCGGGCATATACTGGTGCAGCGTTACTGCAGTATTTCTCGCAATCAGCTTTTCACAGGACAACTGGAACAGAAGCTGGATAATCTGGCCGGTAGCTGCCGTAGCCTTCGCAGCAGTCGAAGCGCTCCTTAAGCACCTGTATTCAAAAGAAGAAATCTGAATGGCTTAGGCATATGAATAAAGATATACATAATAAAAATAAGAGAGACAATATTATTGAAATCAGCGAATCTGACATTTTTGTAGTGCCAGAAACGCTTGAGGATGCAGAGGATATATACAAATATATGGGCTGTAATCCTGAAATTACACGATATACCGGCTGGAATCCTTATCAGACGCTGAAGGATACGATTCAGAAAATCGAAAGGGACATTTATGCTGATGATGGATCCTACTCATGGGTAATTAAGAAGGGTGACGAGTTCGTCGGAACGATTGGAGCCTATGACTATAATCCCGAGGACCGCTCAATAGAGTTAGGCTACAGCATTGCACATCATTTCTGGGGAAACGGTTACGCCGGAGCAGCTGCAAAGGCGGTGGTTTCATTTCTCTTAGACAATGATCATATAGATGCTGTTCGCGCCTGGAGTCATAAAGATAATCTGGCATCGATAAGAGTATTGCAGGGTGCGGGATTTGAGCAGACAGGAATGAATGGAAAAGAGATTTTTTTTCTTAAGAAGATATAGGTGGACTATGATTTATTTTACGGGGGATATTCACGGTGACATTTCGCGGATAATGGCTTTGATAAGAAATTATGAACTGGGCAGCGGTGATGTAATTGTTATGCTCGGTGATGTTGGATTGAATTACTATGGCAATGATCATGGAGACAAAAGAAAAAAGAAGATGCTGAACAAGTATGGTGTGACGATTTTCTGTCTGCATGGTAATCACGAAATGAGACCGGAGTCGCTGTCATATTATAAAGAGAGTGTATGGCATGGCGGTAAAGTTTATGTTGAGGACAATCTGCCGAACCTGATTTTTGCTAAAGACGGAGAAGTGTATGATTTAGATGGCATGAAAGCAATCGCAATCGGTGGTGCATATTCGGTTGATAAATATTACAGGCTTAATCGGGGAATGAGCTGGTTTGAAGATGAGCAGCCATCAGAGGAGATAAAGAAGCGTGTAATTGACAGGCTTGAACTTCTTGACTGGCAGATTGATATGGTGCTTACGCATACCTGTCCGGCAAAGTATATTCCAATTGAAGCATTTTTGCCGGGGCTTGACCAGAGTACTGTTGACAACAGTACTGAAGAATGGCTTGATGAAATAGAAGACAAGCTTGAATATAAGAAATGGTACTGCGGACACTGGCATATTGACAAGAGAATAGACAAAATGCATTTCCTGATGGAAAGTGTAGAAGCGATATAATCTCCAACTCTCAAACTAGCAACAGACAATCATCACAGGATTATCATGCTATGGTCCCTTAATGTATATACTTTCAGGATATAATGTCTACAATATAAAGAATTGGAGGGCGTTATGAAGAAATATGCAGTAATAGCGATGTGTTTATGTTCAGCAATGCTTGTATTTGCCGGTTGCGCTGATAAGAACATAAAAGAAGCAATTACAAATTCAACTGGTGGTGAACATGCTATTGATGTGGACGGTGAGACTGAATCGTATGAGAATGTTATCGTAAAGAAAAGCGGTGATAGTGACGGCGATGAATCAGATTTCACTGGAACCAACGCAGCAGTCTATGCGCAGAATGGCGGATCGCTTACAATGAAGAAATCGGAGATTAACACTTCCGGAAAGCATGCCAATGCGGTTTTCGCATATGGTGAAAAGTCTTTAATCGAGATAGCTGATTCAACGATTAATACAACAGAGAACAATTCAGGCGGCATCATGGTGACAGGCGGAGGTTCTATCAAAGCCTCTAATCTGACTGTCAGTACTAAGGGCGGATCAAGTGCTGCAATCCGATCTGACAGAGGCGGCGGAACAATTACTGTAGACGGAGGAGAGTACTCAAGCTACGGCAGCGGTTCTCCTGCGATATATTCAACAGCGGATATCGTTGTAAATGATGCTGCTATGTATTCGGATATCTCTGAGGCAGTGGTTGTTGAGGGAAAGAACTCCGTGGAGCTTAACAATGTCACAGCAACAGGAAAGAACTCAAAACAGAACTCTGACAAAACAGACAAAAAGAAAGCAGTGATGATATATCAGTCGATGTCAGGCGATGCATCAGACGGCAAGGGTAAGTTTGTTATGAACGGCGGAACTCTTGAGTCTTTGGAAGGCGGCATGTTCTATGTCACCAATACTGTAGCCGACATTAAGCTGAAGGCTGTAGAGCTGAAGTGTGCAACCGATGATCTGCTGAGTGTTGAGAAAGCCGGATGGGGTAATGAAGGCAGCAATGGCGGACAGGTGAATTTCACGGCATCTAAACAAAAGCTTGAGGGCACGATTACTGTAGACAGTATTTCCAGGGCAAACATTAGACTGAATGACAAATCGGAGTTTAAAGGTCAGATTAACTCAGCTGGAAAGACTTTTGTAAAGATTGACAAAACATCTAAATGGACACTTACCGGTGATTCTGAGATAAGATCGCTGACATGTTCAGCTGGTGCAATTGATCTAAATGGTTATACTCTGAAAGTGAATGGCAAGGTTTACAAAGAAGGCACCGCAAGCAAGGGTGAGAAAATAGAATTCGAAGCACAGAAGGCTGCTGCCGGCAACGGACAGCCTCCTGAGAAGCCAAAGGATGGCATTGGAGAACATCCAAAGGGCGGAGACGGACAGCCTCCTGAAAAGCCAAAAGAAGATTCAAAGCAGCAATAATACAATTGCCGTTTTGCAATCCGGATTAATCACACAAATTAAGACGGCTCCAGCCGTCTTTTTGTATTGCAGATAATTGACACTCTTTCTAAGTGAGAATATAATACTCTTAACAACTTGTGAGCGACTGTTCACGAGTTAAGAAGGAGACATTCAATGTATAAGAAACTGGATGATGAGGCTATTTCTAATCTGCTTGAGACGGGCATTCATGAGTTTGCGCAGAACGGCCTGGTCAGAGCTAATATCAACGAAATTGCCAGACAGGCAGGACTGAGTGTTGGTGTTATTTATAAGTATTATGAGAATAAGGACACATTCTTCCTTGCGTGCGTAAGACACGCACTTGGAGTGCTTGATGCTGTTCTTGAAGAGGCTTTTGTGCCGGGAGACAGCATAAGAACTACAATCGGAAAGATTGTAGCTGCACTTCAGCAGTGCGGCAGAGAACACGGCGATTATTATGTGCTCTATAACGAGATTACTTCAGGAAGCTGCCGCAAATATGCAAAAGAACTTGCCCATGAGATAGAAGAGCGCACGGCAAAGGCGTATTCAGAGTACTTCTCGCAGCTGCCTTTTGACGATTCGAAGCTTTTCGCTTTTCTCTTCGACAATACTCTGATGATGCTCCAGTTCTCGTATGGCTGCGAATATTACAGAGAAAGAGCGAAGATTTTCTGCGGAGAGGACTGTTTTGACGACGATGACAGTCTTGCTGAACTTTTTACTGACAATATCTGCAGAATGATGGGCATTGAATAGGGGGGATATGATGCATATAATTGCGTACGATTTTGGAACGACAGGTCTTAAGGCGTGTCTTTTCCGCATTGATGAGAGAATGGAACTGCTTGAGAGTGCATACGGCAAATATAACCTGTATGTGCTTGAGAATGGCGGTGTTGAACAGGACGCTGACGAGTGGTGGGATGCCATGTGCGAAGCGACTTCTGAGCTGATCAGCGAGAGCGGCATTGCTCCAGAGCAGATAGACGGTATTTCCTTCTGCTCGATGATGCAGGGACTTGTGCTTGTAGATGAGAACGCCAAGGCGCTCAGACGTCCGATGAGCTATATGGATCAGAGAGCGGTAAAAGAAATCAGGGATGTGCAGGGACACGGCATCAAGGTGTCGGGAGCCAATGCAGGCATGCTGCTTAAGAGTCTCATGCTTACTCGTGCGGCCTCAACCAGTGTCAAGGATCCATTGTGGAAATATAAATGGGTTGAGAGAAATGAACCTGAGATTTTTGCAAAGGTGTATAAGTGGCTGGACAGCAAAGAGTATCTGATCGCAAGAGCTACAGGCGAATTTGTGATGACAAAGGATTCGGCTTATTCGACCTTCCTTTACAAAACAAAAGGAGACTGGGAATTCAGCAAGGAGCTGTGTGATATGTACGGGGTGAAGCTCGAGCATCTTCCAAGAATTATTGCATCTTCCGATGTGGCAGGTAAGCTTACAGATAAAGCGGCTTTGGAACTTGGACTTATTCCAGGCATTCCGGTATACGGCGGCGGTGGCGATGCGAGCCTCATTGGTGTAGGAGCCGGAGCAGTGGCGGTTGGACAGACTCATATCTATTCGGGAACCTCCGGATGGGTTGGCACTGTCACTGACAGACAGGTTGTTGACATAGACTCCATGATTGCAGCAATCGTCGGAGTAGAAGACGGAAGATTTAATTATTTTGCAGAGATGGAGACTGCCGGAAAGTGCTTCGAGTGGGTAAAAGACCATCTTGCGCTCGACGAGATAGGCATATATCTCAAGAAGCATAATGTTGCTGAAGATGAGGAGAGTGAATACACCAGCCTCTATGAGTATATGTCGGATGTTATAAATGATGTGGAACCGGGTGCAGGCGGAGTGATTTTCACTCCATGGCTTCATGGCAACAGGTGTCCGTTTGAGGACCCGGATGCGGCTGGAATGTTCTTCAATATACGCCTGAATACAGGAAAGGCTGCGATGATAAGAGCTGTGCAGGAGGGCATCTGTTATCACCTGAGATGGATGCTTGAGTGTCAGGACAAGAAGATTAAGACATCGGACACAATCAGATTCGTTGGCGGCGGAGCTATTTCTCCTGTGGTATGTCAGATTCTTGCTGATGTTACAGGAAGGACAATAGAGACCGTATATGATACTCAGGATGTTGGAGCGATTGGTGCAGCTATGCTTGCGGCTGTCGGATCAGGCAGATATTCAAGCATTGAGGAAGCTTCAGAACTCATTAGTGTCAAGGACAGATACTTCCCTGACTTGAAGAACAAAGAAGTATATGACAGAAACTTCAAGGTTTTCAAAGCTCTGTACAAATCGAACAAGAAGAATTATGAGCTTCTTAACTCTTAATGGAGGCGAGATATGGCAAAGACAAGAAGAGATATAGTTGTTGAGACTGGTAAAGAACTGCTCGAGACAGGTCTTGTTGCAAGAACCTGGGGTAATGTCAGCGCCAGAGTGGATGATACTCATATGCTGATTACGCCAAGCGGTCTCGACTACCTTACAATGACAGATGATGATATTGCCCTTGTCAACATGATAAGCGGAGATTGGGCGGGACCACGCAAGCCGTCCGGTGAGAGGGGCATTCATAAGGAAGTGTATCAGTGCTTTCCTGATGTGAATTTTGTGATCCATACACATCAGACCTATGCAAGTGCAATCGGACTTTCCGGATTTGATGTACTGGATGCAGATCAAGAGGAACTTGAAGCACTTGGAGGAATGGCAAGAGCTGAGTACGCCATAACAGGAACCGGCAGGCTGGCAAAGAATATAAGACTTGCACTTGAGACAGGAGCACATACGATTCTGATGCCGCACCATGGAGTTCTTGTGTGCGGAGCCGACAAGGAAGAAGCGATGAAGAGAGCACTTCTTCTCGAGGAAATATGCAGAAGAAACTGCAGTAATCAGATTGCGCCGGAAGAAACTTCTGAAGAGAAGGAGCGTGGGGATAATATCCTGAGAGAGGTTCAGCAGATACTTGCGGGAGCGCGACTTGTTCAGTCGCCGGAGGTTCTTAAACTCTGCAGGACAGAGAAGGTTCTCAAATCTCAGCTTGAGGATATGGCTCAGATGGTGGGACCTTCAGTCAGTGCAGAAACAGAAATCCCTCGCATAATAAACACTCTCGAGAAGACGGGAGCTGTGCTTGTACCAGATATTGGTTTTATCGTATGTGCCGAGACTGAGGATGATACAGAAGCACTTGCGATTCTTATGGACAAAGCGGCAAAGGTAAGACTTCACACAATCGCAAAGAATGACAAGGCTGAACTTGGAACAGTCGGCTCGATTATTGAACATATCGTATATCTTATGAAATATTCAAAGCAGAAGAATAGATAGGGAGGCAGGAAATGAAGATTAGAAGCGGAATCAGCAGATGGGACAATCCGGATGAGATCAATGCAAAATTAAAGACTCTTACAGACCAGCCTATCTGGGAAGTAAATGATGATTATTACGAGAACGAGATTCTCAAGTACTATGATGAGAAGTGCAAAGCTTCAAATGCTGTATATGAAGAGGCTAAGGACTATATCCCTGGAGGAGTGCAGCATAACCTGGCTTTTAACAAGCCTTTCCCAATGTGTATGGTAAAAGCAGATGGCGCTTACCTCTATGATAAGGACGGAAACGAGTATATCGACTTCCTCCAGGCGGGCGGAGCAACAATTCTCGGAAATAACTATCCTGTAATTCGTGAGCGTGTTATAGAACTTCTCAACGACTGCGGCCCTGTAACAGGACTCCTTCATGAGAGCGAGATGCTCATTGCTAAGGAAATCAGCAAGCATGTTCCTTCGGTGGACATGTTCAGAATGCTCGGCTCGGGTACAGAGTCTGTTATGGCGGCTCTTCGAATTGCAAGAATTGCAACAGGAAAGAAGAGAATCATCAAGATCGGCGGAGCATATCATGGATGGTCTGATCAGATGGTATACGGCCTCAAGATTCCGGGAAGCAGAGCTCTCCTTGAGTCACATGGAATTCCAAATGGCGCATATAAGCTGACAGACGAAGTCAGACCTAATGACCTCGATATGCTCGAGAAAATGCTTAAAGTCAACAAGATGAGAGGCGGCACAGCAGCTGTAATCGTTGAGCCTGTCGGCCCTGAGAGCGGTACACGTCCGGTTGCAAAAGAATATAACAAGGGTGTACGAGCACTCTGCGACAAGTACGGTGCACTCATGATTATGGATGAGGTTGTATCAGGCTTCAGAGTAGGACTCGGCGGAGCACAGGAATACTTCGAGGTTGTGCCTGATCTCACTATTTTCGGTAAAATCGTTGCCGGCGGATACCCTGCAGCTGGAGGTGTAGGCGGTAAGAGAGAGTATGCGGAGCTTATGGCTGCCGGACTTGCAACAGGCAAGCACAGAGCATATGTCGGCGGAACTCTCGCAGCTAACCCTCTCTCATGCGTTGCAGGATATACTGCAATCAAGGAGATTGAGAGAACCGGAGCGTGCGAGATTGCAGGCGAGATGGGAGACAGACTTACAGATGGACTCAAGCAGCTGATTGATAAGTACAGTCTGCCATTTGTTGCATACAATCAGGCATCAATCTGCCACCTTGAGTGTACAGGTGCAATGAGCTTCGATTTCTCATCGATGAACTTCTTCAAGTCAGCAATCGGGCTTCTTAAGAACAAGGACATGATGTATGTTCGTAAGGATTCAATGGAGCGCATGGGTGCGGCTTACATGGCTAACGGCATCGTAACTCTTGCGGGAAGCCGTCTCTACACATCGATGGCTGATACACCGGAAATCATCGACGAGGCACTGAACCGCTTTGAGGAAGTATTCAAGCATGTAAAGAAAACCGATAAGGGAATGGTTAAATAATGAACAACAGATTTCTATGCAGAAGCTGGCAGCTTGCTTCTGCGGGACTTTTACGCATTAGACCTATAGAGAAACAGGAAACTCTTTCAGGTGACGGAAGCCTGGCGCTAGTAGGACAGGCCGTCAGTGGAAGGAATGTTTCAAAATTTCTTATAATTACTACAGCAGGTAGTGTAAGGAGAGGTATGCTCGACAGCCTTATCTCCAGTCTGGACGCAGAGGGAATCGGTCATGCGGTCTTTGACGGCGTTGTTCCTGATCCGGACATTGAGTGCGTAGAGGCCGCGGTAAAAAAATATAAAAGTGAGAATTGCGACGGAATCATTGCAGTCGGCGGCGGCTCTGCGATGGATTGTGCCAAAGTCTGTGGAGCCCGTATCGCAAGACCTCACACTTCTGTACGACATATGGCCGGACTTATGCGTGTCATAAAGAAAACACCATTTTTTATCGCTGTGCCTACAACTGCGGGAACCGGTTCGGAGATTACTGCGGCTGCCGTAATAACAGACAAGAAGAAGAGACCTGCGCGCAAATTCACTGTAATGGACTTTGTTCTTGTACCGGACATGGCTGTACTCGATCCATCGCTTACTCGCAATCTTCCTGCAGGACTTACAGCAGAGACAGGAATGGATGCTTTTACCCATGCAATTGAGGCTTATACTAATCTCTACACTTCAAGAAAAATGAATGATTACGCTATTAGTGCAATGAAGCTTATCGACAAGAACCTTATGAGCGTAGTCAGAGGCGAAGTGGAGGGAGAGGAGCTTCTTAAAGCCAGAGAAGAGCTGCTGGTGGGTTCTTACTACGCAGGAATTGCATTTACAAATGGATATGTGGGTTATGTTCATTCTATTGCACATGCGATAGGTGCCTTGTACCACATTCCTCACGGCAGAGCCTGCGCTATGGTTCTTCCGTATGTGATGGAGGCTTACGGCTCAGCGATTGAGGACTCGATGTCTTACATAGCTGACGAGCTTCAGCTTGTGAAGGGCGGAACGAAGAGTCAGAAATGCAGAGCGGTAATCGACCACATCAGGAATGTCAACAGAGAGATTGGAATACCCGATGCAGTTGAAGCTATAAGGGAAGAGGATATTGAACTTATTGCTCATAGAGCTGTCAAAGAAGCCAATCCGGCTTATCCTGTTCCGGTGATTTTCAACAAAGTGGAAGTTGCGGCTATTGTACGAAATATGTGCAGCAACTGATACATGTATGAATACAAAAGGGCTGTCGCAATAACGAAATCAATCGTTGGTGCGACAGCCTCTTTTTCTTCTGTGAATATTATTATCCGTAGTATGCGAGTATCAGCGGCAGCATGCACATGAGCCATCCGAATACCAGCAGGATGAAATGCTTTTTCTCGGCATGAATAGCGATATATTCCCTTATCAGTGCACTGGGCCAGAAATAGAAAGCCACATGGCTGCCAACGCCTGTGCACTTAAGCCCAATCTTACGACAATAGCGCAGCGCCCTGTATACGTGGTAATTACTGGTTACAAGGACTGTTTTCTTTTCTCCCTCGCTGCTCTCAATGATTGCTTTGGAATTCTTGAGATTCTCGAGTGTTGTGGTCGAACGGTCTTCCTTTATTATCTTATCAGCCGGAATACCCTTCTCCAGGAGATAAGCAGCCATCGCCTCAGCTTCAGAAACTGCTTCGTCAGAACCTTTTCCGCCCGAAGGAATAAGTACAGGTGGAGTCGGATCCTTTTGATAGATTTCAATCGCTTTATCGAGCCTGTCTGCCAGCAGTTTGGATACCCTGTTTCCGTTAATCAGTCCGGCCCCATGAATGATAACATAGTCAAAATCTCTCTTCCTCGGTATTATCTGAAGGAAAATGCAATACAGCATGAATGCCAGAAAGGCTATTGAAATGTATATCACAGAGGTACTAACAAACATGCCGTACTTGCTTATGGTATGCAGCAGGCTGCTTCCATCCCATCTGTAACCAGCTGTTTCAGGCATTACGATAGCAAAGTATGTTGCCAGTTCACCAAGACCGATAACAATTCCGAATATAAGAGAGAGAAGGTTGGCAAGACTGTGGCCCTCCCTCTTTATCATAAGCACACCGTTAGTCACCAGAAAAACAGGCACTGCAAGCAGGATGATAATCATCGCGCCGAGTATATAAACAACATATGAGCTCTCGTGCATTCCAACAGCGAAAACCACCGCGCATAATGCAAAAAAGCATGCAATGAAAAGCAGTGCGCTGTTGCGATATCTGCTTCTATCTTTCAGAAATGATATTGCAAACAGCCCCCAGCATATTACATCCAGCGTTAAATAAATATTATCAGACATGTGCAGACACTTCCTTTTCTGTTATACTGCATAGCTTCTGTTAGAAGCAGCTGACTTTGACATTCTTTCCCATGATGCGAAGGTTGGCTGCGAGCTTCTCTGCGATATCCTTCTTTAAATTGAAGTTTGTTCCGAAGCTGTGAGCCGGATTAAATGCCAGGCCTACGAAGATGTTGACATCAGTTGCTTCTTCGAGAAGAACTCTGAGAAGTACTGCGGCAGCATCGTTATCTGTCTCTGCGGCTGTCATTTCACCGGAAATCAGTCTGGTTGTATAATCCAGGAGCTTGTTCATGGTAAGCAGTCCCTCTGTTACATAGTCGATTCCTTCGATTTCTGACATAGGAGGACCTTCGAGCTTTGAATATCTGTCGCATGAAGTTACCGGTATGTCTCCAAGTTCGTGCGCAAGCATTGCTGATGTTGATCCGCCACATACAATCTTAATACCTGACTTTGACATAAAGAGGTCTGTTACGCGGCTGCCGTCATCGCAGCTTGAAGGTGGTCCGAAGAGAATGTTTGCAGACTGCCTTTTGAGAACTCTTACTATGCAGACTGTGCAGTCGTCGATAGGCTTATGAGCATATCGATTGTCGCATTCCTCGATGAGCATCTGCGCAAGCTCTTTTGCATTGTAACCTGCATAAGTAAGTGCTGATATGAATTCTCCGATTGCGTGCTCATCCCATTCCTTGTCATATTTGAGCTTATCATTAGCTCCCGGACAGCCGTCACTCATCATGACGAAGGTGTCGCCTTCCTGAAGTCTGATGGTTGAACGCAGGATTTTTTTGCCTGCCATAACAACATCTCGAGTTGGGAAATCTGATACCTCATTGTCCCTGATGAGAATGACTCTAGGGTTCTCATATTCGATAATCTCTGCAGTAGTGCCGTTCATGACTCTGATGATTGAGAAAGTAGAGTAGGCTACGCCGTACTCGGAACTGATTGGCAGAGTCTGAGCGACAGTCGAAACACATGACTCAAGTGTCATACCTTCACTGAGCATGGTTGATATGATTTTTGATGTGAGTGTTGAAAGAATGGAAGCTTTAACTCCACTCTTGAGTCCGTCTGCGAGGACAATTATTTCTGATCCGTCTTTAGCTACTGTCTCAGCTGAGCTGTCACCGCACAGAGTCTCGCCATAGTGGTTAATGCTTACTCTTCCAATATCAAGCGCAAGTTTATTCATTGATTGATTCCTTAAGTTTAGTAAGTGCTATCTTGGTTTCCGCTGCTGTCTCTCCGAGGAGGGATGCGATTTCCTGAACGATTCTCATCTGCTTGTCAACAACATTGTCGGCAATCTCAGATGTCTGTCTGACCATTTCGAGTCTCTGTGAATTCTTTTCTGATTCCGCAGTAATATCACGCATGATGCAGAAAATCATAGAGGTAGCCTCGTTATAGAATGCTACAAGGTCGAAATATTTCTCATATTCAGCCATATATACTGATCTGTTGATTGTCTTCTTTCTGCCGAGAGCATCGAAGAAGATGTCAGGATTGAGGAAGTTGACAATGTGCTCGCCGGTAACATCCATATTAGGTCGAATATTCATCATTCTTTCTGCAGCAGGGTTAATCTGCTGAATCTCAAGCTCTTCATTAACTACTATGAGTCCGTTAGGCATGGAGTTCATAATTACACTTGAGAAACTCTCTGACTTGCTCATGAGATAAGGCAGGCACATATCAATCTCAGCTTTTCCCTGAAAAACAGCGACCGCCTTTTCTCTGCATGTATCATAGCCGCAAGTACCGCAGTTAAGCTCATCATCTTTGCTCTTCTTTCCCATCTTGTGAAGAATTTCGGTAATCTGAGCGTCGGTAGGCATTGGCTTTTCCGCAGAAAGATCTGCAAAAATCCTTCTTAAATCAGAACTGCCTTCATCAACAGGGAAGTCTTTGCTTCCGGAATATCTGACAACAGAGAGATAGTTGTTGATAGGGCTCTTATGGAACTTCTCAAATACAGGACCGCCGATGCAGCTTCCCGGACAGGCGTTCATCTCGATAAAACAGTTGCTGATATTACCTGATCTGATGTCTTCGAGCGCAGCTATGCAGTTCTCAATACCGTCAATTGCGATATAGTTGTATTTGGACTGATGTCTCTTCTCTCTATCCATGCATTTGATAACACCTGAAGCAGTAGGGAAAAGTCTCTCTCTTGTATCTTCACGTGCATCAATATCTTTGACAAGTTCTATTTCATCTTCTTTAAACCACTGCGATAATTCTTCGAAAGTCAGAACTGCATCTACGATGTTTCTTGACTGCTGTCCTTCTTCCTTCTTTGCGACGCAAGGTCCGATAAAAACAGTTTTTGCGTTAGGAATTCTTCTCTTTATATCTGCACAGTGAGCCTGCATCGGAGTGAGTGTAGGTGCAAGGCAGCTGAGAAGATCCGGATAGTATTTCTGTATGAGAAGATTAACTGAAGTACAGCAGGAGGTGATATATACATCCTGAGAACCTTCAAGCGCAAGTCTCTCATAGTCATCCTTGACCATTGTGGCACCTATTGCAGTCTCCTCCGCATCGGTAAACCCGAGTTTCTTAAGTGCAGTGCGGATGCCCTCGATGCCGATATCGTTATAGTTAGCGATGAAAGAAGGTGCAACGCTTGCAATTACCGGAGCTCCGCTCTGGATGAGAACTTTTACCTTCTCAACTTCGCTGACAATCTGCTTTGCATCCTGAGGGCAGACTACAAAACAGTGTCCGCACAGAATACATTCCTCGCTCATTATGTGAGCCTGTGCACCTGAGAATCTGATTGATTTGACAGGGCAGTGTCTGATGCATTTGTGGCAGTCTTTACAGTTGCTCTTCTTTAAAGTTAAACATTGCATATAATTCCTCCTCCGATGACTGTATCGTCATCATATATTACAAGCGACTGACCTGCGGTAACAGCCCGCTGCGGCTCGTCGAAAATTACTTTTACCTTATCGGCTCCAATAGGATAGACGGTGCATGGAGCTTCTTTGTGCCTGTAGCGTATTCTTGCTTTTGCACGAAACTGTTCAGGCGGTATATCAAAGGCAATCCAGTTGACTTCTTCTGCGCACACATCTGTTGACATCAGGTCATCATTATCGCCAAGAACAACTTCATTGTTTGCTGTATCTATCTGATAGACATACATTGGCTTCTTCAGTGCAAGTCCAAGACCCTTGCGCTGTCCGACAGTATAGTGGATAAGTCCCTTGTGTGTTCCGAGAACATTACCGTCCATGTCGACAAAATTTCCGAAAGGATAGCTCTTGCCACGGAAGGACTCGATAAATGCTGCATAATCTCCGTGCGGGATAAAGCAGACATCCTGACTGTCCTTCTTCTGCGCAGTGGAAAGTCTTGCTTTTGATGCTATCTCTCGAATCTGATCTTTCGAGTAGCCGGCAAGAGGGAATAGTGTTCTGCTCAGAACATCCTGACTCAGACCGTAGAGAAAATAACTCTGGTCTTTGGAGAGATTGGCAGCCTTCTTGAGGAGCCATCTGCCGTCTTCTCTCTGTTCGATTCTTGCATAGTGGCCTGTGGCAATATATGCATCATCAGAAGCAAGAAACCTGAATTTGATCATACGGTTGCACCTGACACAGGGATTAGGAGTCGTACCGTATTCGTAGCAGCTGACGAAATTCTCCATAATATCTGTTCTGAAAGCTTCACGCCTGTCCAGAACTGAATGCTCTATACCCAGCGACTGCGCAACTGATGCAGCAGAAGCGATATTATCTGCTCCATCATCACAAAGCAGCATAGTGATACCGTGTACATCGTATCCCTGTTTCTTAAGCAGGTATGCGGCTGTACTTGAATCAACTCCACCGCTCATTCCCAAATTAACCTTTTTCATAAAAACCACCTTGCAATATAATGGTAAACATATTACGATTATAGCATGAATAAGCAAAAATTTAACAGAATGGGGAATTATATTAAATGTCAAATATAAATATGCCTATGGTAGAGCAGGGCTACTCTATGAGAAGCCGCGAGGATACTGAAAAGATTCTCGAAGAAGCATACAAAGAAGCCTGGAAAAAGATTCCGGAAGGCAATGTGGCAACATATATTCCGGAGCTTGGAAAGGTCAATCCTGAACAGCTTGGTATTTGTATATACAGACTGGACGGAGAGAAGTTCTGTATGGGTGATTATAATGTCCGATTCACAATGCAGAGTATCTCAAAGATACTGTCATTCTGTGCAGCCCTTGAAATGTTTGGGCCTGAAAAAGTTTTTGAGGTAGTTGGAGCAGAACCTTCAGGAGAAGCTTTCAACTCTATTGTTGAGCTTGACCTTAACAGCAACAGACCTTACAACCCGCTGATTAATTCAGGTGCGCTTGCGATTGCCGGCCTCCTCGTTGATAAGGTATCTTTCTACGATATGCTGAGCTATGCAAGAAAGATTATGGTGGATGATGACATTGTAATCGATGAGGCTGCTTATGAATCTGAGATGAAAACATGCTCAAGAAACAGAGCGATCGCATATCTTCTCGAAAGCAAGAATATTATCACAACAGATGTTGAAGAGACTCTGAAATTCTATACAAAGCTTTGTTCACTCAGCGTAACTGCAGAGGGACTTGCGAATTTTGCAAAAATCCTTGCCAGCGACGGTGTGTGTACAAAGACAGGTAAGAGATTCCTTTCAGGAAGAACTGTACGTATTGCCAAGACACTTATGCTTACTTGCGGAATGTATGACGGTTCAGGAACCTATGCCATCAGTGTCGGCATCCCAACCAAGTCGGGAGTTGGCGGAGGCCTGCTCTGCGTATCCGATAAAAGAGCCGGCATAGGCGTGTTCGGACCTGCACTTGACAGGCAGGGTAACAGCATAGCCGGCGTTAAGCTCCTTGAAAGCATCTCATCACGTCTCAGACTCAATCTTTTCTACGATCCTGACTGGGAGGATGTTGAGAAGAATGAGGAAATCATCTAAGCTCTGAGAGGCTTGGTTGCTTCAATCAGATATTCAGTTGTTATATTGTCCGTGAGCCTTGGAAGCAGGGTTTCACGGACTTTTTCGTGATATGCATCAATCCAGATAATCTCGTCTTCTGTAAGCATGCTTATATCTATGGCATCCCTCTCATAAGGAACAAGTGTCAGGGTATCGAAATGCATATAGCTCATGCAGTCTGCAACAAGAACTTCGTTCTCTATTCTGATTCCGAACTTTCCTGCAATGTATACACCCGGTTCATCAGACATAATCATGCCTCCGTAGAATCTTGCATCTTCGTTCATTCTGCTCAGAACATTAGGTCCTTCGTGAACTCCAAGAATGTGTCCGACACCGTGGCCGAGCCCATGGTTAAAATCAAGTCCTGCATCGCGCAGAGGTTTCCTCGCAAGCTCATCTACCACGCGCCCGTTATCGCCGCGCTGGAACCTGCATGCAGCCATTGCGATGTGTGATTTGAGTACGAGAGTGTAATCTGTAATCTCCTCATCAGTAAGCGGACCCATAGCAATTGTTCTTGTTATGTCTGTAGTGCCATGCATATACTGACCGCCGGAGTCAACAAGAAGGAAGCCTTTTGCCTCGATTGTCGCATTACTTTCTTCTGCAGGAGTGTAGTGGATAATTGCTGCATTCGGACCATAGGCGGCTATTGTCTCGTAGCTGAGATCAAAGCAGCCGTCCTGAGCAAATCTACGACTGTTAAGATAAGCTGATGCATCAAGTTCTGTAATTGTTTCGTTTCCGTCCGCGATAGCAGCTGACTTCTGCTTGAGCCATGCTATGAATTCGCTTACAGCAACAGCATCTCGGATATGCGCTTCTCTGGTCGCTGCAATTTCTGTATCATTCTTGCTGGCCTTCATCATCTGAACAGGTGTAGGCTGCTCGACAATTCCGGCACCCTCCGGAATGCTCAGGCTGAGTGCATAGCTTGTAGTTGCCGGATCATACCATACTGTAGAACCTGCCGGCAGATTCTCGACTGCATCATATATCTCGTCATAGCCTCTGATGGAATAGCCTGCTTCTCTGAGATAAGCAGAGACCTCCTCGTCAAGAGCACCGTCCATAGCAAAAATCGTGCTTCCGAAATTGCCGACAAGCACATAGGAGAAGAAAACAGGGGTGTAGTCTATATCGTGTCCTCTGAGGTTGGTGAGCCAGGCTGTCTCCATAAGATCTGACACGAGAATATAATCTGCATCACAGGCACTCATTGAGAACTGAAGACACATAGTTTTCTCCTGTATGCTCATACCTGTTGATTCATCAGGAAGTCTGAAGATCTGACTCGCATTAATTTGCGGTCTGTTCTCCCATATCTCTGACACAAGATCCTTCTCATATACAGTTTCTACACCGTAATCTTCGAGGACGTCGTCAAACAACATTCCCGTTTGAGCAGTTACTACGCTTCCGTCGAATCCGAGAGTATAGGCTTCTTCCTCAGCTCTGGCTTCAAGCCAGTCGAGAGGAGAAGGTACATCGGGCTCGCCCATCCGCATAAGCTCTATTCCTGTTCCGCAAAGCTCGCTCTCGCACTGGAGGAAGAAACGGCCGTCAGTCCACAGATATGCTTCGTCAGCAGTTACAATTACAGTAGCGTTCTCCCCGGTAAAACCGCTTATGAATCGGCAGCTGTCGTAATATGCGTTGACAAATTCCGAATTGTGCGGATCTCCGGACTGCATAAAATAAATATCAATACCCTCTGCCGCCATCTGTCTGCGAAGGGCAGCTAGTTCAGGTCTAATGTTCTGTGATGTCATAATTTACACCTCTGTACTTCAAATGATTGTCTGTTAAGATTATACAATTATAGCATATCTATGATATAATTATTCGGTTATAATTCGGAGGCATAATATATGAAGATAACAGTATACTGCGGTGCCAGACTCGGCGCGCGAAAAGAATATGCTGAAGCAGCTGAAGCTCTAGGCACATGGATAGGGGAGAACGGGCACACTCTCGTATATGGCGGAGGAAAGTTCGGCATGATGGGAACTCTTGCAAGTGCTGTACTTGCGGCAGGAGGAGAAGCCATCGGAGTAACACCTGATCTTTTTATCGAGAACGAACAGATTCACGAAGGCATTACAAAAGTTGTAAGAGCTGAATCGATGGCAGAGAGAAGAAGAATGATGATTGAACTTGGTGAAGCATTTATTGCTCTGCCGGGAGGTATCGGCACTCTCGATGAGATAACCGAGATAATGGTTCTCAATAAGCTGGGATATCAGGATAAGCCATGCATTCTTATGAATGTATGTGGATTTTACAACGACACGAAAAAGGTTCTTCAGGGCATGATAGATGAAGGATTCTACGAAACTGAGAACCTTGAGAATATTATTTTTGCAGAGGAGATAACAGATTTAAATGAAGCACTTATTTAAGAACTATGCTCCGTACAAGGGCATAGTACTGCTGATTGTACTGCTCATAACGGCTCAGTGCTACTGCGATATGACACTTCCGCAGTTCACTCAGAATCTGATTGATGTAGGTATTCAGAATGCCGGTGTTGAGCACATTCTTCCTACGAAGATTACAGAAAAGGAATTCGAGGAAGCGCAGATGTTCATGAGCAAAGACGAGCGCAAAGAATGGACTTCTGCATACGAGAAGGATGGCGACATCTATGAATGCAGCATCACAGACAAGAAGAAGCTTGAGGAGCTGGATGAAGAGCTGCTGCAGCCTATCGTAATCACTTATCAGCTGGGACATATGTCAGAAGATTCGCTGAGAGATATGATTAAGGGTTCTTTCGAGAAGAATCCGCAGATGGCTATGATGGCATCACGCATAGAGGATATGTCACTCGAAGAGATTGAAACCCTTCTTCATGTTGAGTTTGATGCTTTTACCGCCAAAGATGAGAACGGTGTCAAGACAACATATGTTGATATGCGTCCGCTTATGCAGTCTATGATTGAAAGCGGAGTTATGGACGGAGCTTCAATTGATGAGTCCAAGGCAAAGATCAATGACATGCTGGACACTGTAGGAAGTCAGACAATGAAGGCGATGGGAATTCGCTATGCAGCAGCCTGCAATAATGAGGCTGGCATTGACGGAGAAGCTATGCAGAAGCATTATCTCTGGACATGCGGAGGCAAAATGCTGCTTCTGGCACTCGCAATGGGAATTCTGGCATCCATCGTATCGATGTTCTCATCGAAGGTAGGTGCCGGAATCGGACGAACTCTCAGAAGAGACGTTTTCAGCAATGTAATGGCGTATTCCAATGCTGAGATGGATCAGTTCTCGACTTCTTCGCTGATTACAAGAGCAACCAACGATATTCAGCAGGTGCAGATGGTATCGATGATGATGCTCAGAATGGTGCTTATGGCGCCTATTATGGCAATCTGGGGAATCATTAAGGTGTACCAGACAAAGGCACATATGAGTTTCGTAATCGTATGCGGCGTTCTTGCAATTCTCGCGCTTGTATCTTTGCTTATGGCAGTTACAATGCCGAAGTTCCGTATAATGCAGAAACTCGTAGATGCGCTCAATGGTGTTTCGAGAGAAATTCTCACCGGTATTCCGGTAATCAGAGCATTCGGTAGAGAGAAGACTGAAGAAGAGAGATTTGATGCTGCAAATACAGATCTTATGAGAACTCAGCTCTTTGTTAACAGGGTTATGACACTTATGTCTCCTGTAATGATGATAATCATGTACGGAATCACTGTGCTGATTACATGGATTGCTTCAAAGAGAATTGACGCCGGAACTCTTCAGGTCGGAGCTATGACAGCATTCATCACATATGCGATGATGATTATCACCTCTTTCCTCATCATTACAGCTATGTCTATCATCCTGCCAAGAGCCGGTGTTGCTGCAGAGCGTATTGATGAAGTGAGAAGAACAAAAACATCAATTCTTGATGCGGATAATGCTGTAGAGCTTACAGACTGCAAGGGTGTTGTCAGATTCAATCATGTTTCATTCAGATATCCGGGTGCCGATGACTATGTAGTTCACGATATCGATTTTGAGGCGCGTCCGGGAGAGACAACGGCTATCATCGGAAGTACAGGTTCAGGCAAAACCACAATTGTTAATCTCGTACCTCGTTTCTATGATGTTACCGAGGGTTCGGTTGAGATTGACGGCAGAGATATCAGAGAGTACACGATAGAATCACTCAGAAAGAATATCGGCCTTGTTCCGCAGAAGGGTATTCTCTTCTCCGGTACTATTTCATCGAATATCCGTTTCGGTAACAACGAAGCGAGCGATGATGAGATGAAGCAGGTTGCTGAGATTGCACAGGCAGATTCTTTTATCGAAGAGAAAGATGACAAATATGAGAGCTTCATTGCGCAGGGCGGAACGAATGTGTCCGGAGGACAGAAGCAGAGACTGTCAATCGCAAGAGCGCTGGCGAAGAAGCCTTCAATTCTGATTTTTGATGACAGCTTCTCAGCCCTCGATATGAAGACTGATGCTGAGCTTCGTAAGGAGCTTGCAGAGAAGCAGAAAGATACAACAAAACTTATTGTTGCTCAGAGAGTAGGAACCATCCTTCATGCTGAGCAGATTATCGTTCTTGACGACGGAGAGGTTGTCGGCAAGGGAACTCATGAGGAACTGCTTGAGAACTGCGAGGTATACAGACAGATCGCAGAGTCACAGCTTTCCGAGAACGAACTGAAGGGGGTGAAGTAGTATGGCTGAGAACAACAATCAAGCACAGTACAAGCCGGCCCCAAGAGTGAGAAGAGGCAAAGGCCCGGGACATGGAATCGCTCCCGGCGAGAAGCCGAAGAATTTCAGAAATGCAATCAGAGATATTCTGAAGTATATGGGAACATATAAGATTGCTGTTGTTATCGTAATGATTTTTGCGGCAGCAGCAACAGTGTTCGAGGTTGTGGGTCCTAAGGTAATGGGTCATGCTACAACAGAGATTGCGGAAGGTCTTATGCGTAAGATCAACGGAGTAGGCGGCATCGACTTTGATGCAGTCAAGCACATACTCTTCCTGACACTGGCCTTATATGCAATCGGTTCAATCTGTGCTTTTGTACAGGGCTGGATTATGACACATATCACCCAGAACCTGATTTTCAGGATGAGAAAGGAAATCTCAGAGAAGATCAACAGAATGCCGATGAAATACTTCGAGAGTGTTCCATACGGAGAGGTTCTTTCGAGAATTACTAACGATGTCGACACCCTCGGTAACGGAATGAACCAGAGTGTTACCAATATCATCACTTCATTGGCTACTATTATCGGTGTCCTGGTTATGATGCTGACAATATCACCGCTGATGACGGGTATTGCAGTTCTCACGCTTCCGCTTTCAGCTGTGCTCCTTGCGTGTATCGTCAAGTTCTCACAGAAGCATTTCCGTACTCAGCAGGAGTACCTTGGAATTATCAACGGACAGGTTGAAGAGAATTTTGCAGGTCAGCTTGTAATCAAGGCCTTCAACAAAGAGAAGGACATCACTGAAGAATTCGACAAGGCCAACAATGTGCTCTATGAGTCTGCATGGAAGTCACAGTTCATTGCGGGTCTTATGATGCCGGCTATGAATTTTGTAGGAAACCTTGGATATGCGGGCGTTGCTATCAGCGGTGGTCTGCTTGCAATCAGAGGCGTTATCGGAATCGGAGATATTCAGGCGTTCGTACAGTATGTAAAGAATCTGTCACGTCCGCTTCAGTCAATCGCTCAGGTTATGAACCAGGTTCAGTCGATGGCTGCTGCAGCTGAGAGAGTTTTCGAATTCCTTGGAGAGGAAGAGGAGTCTGCTGATGTGGAGAATCCGGCAGATGCAAGCGGAATTAAGGGCGAAGTAGAGTTTGAACATGTAAGATTCGGCTATGACGAGCAGATTGTAATCAATGACTTCTCAGCAAAGGTTAAGGATGGTCAGAAGATTGCTATCGTAGGACCTACGGGTGCAGGTAAAACCACTATGGTTAAGCTGCTCATGCGCTTCTACGATGTAAGCTCCGGTTCAATCAAGCTTGACGGCGTAGATGTAAGAGATTATTCACGTGCAGATCTGAGAGAGAGCTTCGCTATGGTTCTTCAGGACACATGGCTGTTCTCGGGCACAATTATGGAGAACATCCGTTACGGTAAGCTTGATGCTACCGACGAAGAGGTAATTGCGGCTGCAAAAGCTGCGAGAGCACATCATTTTATCAAGACATTACCTGGCGGATACAATATGGTACTCAACGAAGATGCAACTAACGTATCAGAGGGACAGAGACAGCTCCTCACAATCGCAAGAGCTATTCTTGCGGATAAAGAGGTTCTCATTCTCGATGAGGCTACATCTTCAGTAGATACTAGAACAGAAGAAAGAATCCAGAAGGCTATGGACACCCTCACACAGGGAAGAACAAGTTTCATTATCGCTCATAGACTTTCTACAATCAGAAATGCTGATCTCATTCTTGTAATGAATCACGGAGATATTGTTGAACAGGGTACGCATGATGAACTGCTCGCAAAGGACGGTTTCTATGCGGAACTCTATAACTCACAGTTTGAGGAGGTTTCCTAGTTGAAGGAAAACTACAGAGAGAATTATTTAATATGGATGAATTCACCTCTTGTAGATAACCACACCAGAAGAGAACTTGCTGCGCTTTCTGAAGACAGTGAGGAACTGATGGACCGTTTCGACAAGACTGCAGGTTTCGGCACATCAGGCATCAGGGCGATTATGCGTGCTGGTACGAACGGAATGAATATTTACACTATTCGCCGTGTGAGCCAGGGCCTTGCCGCTGTCATACTTGAAGAGGGAAGACAGGAGGACGGTGTTGTTATCGCCTATGATTCAAGGCATAACAGCCGACTGTTCGCACACGAGACTGCCGGAGTGCTGGCTGCAAATGGCATCAGAGTGTATATTTTTGATGACATAAGGCCTACACCTGAGCTCTCATTTGCACTGAGAGAACTGGGCGCTGTTGCAGCTGTCAACATTACAGCAAGTCATAATCCGAAAGAATATAACGGATACAAGGTGTACTGGGATGACGGTTCCCAGCTTTCACCTGAGATGGCTGAGAGAATTGCAGCGTATATTGAAAAGGTGGATATCTGCGGAGGCGAATTATTCGGCGGCACAGAGGGCATAGAATTTATCGGTGCTCAAATGGATGAAGCATATCTGGATGCTGTGATGGGGCAGTCTGTTGCAGGCGATTATGTCAGAACAGCCGGAGATGACTTCGTAATGGTGTACAGTGCTTTTCATGGTGCGGGTGCAAAACCGGTGATGGAGGTCCTCAGGCGTGCAGGCATTGAGAATATAACTGCGGTGCCTGAACAGCTTGTTCCGGATGGAGATTTTGCAACTGTAAAGAATCCTAATCCTGAATTTGCTGAGAACTATGAACTGGCTGTCAGCTATGCTGACAAGATGAATGCTGATATGATTATCGGCACGGATCCGGACAGTGATCGCTGCGGTGCAGTTGTCAGAACAGAAGCCGGATGGAAGGCACTTACCGGCAACCAGATTGGAATGCTCATGCTTGACTATCTGGCCACAAGAAAGAAGGAACTCGGTACACTTCCGGAGAACGGTGCAGTTGTTAAAAGCGTAGTATCTACGGCTCTCTGTGAGAGAATATGCGATGCATTCGGACTCGACTGTGTCGAGACTCTCACCGGCTTCAAGTTCATTGGTGAGAAGATTAAAGAATTCGAGGAGACTGGAGAACATACCTTCGTATTCGGATTTGAGGAGAGCATTGGGTTTCTGTCAGGAACTTATACCAGGGATAAGGATGCAGTTGTAGCGGCAATGCTTCTTGCTGAGATAGGCTGTTACTATGAGAGCAGGGGAATGAGTGTATACGAAGGACTCATTCAGATCTACGAAAAGTACGGATACTGTGTAGAAAAGAGCAGACGTATCGACTTTGAAGGATATGATGCAACAGAGCGTATGGCGGAAAAGATGAACGAGGTAAGAAACAATCTTCCGGCAGCAATCGGATATGATGTGCTGAAAGTGCGTGATTTTACCAAGGGAATACCGGGATTTCCGCATACTGATATGCTTTATTTCCATCTGGATAATGGATGTGAAGCTGTAGCCAGACCGTCCGGCACTGAGCCGGTAATAAAGATATATGTCAAGAGCACAGGGGACGATGCGCTTTCTGCTGAGCGAAAAGCAGAATTCGTATGCGATGCTGTCAGCAGTATTTTTGCTGAATAGACATAACTGAAAGAACGACAGAAGGGGATATGGAAATGGGACAGAAAAGGGCCAGGATTGAACTCATACTGGTATGCATGCTTTTCGGAACGATAGGCACAGTAAGAAGATTTATTGATCTGCCGTCGGGAGCGTTGTGCTTCAGCAGGGCGGTTCTCGCGGTTATCACCATTCTTGTATGGCTTGCAATCACCAGGCAGAAACCGGATGTTGAGGCCATAAAGAAGAACATGCCAGCGCTTGCGCTTCTCGGTCTGATGATGGCGATTAACTGGGTATGTCAGTTCGAGGCATTCAGATACACGACAATAGCGATATCTACAGTATGCTACTATACCCAGCCGCTGTTCTTTATTCTTGGAGCAGCACTGGTTTTCAAAGAAAAGATATCAAAGCGCAAATTCATATGCATTGTCATTGCCTTCTGCGGAATGATTCTTGTATCGGGAGCAGCAGGAAGCGGACTTCATGGCGAGGATATGAAGGGTGTTGTTTTTGCGGTTGCAGGAGCAGTATTCTATGCTGCTATTGTTCTGGTCAACAAAGGTCTTAAGGATATATCATCGTATGATACCACTATGATGCAGCTGGCTCTTGCTGCTGTTTTCGTTCTTCCGTATGTTATTCTGACAGAGGATGTAAATATAGGAAGTCTCGGCGGAAGCGGAATTTGCTGGCTGCTGCTTATGGGCGTGCTGCATACAGGTATTGCCTATGTAATATACTTCAGGGCAGTCAAAATTCTTGAGGCGCAGACTGTAGCTATTATCAGCTATATCGATCCGGTAGAAGCGGTACTTCTCTCTGCGTTTTTCCTGAAAGAACCGATTACGGCATCGATTATTATCGGAGCGGCAATGATTCTGGGGGCAACGGCCTTCTCTGAGCTGAAAGATACAAAGAATTAGAGATTGTCAGAGTGTCTGATTATGGTAGAATTAAACTCGTAAGCACTTCGCAGATAACTGAGAGGAAGATAAGATAATGAATGAAGACAGATTATACAGGATAGTAGGCGTTCTTTCGTTTTTCATAATGTTCATTGCAATTGGTGTTGGTAAACTGATACTTGCTTTTATTGCTTTCATGTTCGGCATAGGTATTTTCTTTACAAGCCGTAAGGGTTCATACAATGATAAGAATCTCTACGACAAGAAAGTAAAGGCTAATGATAAGACTCTTGAGGAACTGTTTGACTTCCTTAAGGATATAGATACACCGCTTGGAAAGTGCTGGGCCGGAGTATATAAGGGTATGCCTGCTATAATATATGGACCTTCTTCATTTAAGGATGTAATTGTAATTACTCTGGTGAAGGATGAGTTTAAGTTCAGAAATGTAAATATCCTCGATAATATTACAGCCGGCGAAGAAGATGAGTGGAGACTGACAGATGTTGCTGATACTGCAAATATGGAAGTAACTCAGAAGGCATATTCAGTATTCGCTTCGCTTAAGGTAATGTCTGCGGTAATGACAGGAGACCTTGCTGATCTGACAGCTGATTTTACCGAGGGCAAGAGAAGCAGTGCACCGGCATCACTCGATATGTTTGAGTTCTACCGCCATAATACCAAGGATAATCAGCTTGTGGATGCTAATGATGAAGCTATAATTAATACATTCATCAAGCTTCCTCCTCTCACTGTAACGCTTACAGATGATGATGGAGAAGAACTGGCAAAGCTGGAACCTCAGGTAGAGAATTATGTTGATGCGACCGCGGTGGACTTCGATATTTATTCGGACGGAGAGAAATTCGGTACAATTACCCATCTTAAGGGTACAGAGAAGAACACTTACCTCATAAGCACAGTCAATGGTGACTTCCTTGCAGAGTCATTTATGGCTGTCAGAAAGGCGAATGTCAGCTCAAATTACACCATTAGCAAAGACGGTGTCAGAAAAGCAGTTGTGTTCGGTTCGCCTAATATCAATTTCGAGGGACATGGCGGATTCATGCAGAATAATGTAATCTGCAGCTTCGATGATGACTATCTGGTGCTCTATACACTGTTTGAACTCTATGTTATCTCAGCCGGTCAGTGGTTAAGATAACTTGTTATACACGACATTTTGCGATATAATTAGATAATGCGTTTAGGAGGTCATCGGATGAAGAGAATACTTCTGCCAATAGATGAGTCAACAAGAAGTCTTGTTGCGATTTCACAAGTTAAGAAGCAATTCCCGCCTGAGGAGAATGAGATAGTTCTGCTTATGGTAGATGAGAGCATCGATTATACTGCAAGCAAGGACAAGAGCAGCGCCGCAATCAGCAATCTTGAACAGAAGATGGAGCTGGTTGAATCCGCACTTGAGGGATACAAGGTTATATGCAAAGCGGATGTAGGAAAAGCCGGTCAGCGCATCATCAAGTGTGCCAGAGAGTATGGTGCGGATATGATAGTTATGACCAAGTCATCCAAGGATGATATGAAGAACAGCATCGGCAGAACCGCAGAGTATGTAATTTCTCATGCTGAGTGTGATGTCCTTATCGCATCTGAGAACAGGACAGGAGAGCGAGAATATCGCGGTCTTGTATACAGAAAGGCTGAAGCGGTTGTCAATCTGAGAGGACAGTTCAGCCTGAAGCAGAGTGAATGTCTTATACCTAGTGTTTCCTCTGACTGCATCTATCATATAGAGGTTAAGAGGGGTAAGGTAAGATTTATTCACAGATCATACAATACAGCAACAAGAGACTGGGATCTTCCACCGGCACTCGGTGATTCCGAAGTATATGATATACTTGCAGGAGAGTCGGCAGACATTCTTGTAAGAGCGAACAGCGTTGACGGAAAGGCTGACAGAATTAGAATCGTCAACCGTAATATGAAGACAGAGGCTGTTTTCAGCTACAGAATCAGCGCTGCAGATAAAGATAACGAATAGAATAACACATACTTAATTGACATCAGGCATTTCGATTGATATGCTATGAGATACAGATGGAAATGGAGGCTTTAACAATGACAAGAATTAAGACTATTTCAACAAGAAATCTTTCAAAGTCAACAGTAACAGGTGGATGCGGCGAGTGCCAGACATCATGCCAGTCTGCTAGCAAGACTTCTTGCAGCGTAGCTAATCAGCATTGCGAGCAGAGCAAGGAGAAATAGCTATCTGGAGCGCTGCTCGACAGAGCAGCGCTGTTTTATTATTAAAGAAATAAATTAGAAAGATTATAGAAAGAAATGATTCATCAGTACAAATTAAACGGTTATAACATAGTAATGGATGCCAACAGCGGTGCAGTTCATTCAGTAGACGATGTAGCCTATGACATAATTGCGATGTATGAGAATTCAACACGTGATGAGATTGTTGAGGCTATAACAGCGAAATATGATGTGACAGCTGCCGATGTTGACGAGACAATCGCAGATATAGAGGAGCTCAAGAAAGAAGCTCTGCTTTTCTCAGTGGATCCTTTCGAGGAGATTGCAGGAGACCTCAAGCAGAAGCAGTCTGTGCTTAAAGCAATCTGTCTTCATGTTGCTCATGGCTGCAATATGGACTGTGAGTACTGTTTCGCCGGAAAGGGCGAGTACAGCGGTAAAAGCGGCATAATGCCTCTTGAGGTTGGAAAGGCTGCGCTGGACTATCTCGTAAGAGAGTCCGGAACACGTAAGCATCTTGAGGTTGACTTTTTCGGAGGAGAACCTCTTCTCAACTGGGATGTCTGCAAGGAGCTGGTTGCATACGGAAGAGAACTTGAGAAGACAAATAACAAGATTTTCAACTTCACTCTCACAACCAATGGCGTTCTCATCGACGATGACGTAATTGATTTTAGCAACAGAGAGATGGGCAACGTGGTACTGAGTCTTGACGGCAGAAAAGAAACACACGAGAGAATGCGCCATGGAAAGACAAGCGGAGGCACATACGATAATATCATCGATAACTTCAGCAGACTTGTTAAGGCGAGAGGCACCAAAGAATATTATATGAGGGGGACATATACCGCATATAATAAAGACTTTGCTTCAGACGTTATATATATGGCTGACAAGGGATTTAGGGAAACAAGTATTGAGCCTGTTGTAAGTGCTCCTGATGCTCCTTATGCGCTCCACAAGGAGGATATTCCATACCTCTGTGAGCAGTACGAGAAGCTTGCACTTGAGATGCTTAGAAGAAGAGAGGCTGGTGAAGGTTTCAACTTCTACCACTATACTGTAGATCTTACAGGCGGACCATGTGTATATAAGAGAGTCGCAGGCTGCGGAGTAGGCACGGAGTATCTTGCTGTAACACCAACAGGCGACCTTTATCCATGCCATCAGTTTGTCGGCGATGACGATATGAAGGTCGGTAACATATATGAGGGAATTACAGAGCCTGCAGTTCTGGATTATTTCCGCAAGGGCAATAATATGTATACCAGAGACAAGTGCAAAGACTGCTGGGCTAAGCTGTACTGTGCAGGCGGATGTGCTGCCAACAACTATCACTCAAACGGAGATATCGACAAGGTATATGACTTCGGATGTGAGCTTCACCGCAAGCGTATAGAATGCGCTATTATGCTTAAGGTTGCGGAGAATGAAGAATAGTTTGCCGGAATTTCCAGTAATGATATAATAATAATTCAATAGTAATTATTATCGGAGGATGATATGCAGAAGGTAATTCTTGCATCAAGAAACAAGGGTAAGATTCGCGAGATTGGAGCAATCCTTTCAAAGTGCGGAATGGAAGTGGTCTCAAGAGATGATGCCGGTATCGACACTTTCGAAGTGGAGGAGACTGGTGCAACTTTTGAGGAGAATTCATATATAAAAGCAAAAGCAATTATGGATATTGCAGGGGTTCCTACAATCGCTGATGACAGCGGCATTATGGTAGATGCGCTGAACGGTGAGCCGGGAGTGTACTCTGCAAGATTTGCAGGAGAAGACTGCACACCTCTTGATAACAACATCAAGATGATGGAACTTCTTAAAGATGTTCCCGATGAAGAAAGAGGTGCAAAGTTCGTCTCTGTAATTACTATGCTTTTCCCTGACGGACGCGAGCTGGTTGCAAGGGGTGAAGTAAAAGGCAGAATTATTCATGAGATGAAAGGCGAGAACGGTTTCGGCTATGATCCGCTGTTTGTTCCTGATGGATATGACTGCACTTTTGGTGAGATGGATTCTGAAGAGAAGAATCGCATAAGCCACAGAGCGGCTTCACTTAAGAAGCTTGAAGAGATGCTGATGGAACTTTAATCCTCAGCTTAGGTGAATGATTTGAGCGAAGAGAAGACCAGAACTGAAGAGAATAATGTGAATAGCAAAGAAGTCCCTCTTAAGCTGACTTTCGAGCGAGCAGTCAAAATGGGTTGTCATGTTATGAGAACTTTTGATGATCCATATTATGCGGGTGTTGGAGCACAGATTGCTTACTACTTCTTTATGGCAAGTGTACCGGCCCTGATTGTACTGATTCAGGTGCTCGGCTTGTTTGACGTGTCTCTGGACTTTATTCTGGAGTGGATGCAGAAGCATATGGATGCTCATATGAGCTCATTTGTTACAGGCCTTTTCACGCAGTCATCTTCGGTTGTGCTGACAAATGTTATCATGATTGTACTTACCCTCTGGGGAGCTTCCGGACTGGAGTTCTCTCTTTCAAGAGTTGAGACACAGATACTGACTGATGGAAGGTACAGATATTCTTTCTTCAATGAGAGAGTGAAGTCTTTCCCGATGGCTGTGTTTATTATCATCATGATTGCAGCGGCACTGCTTGCGTATGTATACGGCTGGTGGGCTCTTACGAAACTGGTAAAGAATGAAGAAGTTCTTAGCTTATTGAACTTGCTCAAAGGGCCGGTGCTGTTCATATTCTTCTTTATTATTGTAAGCTTTGTATATATCGCATTGCCAAGAATCAGGGTGCCTTATATCGCGCTTATACCGGGGGCTGTCCTTTCAACAATAGGAATGGTGGTTGTTACAGCTCTCTATTCTTCATACGTAGGCAGGACAATGTCATATGACATCCTCTATGGATCATTTGCCAACATCGTAGCGCTCCTGCTCTGGTTCTTCCTGATATCATGGGTGCTCTGTATCGGCATGGTATTCAACAGAAGCTGGGACATCTATATGGCCAGGGGCAGACTGCATCCAAGCAAGATAAAGGCTGCAATCAGAGAGAGTCATGGCAATTCAAAGAACTTCAATATGTATTACACAGCTAATCCTGCAAGATTTGACAGACGAACTGATACAGTTGCTGACAGAATCAGCAGAAAATTAATCAAAGATTATGCTGACGCGCGTGACTACTGTGTTGATATTTATGACAATGCTCCGGACAGAGAGAGGGATAGCCAATGAGAAAAAAACTGCTTTTCATAATCAATCCGAAATCTGGAACTATGCAGGCGGCCAAGATGATGAGCGATATCCTGCAGAAATTCTCAGATGCGGGTTATCTGACATCTGTTCTTATGACACAGAAATCAGGTGATGCAAGACAGTTCGCAATAGAGAACCACGAGAACGTTGATACTATAGTTGTATCCGGCGGAGACGGTACGCTTAATGAGGTTATTGACGGTCTGGTTAAAATTGGAGGCAAGTGCAACGTAGGTTATATTCCTTCGGGAAGTACGAATGATTTCGCTGCCAGTATGGGGCTTCCAAAGGGTGTTCTTGCATCAACGGAGAGAGTAATCGAAGGCTCGCCAAGAACGATAGATGTAGGTGATTTTAACGGAAGAACCTTTACTTACATAGCGTCCTTCGGTGCATTTACAAGTACATCCTACAGCGTGCCTCAGAACATAAAGAACATTCTCGGACATACGGCGTATATCCTTCAGGGAGCGAAGGACCTTATGAGCATTAAGCCGATTCACGCCAGATTTATCGCTGATGAAGGCACACCTAATGAGCAGATATGTGAAGGCGATTATCTTTTCGGTGCTGTATGTAATTCGACATCGGTTGCAGGTATTCTCAAACTGGACCGTTTCGACGTGGATATGAATGACGGTCTTATGGAGGTTCTTCTGGTAAAAATGCCTAAGAGCATCGTTGCGCTTAACGAGATTATTTTGCACATGCTTGATGGAACTCTTGAGACTGATGAAATCGAGTTCTTTAGTGCAAGAGATGTTCGAGTAGAAGTTGAGCCAGGCACTCCATGGACTCTCGATGGAGAGTATGAAAAGGGTGCAGATGTTGTAGATATTAAAACTGTGAGAAGTGCTGTCTCACTGATAGTATAGAAAGGAAAAGGAAATGAAAGGATTTATTTCAGAATTTAAGGAGTTTATTGCTAGAGGAAATGTTATTGATATGGCTGTTGGTATCATCATTGGTTCCGCATTCACAGCTATCGTAACTTCACTTGTTAACGACATCATAACACCTCTTATCGGAGTTATCACAGGCGGTCTCGATTTCAGCGGACTCTGCATCACTGTTGGCGAAGCTGCAATTAACTATGGACTGTTCATTCAGAATGTTATTAACTTCCTGATTGTTGCTTTCTGTGTTTTCTGCATGGTTAGAGCAATCAACAGAATGCATGACAGAGTGAAGAAGCCTGAAGAAAAAGAAGAGGAGCCTGAAGAGGATCCTGCAGATATTGCACTTCTCAAGGAAATCAGAGATCTTCTTAAGAAATAGTTTCCGGGAGGTTAGAGCTTAATGAAAATCACATATATTGGACATGCGTGTTTTGTGATTGAGAAGGATGGTTACAGGGTGCTGATCGATCCGTTTGAGGACGGAAGCATTCCCGGCTATTCAGATGTAAGAGAGGATGTAAATATGGTTCTCTGCAGTCACCAGCACTTTGATCACAATGCAGTAAGCTGTGCAAATATTGTGGAAGGTGGAGACTGTCCGTTCACAATTACAGAGATAGAGTCATATCATGATGAGTGCAATGGTGCCAAAAGAGGTCCAAACACAATCAGAATTTTCGATGATGGCGTTACTAAAGTTGCTCATCTTGGAGATATCGGCTGTGATATCAATACTGATATGTCTGAAGAGGAGAGAGCTATGCTCACAGGACTCGATGCGGTTATGGTTCCGGTTGGAGGAATCTATACAATTGACTCAGAGCAGGCTTTTGAATTAGTGAAGCAGCTTGATCCAAAGATAGCAATCCCAATGCACTTCAGAAGCATCTACTATGAGGCAGGCAACCCGGAACTTCAGACAGAGGATGAGTTCATCAACAGATGGGACTGCGCGGCCAAACTTTTCAAAACAAGCATTGATTCAGAGAGCACACCTTATGTGCAGGTTAATGTGCTGCGTGCGCAGAACTGCATCAAGCAGCCGCCTAGATAGAAACGAATAAAGATAAAAGATGCGACCGCTGAAGTAGGCATGTGCCGGAATCTTACAGTTTATTACAGTTTGCTCTAAAGTCTTTGATTTTGCTTTTTTCGTGTTAATATAAACACACATGTTAATCTGTTTTCGTAAAGAATTATACAAAATATAGAGCATATCTAATCATTGTTTGGTATAATCAGAATACGAAATCAATTTGTTATATATGCAGGAAGGTAGGGGGATAACTTTCTGAGCAGGGAGGACAAAGAGTATGAAAAAGATTATAAGCGTTTTTCTTTCATTGGTTGTGATTATGACCATGTCCAGTGCTGTTGTATTTGCAGATGATAATGCTGCACAGTTGAGCACTGATGAAAATGCATCTGCTTCATTAGCATCTGAAAGTGCTGAGCTTTTAAGCATTGATGAAAATGCAGCTGTTACATTAGCAGGTGAGACTGCTTCTACGTATGATGAAGAAGATATTCCAGAGCTTGGCCTTAAGGATGTAACAAAGTCCGGATTCACAATTTACTGGTCACCTGTAGCTGTTCCTGGAAAGAATGTTGCGGAATACGATGTTTATGACATGGGACAGGATGGCGATGACATGTATTATATTGACACTGTAGATGGAAGTATAACAGAATTTTCGTGTGAAGCACCGATTGAGTGCTGGAGTATTTTCTCAGTTTTGGTTACTTACACTGATGGAACTCAAGATGTAGCAGCTATTGGAATAGTAAATACAGTTCCTAAGGCTGCATCAACAAGCAAGATTAAGGTATCAAGCATGACAAATTCCAGTACAACACTTGGACATAGTTATTCATCTTCATCTACAATGGCTACCGGAATTCAGTATCAGCTGAGCAAGTACAGCAGCTCATCAACAACAAACAAGTACTCGACATCGACAGCAAAGTTCAGCACTTCAAGAAATGTTGGATATAAGTACAGAGCTAGACTGTATTATAAGAACGAAATGAATGGCAAGAAGTATTACGGTGCTTGGAGTGGATATGAGTATTTCGATAATCCAACTGTATCAGGTAAAGCTTATTCAACAAAGAAGATTAAACTGAACATCAAGAAGGGTACAAATGTAAAGAGCTACAAGGTTTACATCTCAACAAAGAAGAGTTCAGGATATAAGCTTGCCAAGACAGTTAAGGTTGGATCAAAGTCATCATATACAACAACAATCTACAAGTATGGAACATCTTCTCTGAAGAGAGGTAAGAAATACTACACTAAGGTTACTCCAATCATGAAGAATGGCAAAACAAGCCAGATATCAGTGAAGCACTACGTTACAATTCCATAAATAGAATTGCAAATTACTCGGGCAGTCAACTCAGGTTGACTGCCTTTCTTTAAGCACTTAAGCGTGATTCTGGTTTTTCAGAGAGAGGTGCTGTTGAATTTAAGGAGGAAATTATGAAGTGGAAAAAATCAATTGCAATTGTAATTATCCTTATTGCGTTTCTGCTGCTACTTACTCCATTGAATATAAGTCAGTACCGTTTAAATGCTGCACAACGGCAGAGTTTGCAGGATGCACTCATAGATAAAGATGCTTATTCTGGCTGGGGTGAAGAAATAGATTTTAAGAACTCAGCAATCGCATCATCACTCGACATATTTGGTATATCCGGATTAGGGAAGACGATGACAGTGTATGGCTATTTTAACGATGGACTATATATAGAAGCTCGTAATAAAGGTTACGAAATCAGTGGCGGATTGTATGAAATTATGGCGGATATCAGAGTCAATGGAGACAAAGTAGAAGTTATAAAAACATATGGTGATGGGGTGTCAACTATGACCACATTGAAGGAGATGCCAATTAGATACAGGTGCAAATGGTCGATTTATACAAATCTTGGTCTATATCAGAAGCTCATCCAGAGAACTAATAATAGTGCGGCAGAAAGGCTTGGCGTTCCAGTAGACGGTGCTAATACACTTTCACTGGATGAGGAGGATGATTCATACATGATCTACGATTGGGATAATACAAAAAATGAGCCGATTGTGAAGCATAAAGGAGATATTTCAGAACTGGAGAAATAAAAAAGGATTGGACCTTCGGTCCAATCCTTTTGTTTTAGCTTTGAACAATTAGCCGATTACTCTTACTCTTGTTACGCAGTCACAGTCGAATACCTTCTCGCATCCTTCTTTAACCTGTGCAATGAAGTAGCCGTAGTTTCCTCTCTTGCCGCCAGCGTAATCTACGAGGCAGTCACCGTAGAACTCTCTAACCTTAGCCTCAACATCCTCAGCAGCGCAGTCACACTTGATGCATACGCAGTGCTTCTTTGTTCCTTCCTTGCAGTCAAGAGTTACTCTTGGGAAGTTAACTGAGTTAACGATGTTACCGCATCCGATGTAATCCATGAGCTCATCAACAGCCATGATTGCACAGTTCTCCTCAGCCTCTGCAGTTGAAGCTCCGAGGTGTGGTGTAGCAACGATGCCAGCCTTGCCGATGTACTCAGGCTCAAGAAGGTCTGTCATATACTTTCTGATCTTTCCTGACTCGAGTGCAGCGAGAACGTCATCAACAACGATGAGGTCAGGTCTAGCATAGTTCATGAAAATAACGCCATCCTTCATCTTTGCGATGAGGTCCTTGTTAACCATTCCCTTTGTTGTTGGGAGTGATGGAACGTGGATTGAGATGAAGTCACACTCAGGAACCATCTCTTCTACTGAATCGTAGAGCTTAACATCAGCTGTCATGCAAGGATGTGGCTTGAATGCCTCATATCCTACAACTTTCATTCCGAGAGCCTCTGCAGCGTTGGCAATCTTAGCTCCGATAGCTCCAAGACCGATGATACCAACAGTCTTGCCCATAATCTCAGTTCCTGCGAACTGCTTCTTGCCTTTCTCTACGTCAGCAGCTACATCGCCTTCGAGTGTCTGGCCCCATGAAATACCTTCGTACATATTTCTTGCGCCCATGATCATTCCAGCGATAGCAAGCTCCTTAACAGCGTTTGAGTTAGCGCCAGGTGCGTTGAATACTACGATTCCCTTATCTGCACACTTCTCAAGTGGAATGTTGTTTACTCCGGCACCGGCTCTTCCGATAGCCAGAAGGTTGTCTGAAAGCTCCATGTCATGCATCTTGAAACTTCTTACAACGATTCCGTTGGCTTTGTCGATGTCCTCGGTAAGCTCATACTTATCTGTGAGTCTTGAAAGACCGATCTTTGAAATATTATTGAGAGTACCAATGTAATACTTCTCCATAATGATAACCTCCTGTTTTCTCAAATAGAATTATTCTCTATCGAGTATACATTAGAACCGTCATCAATTCAATATTCGCGGCCTCTCTATATTTACAAGAAGCAGTCGATTGGATATAATTTTCATAGTATGAAGATTAAGAATAATAATTTTATGAATAAGAGGAGAAAGTCGGTGGTGGCCGTTATCGCTGTTCTGGTAGCAACGGCGCTGATGTCCACCCTTAGTTTTTCGTACGTTTCGGCTGCATCAAATGATACGGCAACCAGGTCAAACGCAGCTGCGAAAAGCAAAATAGAGGTTTCGAAGGAGCCTTCTGTGAACGCAGGATCAGCGGTGGTTTTCTCCGCATCAACAAGTCAGCTGGTGTATTCGCTTCATAAGGACAGAAAGCTTTCTCCGGGAAGCCTGACCAAGCTTATGACAGCTATGATTGTCATTGACAATATGCACAGCAGCAAGGAATTCAGTGCGAAGGTAGATGTCACAAAAGAAGCTGCGGAGAAAGACAAGAATCTCGGAGCAGCGGGGGATACTCTTAAGGTTGAAGAGCTTCTTGCGCTGATGCTGGTTAAAGATTCAGAGGAGGCAGCTAAGCTGCTCGTAAAGTATTCGACTTCCCGTTCAAGTGTTTTTGTGAATGAGATGAATTCAAAGGCAATTTCAATTGGACTTCTCAACACTCAGTTCACTAATGCGACCGGTTCATACAGTGTGAATCAGTACTCGTCAGCCTATGACTGCGCTGTGATGACACAGTATGCACTTCGATATGAGGCTATCAGAAATATCCTCTGTGATACTAAGAATGATATAGAATATCCCGACCTCTGCGGTTCACTTAACAGTGTAATTCAGGCTCCAAAGTCGGCACAGTATATGGGGTTTGCTGACAAAAAAGATATGCAGCTTGTCGTTGTTATGCTTGATGCCGATGAGAGGACACGTCAGTCTGAAGCCAAACATCTTCTGACATACGGTTACCAGAAAGTAAAGATGAATACTATCATCAAAGCAGACAAGAAGGTGGGAAAGGCGAAGATAAGACACGGTGTCTGGACCCACGTTTCTGCATATACAGAGGGTAAGGGATATGCATATATTCCGCCGGAGGGAAGTGAGGCTCTGGTTCAGACTCAGGTTGTAATGCTGGATAATCTGTCAGCACCTCTTCCTGCAGGATCAAAGGTGGGAGAGTATAGAATCTATATTGCCGATGAGTTAAAGGGTACGGTTGACCTGGTAACAAAGAAAGACATTGACAAGGGCTGGTTCCCTTCATATCTTTACATATCCAATTTTATGACAGTTGTGCTGATGGCAGTTGTTCTGCTCATTCTTCTGCTTATCTTCAGAATAAAGCAGCTGAAGAGACGCAAAGAAAAGATGAAGAAACTCAAGCGTCAGCAGAAGATTCGTGAGGCTGCAAGAAAGCAGATGGAGATTGAGGAGGACAGAAGAAGACGCGGCTGGACTTATCATGAATAAGAGGTTTTTACCGTATGTTCAATATTGAAGAAGAACTGAAAAAACTGCCGACGAGTCCCGGTGTATATATGCACAGGGACCGCCTCGGTGAAATAATCTACGTGGGAAAGGCTGTCAATCTGAGAAATCGTGTCAGACAGTATTTCAGATTGAACTCGCAGGCCGACCCGAAAGTGAGAGCTATGGTTTCGAATATCGCAGAGTTTGAGTACATTCGCTGCGCAACCGAAATGGAGGCTCTCATTTTGGAATGCAATCTTATCAAGAAGCATATGCCGAAGTACAACATACTGCTCAAAGATGACAAGACCTACCCTTATATCGAGGTTACTGTTTCTGAAGAATATCCGAGAGTAATAAGAACGCGAAGGATTGCACGCGACGGCAACAGATATTTCGGACCGTATTCAGACAGCGGAGCTGTATGGAGCATACTCAAAATGATTGACGAGTTGTATCCACTTAAGAAATGTGCGACTCAGAAATTCCGCGACGGTGTGCGTCCATGCCTGAACTACCACATAGGCAAGTGTAAGGGCGTGTGCACCGGTCATGTCAATCAGGAGGAATATAGCAGGATGATTGACGAGATAGTGGATATTCTGAACGGCCACGATGCGGATATCATCAAGCGCCTGGAAGCAAAGATGTATGAGGAATCTGATAATCTGAACTTTGAGGAGGCGGCAAAATATCGTGACTATATCAATTCACTCAAACAGCTTGGCGAGACTCAGAGAGCAACTATGGTAAAAGGAGGCGATGCCGATATTCTCATTCCTGTCGTGACTTCGCTAAATGAAATCATAGTTCAGTACAAGGTGCGCGAGGGCAAACTGATTGGAAGAGAAGTTATATATATGAGAGATGACGGCATGATCAGCGGTACAGCTTCAAGCATGGAACTGCTGTCGGCTTTTATCAAGCAGTACTATTCGATGAGTACACAGCTGCCTCGTGAGATTATCCTGGAAAGACACATAGATGATGAACAGCTGCTGATGGATTTTCTTGACAGAATCAATGCAGACAATGCTGAGGCTCGAAGTGATGTTATGCACAAGACCCGAATTCTCGTTCCTGAGAGAGGTGACAAGCGTGCACTTCTCATGATGGCCGCAGATGATTCGCGCCAGCTTGCAAAATCTCTTGACGAGAGGGCGGAACGCGAACGTGAGCGCAAGCTTGCACTGAAGGAGAGTATTGCCGGACTTATTCGCAAGTGCTGCGAATTTAACGGCAGTGAACCTTGTCTCATTGAAGACGGCGATGAGCGCGAGTACAGAGTTGAAGCTTACGATATCTCGAATATGAACGGTCTCGACAATGTTGCAGCTATGGTTGTATATGAGGGCAGGAAGGCTATCAGAAATGATTACCGAAAGTTCAAGATCAAGAATGCTGCGGGCGGTGATGACTACGGCAGCCTGCAGGAGGTAGTATACAGAAGGCTTAAGCGACTTATGGCAGGAGATGAAGGTTTCAGCACTTTCCCTGATATTATGTTCATCGATGGAGGCCTTGGTCAGGTGCATGCGGTGCAGCAGATTGTGGATGCGTTCCGACTGGCGATTCCTGTAGTCGGACTTGCAAAAGATGATGCGCATAGAACAAGAGCAGTGGTTTTCGCCGATGGAAGCGAGATTGACCTCAGGAATGACAAACTGCTTTTCAGCTACGCAGGTACTATCCAGGAAGAGGTTCACCGGTTTGCGATTACCTTCATGCGCGGAACAAAGGGCAAAAAGATGATTCACTCTGTGCTCGAGGATATTCCGGGTGTGGGTCCGAAAAGAAGAGCGGAGCTTCTGTCTCATTTCGGAGGCATCGAGGCTATCAGAAAAGCCTCTTACGAGGATCTTATGGCACTCGACGGTATGAATACGAAGGTAGCCGAGAGCATAATTGAGTTCTTCAGTAAACGCTAGTTATATTGCAACTTTCATTTACTTGCGAAAAATCGCACTTCGTGATATATTTACAGAGCATTTATTTGATGTAACAGTAAAGGAGATAAACTATGTCAGACGAGATTAAGAACGTAGGAATTGAAGAGGAAGAGGATATCATTACTCTTGAATTTGATGACGATACAGCAGTAGATTGCTCAATCATGGGTACTTTTGAGGCTAACGGCAAGGAGTACATCGCAGTTCAGCCAATGGATGATACAGACGATGTATACATCTACGGTTACAAGGAGATCGGCGAGGAAGAGTTCGAGCTTATCGACATCGAAGATGATGCAGAGTTCGAGGCTGCAGCAGCTGTATTCGACGAGATTATGGCTGAGGAAGAGTAATTTTTTCGAAAAAATCACTCTTTTCATTAGACAAAGGTCTAAACTTGTTGTATAATAACGAGCGTGCCGTAAGGGCACGCTTAATATGCGGATGTGGCGGAATTGGCAGACGCGCACGGTTCAGGTCCGTGTGAGTAACATCGTGTAGGTTCGAATCCTATCATCCGCACCATAACAAAACAGACAGCCAGCAGGCTGTCTGTTTTGTTATATGCAGAAATGCAAAGGATGAGAACCGGGGTTCGCATTCGGCTGTATGATCAGCTTTATAAGCAGCCGAATCACGAGCAGTCAAGGACGTCGCAGGCGCCGTGCAGCGGGCATGCTCCTTGACTGCGAGTTATCCTATCATCCGCACCATTAGTCGCTAAAGCTAATAACCAAAAGAAATATAATCAAATCTTGACAATATCGAATAACGATGTTAATTTAATGGCAATAATATCGTTATTCGATAATAAGGAAGTGTGATATGCATGGCTAAAAAATCTCTCTATCCATTAACAGAGTCAATGTTCTACGTGCTGCTCTGTTTTTGCCGAAATGATATGTGTGGAACTGATATTGCAGAATATGTGAGAAAGGTGACATCCGGACGGATAATTCTTGGACCAGGTACATTGTATTCAATTCTGTCAACTTTTCAGAACGAAAAGATTATCGAAAAGATTTCTGTTGATGGCAGAAGAATTACATACTCGATTACAGATAAGGGGAGAGAATTATATCAGTCAGAGCTGGCAAGACTTAAAATGTGTCTGCAGGATGCTGAATCCGAGGTGATATAGAATGAGTACTGTAAAGAAGATATATTATTTTAGTGCCGCTCAATTCAATTACTGCGAGAGTTGGCTTGAGGATATGGCAAGAGAGGGATTTTTATTAAAAAATCAAAACACGTTTACTTGTGAATTTGAAGAGACAAAGGCATTAGAGTGTAAATATAGGATTATTCCTCTGGAATATGCGGATATTTCTGAAGAGGAACGGTATTTATATAAAGCTGAGGGATGGAAATACATTCCATCGACGGGCCAATCGATTTTTCTTAATGAAAATCCAAATGCAACAGAATTATTTACGGACATTGATTCATGGAGGAAACGAACCAAGAAATATGCATTTAACAGAAGTGCATTATGGCTTTTCTTTACTATATATGCGATATGGACATTGTGCTTTGGATTAAGAGAACCGTGGGATTTCATTTCGGCACATACATTTGATATCGATATACTAGTATTTGTCGCTACATTTTTTCTTTTTTGCGGATGTGCAATATGCATAACTAACGACTTGATATCAATCATTCAGTTCCACAGGACAGCGAGTAAAAACGATACAATAGACCACAATTTGCCCTATAAGAAGGTTACGAAACGAGGGAAAATAGTATATATATCAGCAGCTATTGCACTTGTTGCAGGATTGCTTGACGTGGTATATGCATGGAGTGGAGGAATGCTTAGCTTGAATGATTCACTTGCATATGAGAACCCTAAGCTTGTAAGATTCAGTGAATTTGATGCGTGCACCTGGAACTCATATTATGACTTGATTCTCGGTAAAAATGATGAATCAGGAGAGTATTACTATGACTACTTTATAAACTCGGAAAACACGTTGATACGAAATTGGGCACATGAAGGATATTCTGTCGAGCGAGAAGTCCCAGATCCTGAAGATGAAGGAGCCACAACATCAGAGACAATCGCATACTATAGCATGGAATATTCTGAATTCCGAAATTCTAAGATGGCAGAGAAATTTCTGGCAGAGGATATAGCGTATGATTCGACTTGGGATGACAGCTTGTCAAATGAATTGAAGCCGGAGGATATTTCGGTAAATTGCTCTGGTGCTGACTATGTCGGGTATTATTCAGTACCTGAAAAGCTGGGATATAGTGGAAATCAAACTCTCTACTTGAGAAAAGGCACAAAATTGATAGAGGTATATTATCAGGGTGATAAGAATCTGCTGGATGAATTGGATTTATTCGTTTCAAGATTGCAGAACTGATATTACTGAAGAGGATGGATTTATCCATCCTCTTTTTTCGTTGAAATTTCAATGTTTATCCGTTTTAGGGTTTGACAGCAATAGTATATATCATAGATATCGTATATAATATACATATATATTTATGTGCCTGATTAAAAGAAATAAGTTATAGCTTGCCGCTCAATCGCACATTTTATTTTACAGATATTGTATAATAAAAGTTACCGTTATTTGGTGATCAGCTTGAAATAAGATAAATAATAGGGAGATATATTATTGGAAAACAAACAGCGGATAATTGTATTATCCAGGAACTATTCAACAGGACTGGGATTGGTAAGAGCCTTAGGCTCGGCTGGATTTGTCGTGGATCTCATTGCATTTGTACTTAATCGCGGCAGCTCAATCATATGTGCGAAAAGTAAATATATAAATAAGGCGCAGGAAATTGATCTTTCAGATGATATGGAAGAGGCCGAGAACAATCTTATTGATGTACTGAAAGAGTACGAAGAGCTGCCTGGAAAAAAAGTTATATTTCCTGCAGATGACTACACTGCTGTTCTTGCAGATTGCGTGTGCAAAAGATTAAGCGGTGGTTTTCTGGCTCCACATATCATAGATACGGACACTTCTATTGCTGATTTCATGGACAAGACAGTGCAGACGGAATTTGCAAAAGAAGCCGGTATTCTAACTGTTCCTGAATGGAAATTATCATTAAAAGAAGAGATTGTAATTCCGGATGATATTGTTTATCCATGTTTTGTTAAGCCAATTCAGAGTATATCAGGACAAAAATTAGAGATGGCGGTCATTAGTGATAAGACCAGACTGAAGGAGCATCTGTTAAAACTGCAGAAGGCTAATAGGAGCCGGGAAGTTCTGATTCAAAAGTATCTCGATATTGATACCGAATATGATATTTCCGGCGTTTGCTTTGGAGATAAAGTAATTATACCCGGCGTTATCAGAAAGACCGAAATTGCAAGACACGCACGAGGTGTTACCATGTGTGGAGTGATGGAGGAACCGACAATTCTAGGTGCAGAATTCTCTAGACTGATTTCGATGATGCGCAAGTACAATTACTTTGGAATGTTTGATCTTGAAATCAATAAGGTGGACGATAAACTGTATTTCGGAGAAGTGAATTTGCGAAGCGGTGGTCCGAATTATGCATATTTCAAAAGTGGAATCAATCTCCCTGCACTGTTTGTAAAAGAACTGTCAGGGCTTGATTACGAGGAAAAGGAAGAAAAGATTACCACGTATGGAATGTCATTTACATATGAAAAAGTTGCATGGGAAGACTATATATACGGTTTCATTTCAAAGGCAGAGATGAAACAGCATATTGCCGATGCTGATTTCACTTTACTGGCAGATGAAGATGACCCTATACCAGGCAAACTGTTTAATAAGAAAATCAGGCTTAGTGCAATGAAACAAAGATTGCGTAAACGTTTGAATAAGAAATAAAAATGAGAGATAAAGAGCTTATAGAAGCAATAGTAGAATCAAGAAAAGAGAAAGAGGATGGTGTTGAATATGAGAAAGGCATTGACAATCTTGTGGTTGTCCTTTCCAGAAACTATTCAACAGGTCTTGCGGTTATAAGATCATTGGGATCTGCGGGTTATACCATTGATCTTGTGGCCAGCGCTTATAAAGAAGGCAGCTCAAAGATGGCGGCATGCAGTAAGTATGTGCGCAATTCTGTAGAGCTTGTATCAAAGAAAGTCAAAGACGGCGCAGATAATGAGCTGGTTGATGCTTTACTTGCTTATAGAGGTAAAAACGAGTTAAAACCAATCCTTTTTGCGACAGATGACTATACCGCATCCATTATGGATCAGAATCGTGATAAGCTTTCCAAAATATTCGTTATGCCGGGTATATTGGGCAAAGAACAAGGTTCGATGACTGAGCATATGGATAAGACTGTGCAGGGTGCAATCGCAAGAAAAGTCGGACTTTTAACCCCGAAAGAGTGGAGTATTCCTCTATATGAAAACGATATTATTATCCCGGACGATATGGTTTATCCATGTTTCTGTAAACCAGTCGAAAGCATCACCGGATATAAGTCTGAGATGGCCAGATGCGAAGATAAAGAACAGCTATATAACCACCTGCTGTCATTAAAGGAAAAGTATGCTGATAGATCTATTCTGGTTCAGGAATTCCTTAAGATTGATAATGAGATTGACCTTGGAGGAGTTTGCTTAGGATCAAAAGTTATTATTCCTGCAATCGTCAGAAAGACAAGGGTTGCTCAGTACGAAAAGGGTGTAACTTTAGCTGGAGTTGTTGTACCTTTCGAAGAGATGGGCGAGATAGCAGAAAAAGTCGTAGCGATGCTGAAAGAATTCCATTACTTCGGTATGTTTGATATGGAATTCAATATCGTTGGGGATAAATTGTATTTCAATGAGGTCAACTTAAGAAGTGGTGGACCGAACTTCTCATATTTCAAAAGTGGTGTAAATCTTCCGAAGCTTTTCGTAGATGAAGCTATGGGAAAAGGTCACACAGAAGATGATGAAAAAGTCAGCGAATACGGAAAAGATTTCGTTTACGAAAAAGTTGCCTGGGATGATCATATACATGGCTATATGACAAAAAAGGAATTGAATGATGCCATTGAGAATGCTGCAATCAAGCTGCTTTACAGCGATGACGATCAGGCCCCGGTGGATTATTTTATTTCTGAGATTAAAAAGACGAAGAGAAGATATCAGCTTAGTAAAATTAAAAGAGCTGTTAAAGCTGCGCTTAAAAAATGCTTTGAAAGCATCAAGCCGGCGTTACGAACATTCAAATATTTACTTTTAGCTTATCCACAGATGAAGAGTGCTAATGCAAGACCAACGGAGAAAGCAAAACCGCGTGTATTGATTGCAGGCCGTAATTATCTGTCCAATCTTTGTATGGCAAAATCTCTGGGAATGGCCGGATATGACGTGGAGGTTCTTCGCATCTTCCAGAAACGACCTAAACGCAATAATCCTATGAAGATTCTGAAGCCGGACGCATATAGTGATTATGTTAAGGCGTATTATGTGTGCATTTCTCAGAGAAGCTCAGAGCGTATAAAAAACAGATTGGTAAGCCTGGCGGATCCGGTTAATAAGATGCTCCTTATTCCTTG